>CAKRPQ010000024.1 GCA_934385225.1 uncultured Eubacteriales bacterium
TCACCGACGAAGGAAAGCTCTGCATCGCCGTCTATGAGACCTTTGAAGGAAAGAACTGCGTCAGCTTCTATTCGTCCGAGAACTGCGTCGACTGGAAATTTGAGTCGCGCACGCCAGACCTGTATGAATGCCCTGATCTCTTTCCTCTTCCCGTAATTGAGACCGGCGAGCGGCTCTGGGTACTCTACGGCGGCAACGGACGGTATCTTGTGGGTGAGTTCATGGGCTATCACTTCACGCCGAAGGGTAACGAGGGATTCCTCGATTACGGCAGCTCTGTCTATGCAGGGCAGACATGGAACTCGCATCCGGACAATACCGCAAGGTATCACATCGCGTGGATAGTGGACAAGGCCTACGCGTGGGGATACGATAAGGATAAAAATCACGGCGTGCCGTTCTCCGAGTCGATGTCGCTCATCTGCCGTCTGGAGCTGCATAAGGTCGGGGACGATTACAGGCTGTTCCGGACGCCGATAGAAACTGTCGACAAGCTGCGTTACGGCGCGGAGAGCTTCACGGCGGACACAGAGCTTTTCATCCCGGGCGACTGCGAATTCACGCTCCCGACCGACAATGATCTCACGGTAAAGGTCGGCGAAAACGGCTTCACCTATGAAAGTACAAGCGGGAAAATCTGCTTCACAAGCGGGAAGACCTATGCTCCTAAGCATGCGGATAAGCTGAAAGTGCGCGTAATCACCGACGTCCGCTCGGTCGAGTTCTTTGTCGCGGACGAGGTGTCGGCGACCTTCACCGACGCGGCGGATAAAAAAGTGCTCCATATCGACGGAGCGGAGGCTTCGGGAATGAAGTGGTCGATGCGCGGAATATGGGAGTGAGGTTATTCATGAAACGAAAATTGCGGCGATACGGCAGCACCGAATACGGCATTGCCGGAAATCAGGGAAATTCATTCGGACTCATATATTCCTGCGACAACAGATTTATCGAAAAGGACAAATCCGGGATTCCATACTTCACGCTTGAAACCGATAGGTTTTATGAAACCGCGTCGAAGATGTGCTCCATAAAGAAAGACACCAAAAGATTGTCGGGTCTGACGAATGAATTGGAACTGTGAAAAGCTAAAATCCGACGCTCATGATGCTTTATTGATGCTGTGGCAGACGGGAAGATAAATACAGCAAGTCGGAATCCGGAGCAGAAACAGACAGAAAAAACGCCGGAATCCTGAAAGAAAGGAACCCACCGGCAAAACAGAACAAAAACAGAGCCTTTAACCGCGATGGTTAAAGGCTCTGTAAGCTTTGGCAGGGGAGCAGGGACTCGAACCCCGGGCACGCGGTTTTGGAGACCGCTGCTCTACCAACTGAGCTACACCCCTATTCCTGTCTGACATTTCAAACATTAGAATTATACCACAAACTTTTCCGTTTTGCAATAGGTTTTTCGAAAAAAGTCAAAAAAATTTAAGGTGAGGAGCTTTCCCCACCTTAAAATTCATTTCGATAAAAAGCGTTTCAAAGGTCTATAAGATCCGCTATGTTAATAAGTTCGACGCCCTCGGATATGGCGAGACGGCAGGTGTAGTAGCTGCCGCCCTTCGATTCGGTGCAGTAGGCAACGCAGACGTCACTACCCTCGACCAGCCTGCGGTTGCGCGCGAGAAAACTCTCCGTGTTGATTTCGTCCGACGAATAGAAAACGTCCGACGCCTGACCTTTGATTATCTCATAGACTTTTTTGTCGCTTTCGGGGAAGTTTTCCGCCTGATCGGGCGCGGGAAGATAAAGTTTCAGCTTTATCTCGTCGTCGTCCGTTTCGGCGCGAAGTGCGATAACGGCTATCGCCGCCATTGTGTCAAAGCCGAGCGCACCGCCCGCTTTGAATATTCTTGCTCCGCGCGCGTAGAGCGAGGCGAGAACGGAGGAGAGAGTGTTTCTGACCTCCTCTTCTTTATCCGCCGCGATTTCCCTGTGTCCCGTAAAGCAGACAGTTGTAACTTTTTCGTCAAAAAGGTCTGAAAATGCAATTTCGTTTGTGTCCATTATTGTTCCTTTAATATATTGTATTTTTGTTTGAGGCGCAGGATCCTCTCCGCCGCCTCGTTTATCCGTTCTCTCGGTATCGTGCCGTTTCGGAGGGCTTCAAGCACCGCGCCGTACTGCGCCGCGGGGTCTGACGAGCAGAGCAGATCGCAGCCCGCAAGCACCGCCGAGACAGCCGCGTCGCCGCCGCCCGTAAAGTCCTTTATTGCACCCATCGAAAGATCGTCCGTCATTACCACGCCCGAAAAACCGAAGTCACCGCGAAGCAGATCTATTACCTTTTTCGAGAGAGACGCGGGCCTGTCGCCGTCAAGCGCCGTAACGACGTTGTGCGAAACGAGAACTATCGGTGCATTCGCTTTTATGCCAGCCCTGAACGGCGGGAAATCATTTTCTTCAAGCGACGAAAGCTCGCGTCTGTCGTAGGCGATGCCCGTGTGCGTGTCCTCGCACGAGCCGTAGCCGGGGAAGTGCTTTAACGCCGAGACTATCACTCTTTCGTTCATTTTTTCTATGACGGCGGAGACGTATTCGGCGGTCTTTTCCGCGTTCTCGCCGAGCGAGCGGGCATAGATGAAGTCACTCTCGTCCGTCGAAACGTCGGCAACGGGGCAAATGTTGAAATTTATCCCGATGTTAAGAAGAAAATCGCTTTTATCGGAGGCATCGTTTGTAATCGCGTCGATACCGCCCGTGTCGTAAAGCTCAGCGGGCGACGCGAATTTCTCGTCCCTGAACGCTTTGTACAGGCTCACGCGGCAGACGCTGCCGCCCTCTTCATCGACGGCGGTGAGAAGCCCGATGTCGGCGTTTTCGTTGTACTTATCGACAAGAGCACGGAATTTTTCGGGCGTCGAATCCGCAAAATCGCGCGCAAAGAATATAATTCCGCCGACGTGAAGGTCGCGCACAAGGCGGAGCGCGTCATCCTCCGTTTTCGGGTTGCGGCAGAGAAAGAGCTGACCGACTTTTTCCTCGTCCGTCATTTTTTCGAGGATTGCGGATACCGCGTCGGCACTTTCCGCGCCAGTTTCGGGCACTTTTTCGGTTTCGCATGTGCCCGACGCTGCCTCCGCCGTCGTTTCCGTCGCCGCGTCGGTCGTTTCTGCCTCTGCCTCTGTCTCTGTGTATGCGTTCGTTTCCGTTTCTGTTTCCGTCGTGATTTCCGTCAAGGTTTCTCTGTCGCTGTCGTTACCCTTATTCCGCGCGCCGCAGGAGGCTGCAAAAACCGAGACGGCAAGAATCAGAAAAAGAATGAAAAATCTTTTCATATTCTCTTATAAAGCTCCGAATAGCGTTTGTAGCGCGAAATATCAACGCCCGAAAGCTGTCCATTTGTTATGCGGTAAAGCCAGTTGCCCTCGGCTTTTCCCGGCGTATTGAGGCGCGTATCCGAGCCGTAGCCGAGAATGTCCTGTATCGGCAGGATAACAAGTCCCGCGGAGCTGCGGTAAAGCGTTTTTATTATCGTAGGATAGCAGGCGTCCCAGTTTTTGTCGGTATATCCGATGTAGTCGAGCATTTCGCGTCTTTCGCCCTCGTTCTGCTCCCATACGTAGCCGAGCAGGGTGTTGTTGTCGTGCGTACCCGAATACGCTATGCAGTTATTCACATAGTTGTGCGGCATATGCGGGTTGTCGCCGCCGAGAAAGGCGAACTGGAACACGCGCATACCCGGAAAACCGCTGTAATCGACGAGCTTTGTCACGTCCTCCGTTATATCGCCGAGATCCTCCGCTATGACGAAGTTCTTTTTCTCGTCCATATCGGCTTTGATCGCATCGACAAAATCTTTGCCCGGACCATTTACCCATTTTCCCTCTCGCGCCGTTTTTGCGTCCGCGGGAACGCTCCAAAAGGATTCAAGTCCTCTGAAATGGTCTATCCGCACGCCGTCAAAGAGGGAGAACATACGCTTCATTCTCGCTCTCCACCACGCGTAGCCGTCTTTTTTCATCGCATCCCAGTCGTAGAGAGGGTTGCCCCAGAGCTGACCGTCCTTTGAAAAATAGTCGGGCGGAACGCCCGCGACGGCCGTCGGCCTGTTCCGCTTGTCAAGAAGAAACTGCTCCTTGTTCGCCCATACGTCGGCGCTGTCGGAGGAGACGTAGATCGGAACGTCGCCGATTATTTTAATGCCGTTTTCCTCCGCGTAGTCCTTTACTTTTTTCCACTGTGTGAAAAATTCGTATTCGAGAAATTCGCAGAAGAAAAGTTCGTCCGCGTCGGGGACTTTGACAGTCCATTCCTGCCATTCTTTTTCGCCGTTCGCTTTGCGCAATGCCATGAACATACAGACCTGTTCGAGATATTTGTCCTCCGCGATAAATTTTTCTATTTTTTCGCGAAGATCGGGCGAAACGCGTCCCGCCGCACGGCGAAGAAGCGGAAGCCGCTCGCGCGAAAGCCTGTCAAATTCGCAGGAATACGGCGTTTTCTGCTTTGCGGCGTCAAGCTCGTCTTTTGTGATAAGCCCATCGCGCATAAGCTCTTCGGGACTTATGAAATAAGGGTTTCCGCCGAACGCGGAGAGGGATTTGTAGGGTGAGGCAAATTCGTCGGGACGGCAGAACGGGAGTACCTGCCAGTACGAAAAACCGCCTTTTTTCAGAAAGTCGATAAATTCGAGTGCCTCGCGCCCGAAAGTGCCGCAGGAGTAGTCGCCCCAGAGCGTTGAGATGTGCATGAGCACACCCGATGATCTTTTTATCTGCATTTTTGTGCCTTTCTTATTTTGGGAATTTTATAAAATCCTTGTAGGATTCGTTTGTGCCTTTAATGAGCGGGTCAGCCATAAAGGCGTCCGCTTCCGTCATATCGAGAATGCCCCAGTGAGCCGTCCAGTTGAGGACATACGTTATCGAATAGCCTTCGGATATGACGTCCTTCATCAGTCGCAGCTCGTCAAGTGCCGTGAACGGGTGAAGAAGCTCGCTGTTCTGCGGGAGAAGCGTTCCCGACGGGCCGAACTCGGTAAGGGCTGCGATTTTGCCGGTGCTTACCATCGACGGATAGGAATTTGCCGCACCGAAGAGGTCGCTCGCTTTTCCCGTACCCGTGTACCAGTCGCAGCCGACGATATCGACGTAGCCGTCGCCGGGGTAGTTGTAGGTGCAGAGCTGTGTTCCCGACGTCGTAGAAGTGTTTGTCGTATAGTTCGGACTGTAAACCCAGATGAGGTTCGTAAGACCGCATTCGACTTCGAGATAGTTGTAGAAATACTGCCAGAGGCGTTTTACGCACGACGCATCGAGGACTTTTCCGTCCTGAACGGTGCACCACCAGAACCAGCCGCCGTTACATTCGTGCAGAGGCCGCCAGAGGACGGGAACGCCCGCCTCTTCGAGCGTTTTAAGTGTGTCGCGCGCTGTTTCGAGACTGCGCATAAGCGAGGCGTTCAGTTTCGTGCCGCTCGTCATAAGCTCGTTCCATGCGTCCTCACCGCCGAGCGAACCGCGGCAGTAGAGGCTTTCGTCCGTCGGATTGTCCATATGGAAGCTCACCGAAATTATTCCGCCGCGTTTTGCGTATTCGATAAGGTCGTTTATAAGGATAGGCTTTGTTTCGTCCGTTATCGTGCCGCGGTTCATCGTTCCCTGGTCGATACCGACGACGGCGGGATAGTTGCCCGTCTCGTCCCTGAAACGCGCCATAAAGTTCGCAAACGCGTCGGGAGTGCCTACGTCGATGTGCTGTCCGTAGAGGAGGCTCTGCGGATTTTTGTATTCGGCTTCAAGGTATTTTATGACCTCCGCCTTTGAGAAAATGCGGTTTCTGTCAAAATTGCAATCCGACGCGCTTCTTATGAAGCTCTTTTCCGCTTCGGTGAGCGTATTTTCGGTTTCGAGCGTCTTTTCAGCCGCCTCTTTAAGCGAAATTCCGTGCGCGGGCGTGAGAAATTCGTATGTTTCTCCGCTTTCGCGGTTCTTTATTATGACGTAGCCTCTGAAATAGAGCGTCTCGGTGATATTCTTTCCTTCGAGTGCGGGATTTTTTTCGTATCCCGTCGATGTGAACGCGAATTTCACGCTTCTGCCGTTCGGCACGGAACAGAATTTGCCGCAGATGTCGCCGTTTTTCGCCACGGCGTACTTGTAGATGTGACTGCTTTTCGTGTCAAAGTCACATTCGCCTCGCAGTCCGCGCTCGCGCGAGGCAACAGCGCCGACTTCTTCGACAATGTACATATCGTTTCCTTTTACGGCATCGGGGTACAGCTCGTATATGGAACGCAGACCGTGATAATCCTCTTTTCTGACCATAAACCCGACGTGCGAAACGATCTCGCGCCCGTAAAGGGTCATATCACCGTAGATACGCTCCGAATAATCGAACGGAACTGTCATTTCGCCGTCGCGGTAGAGGAGCATACATTTGTCGGCAAAAAAGGACTCGGAGAGCGGATAGCCGCTTATAATGTCGCCCTTATAGACGAGAGTATCGCCCGAATAAACCGAGATTATATTCGGAGCTATAAATGTTATGCCGTTTTCCGACGCATATTTTTCGATGTTTGAGTTTCTCGGAGCGGAGAGAGCGGTAAGCCCCGAACCGTCAAACGAATCCGCGGCTATTGTCACGTCGCGGTAGAACGAGAGGGATCGGAGCGACTTGCAACCGAGAAAGGCGCGTGCGCCGACGGATGTCGTATTCATCGGAATGTTCACATTTTCAAGCGAAACGCAGTTCTTGAAAAGCTCTGTTCCGAGCGTGTCCGACTTCGTTTTTTCGGGAAATTCGACCGTTTTTATCTTTCCGCAGCCGTCGAAAAGATAGCTGTCGAATTTTTCGCCGTGCGTGAGGTCAATGTGATATTTAATCGGCTCGTTTCCGCGTACATAAACCGTTTCAAGCGAGACTGCCGCCTCGAACGCAGCAAAATCGAAGTTCTTTACGCCCTCGTGTATTTCGATTTCGCGCAGAGCTTTCATTCCGTTGAATGTGCCTGCGCCTATCGACGTTATTCTGTCGCCGATGACGGCTTTTGTGACTGTTTTCGAATATCTGCTTATCTGCGACAGGTGGTTAAGAGAATACCCCTCGTATTTCCCGTTTATGACCTCCTGCCTTGTTGTGCTGCCCTTGCCGACGGCAAAGGCGTAGAGGGTATATGAGCCGTTTTCGGGTATTATTTTGTAATAAACGCCTTCGCCGAGGTTTCCCGTGTCTATGGCATTCTCGTCGTAAAACGGGCTTTCCGCCGCTCCCGCGGGAATATCATAGCCGACGGAAATGCCATTTTTCTTTGCGTAGGCTTCGACTTTTCCGCCTTTTTTGCAATATATTTTTTCGAGCTTTCCGCAGTATTCAAACGCCTTTTCGTCTGTTGTCGGGTCGCCCTCGAAAATTATCGTTTTAAGCGACTGACAGCCGTAGAAGGCGTTCTTTTTTATCGCGGTAACGCCCGCGGGGATTTTTATGGCCTCCGCCTCTGCAAGACCCTTAAAACATTCGGTGTCGATGACGCCCGAAAAGCTCTCGTCAAACAGAACGTATTTTATGCTTTTGCAGCCGTCAAAGGTGTAGGCACCGAGGCTCGTTATTCCCGTCAGGTTAAGTCCGAGAATTTTATTCTCGCCGCGCCTGTACAGCTTAATGAGGTTCTGACAGCTTTCAAGGGCGGTGTTTCCGAGTGCGGCGGTGCTTTCGGCAAGTTCGACAAAGCGCACTTCGTAAAGAAAGGCAAGTCCGAAAGAGCCGATACCCGTTATGCCCTCGCCGACAGAGACTTCGTAAATGCTATCGCAGTACGGCGCAAACTGCGATTTGTCACGCGTGCCGTAAGAGATAGGTGTGCCGTCGCCTTTAAGACCGATTATGCTTCCGCTTCCCGTAAAAACGAGCTTGTAATAGGGGGCTTTTTCCGTGCGGAGATTGTATATCTGCCATTCGACGCCTTCGCCCGCTTTTCCCGCGGCAACGGGTGTACGGTTTTCCGCCGAGACGCAAAGGGCAAGTGCCGAAAAAAGCAAAACCGTCGCGAGAAGCGTGAGAATGTGAAGAATTTTTCTTTTCATATACGCGTGTCCTTTCCGTCCTTTAACCGATAAATGTTTCGCCGTAGAAATCGGCGTAGTCGGCACCGGGATAATATTCATCGCCGTTTTCGCCGCCGTGGTAGAGCCAGACGATGCTATCGAGCGAGCAGTCGTTTTCGATGTATGCGCGCGTGTAACGCCAGAGTGAAATGTAGAACTGCTTTGAAAGCTCTTCACTCTCGGTCACGTCCTCCCCGCCATCGACTGCGCACCACCAATATCTGCCCGATATTTCGGGGGCAAATTCGAGAATTACGCTGACACCGAGATTTTTGAGGTACTGAATGAACTTTGCACCGTCGCCGACGGCGGAAATATAGAGCTTGCCCTGCGGCGTCTGCGGATTCATAATGTGTGATGCGTTCTGGAAGTCGATCCTGCCGCCCGTGCCCGCACTCGGTTCGCACGGGTTTGTCGGTCGAAAGACGAATATCAGTCTTCCGCCCGCCTCCGCGTAGAAGCGTACGCTCTGCGCGAGGGTCATAAGATCGACTTCGTTATCAAGCCCCGCGTTTTTTACGTTCGAAAAGTCGATGCGCACGGTATCGGGCGCGTTCCCGTTTGCTTCATAGTAGCTTTCAAGCGCGTCGGAAAAGCCTTTTCCGTTCTCAAAACGGACGTTAAGGCAGGAGAGCTTTCCGCCTCCGTTCCCGTCCGCGGCGCTTTCCATATCCGAGAGCAGAGCTTTTTTGTCGGACGGTGTCCTGTCCGTTTTCGGGGCGTCTGCGGCAAGCTCCGCATAGCTTGTAACATTCATATCGGTGTAAACGGTGAATTTTTCGCCCGTCGCTTTTGATACAAGGGTGACGTAGCCTCGGAAATATATCGGCTCGGAGCATTTTTCGGCCGAGAGAGTGCCGCTCTCGTCAAAACCGACGGCTGTGGCGGAAAATCTCTCGCTTTTTCCGAGAGGGATAGAGGAGAAAGCGCTCTTTGTCTCGCCGCCGAGAACGAAAACAATTCTTTCCGTTTTATTCATTCCGAGCGTCAGCGGAACACGCGAGCCCGCACGGTCGCGGGACGCAAGTGCGCCGACCTCGACGACTTCATATGCGTCGTTCCCCCTTTTCGTCTCCTCCGAAAGCCTGAACAGGGCACGCAACTTTGCGTTTTCGGCGTGCAGTGCCGTTAGGGCAAAAAGTTCTTTTACATAGAGTGTTGTCGTGTCCGTTATCTGCTCGCCCGAATAGGGAGTTTTACATTCGGGATCGGTGTAGGGAAGATAAATTCTGCCGCCGAAGCAGAAGTCGGTGAGGCTTTCGCCGCGGATTACCTCCGCCTTATCTATCACGCGCAGATCGGACGCGCGTCTTATCGTTATCGCGCACGGACGGATAAAACTCGCGCCGTATTTTGCGGCAAGCTCCTCCGCGTCGCCGCCGGCAAAGCCTGTGACCGTCGTTATCGACGGGCATTTGTCAAAGGCGTTTTCCGCAATCGACGGGTCGCCCTTAAATATTATTTCGGAGAGAGAACCGCACCCCGAAAATGCCTTTTCCTCTATTTTTGTGACGTATGCGGGAATGACGACGGAGGTAAGACCGCAGTTTTTGAACGTTTCTCTGAGTATTTCTCCGTTCTCCGCGTTTTCGGGGAGTGCGACGGAGGTCATTTTCGCGCAGGCGTCAAAGGCATATGCACCGATCGTCCGCACGCGCGAAAGGTCGAAAAAACCGACCGTCTTTTTTTCACCCTCGCAGTGTATCAATTCGAGTTTTCCGTCGCCTTCGAATGCGGCGTTTCCGATGACGGAAATTCCCGCGGGCAGAGTTACCTCCGTGAGCGCGCTCATGCGCGCAAACGCATACCCGCCAAGCTCGGTCACGCTTTCGCCGACGTGCGCGGAAACGATACTGTCGTGATATTTGCCGTAACCGCGTGTTACGGAACTGTTATAATTCACGTTTCTGCCGTAGATGTCTTTTTGCTGTATTTTATTGCCCTCGCCGTAGATGAAAAGGTCGTAGCGCGGGTCGTCCGCATTGAAATTCGCCGCCTTCTTTATCTGCCAGTAAAGCCTGTCGCCGCATATTCCGCCGTCTGCCGCGTCCGCATCGGGAAGATACGGTACGTCCGAGACGTTTTCGCCCGCGTATATGTGTTTCTCCTCGGCGAGCTTTGCTATAAGGCTGTCCTTCGGCGCACAGATGTAAAACGAGGACGGCGCACCCTCAAATGTTGCCTCCTCCGTTCTCGGATCGGAAGAAAGGTATATGTAACGAAGCGAGTCGCAGTTTCTTATAAATTCGCCGCCGAGCGATTTTACGCCGTCGGGAAGATAAAGGTATTCGAGACTGCGGCAGCCGTCGAAAACGCGCTTTCCGAGCGCACCCACAAGATCCTTTGAAAAGGAAATTTTTTCAAGCGACGCGCATGAAACAAATACGTAATCGCCGAGCTTTGTTATGTTCGAAAGATCGGCACCGTTTTTTATTTCACCGCCTGCGCGCAAAATATTTTTGAGGCGCGTGTCGCTCTCAAACGCTGCACTGCCGATCATTTCAAGCGATTCGGGGATTATTACGGTTTCAAGATTTTTCATAAAGGCAAGACCGTAGTTGCCTATCTCCGTTATGCCCTCGCCGACCTCGGCTCTGACGATGTTTTCGGCGTATTCCGCGAGAACCGATTCGTCCTTTTTGTCGTAGGACATATTTTCGCCGTCCCTGCGTATCGCCCTGAATGAGCCCTCGCCCGTGATGCGGAGCAGGTATTCGGGTTTTTCGCCGTCCTTTAAGGTCACGACCTCAAACGAGACGTCCTCCGAAAAATTGCCCGAAAATGCGACGTCCCCGTCGGAAGCGAAAGAGAACACGGTAAAGACGAGCGCAAAAAGCGTTGTGATTATAAAGCCGAGAATTTTTTTGTTCATTGTTACTGCTTCCTCCGAAGAACGTCATAAATTGTTATTGATATAATTATATATATTAATGTCTCCGATGTCAACATATTTACGGCATTTTCGCGATTGTAACCAAGAAAAGAGACTTGTTTTTGTGAAAAATGCACCGAAAAAAGCCGAAATGTTCACACGCATACTTGACAAGCGAATGTTTTCGGTGTATAATAAAAAAAGGCACATTGTAAGTATTTACAGGACTGCCGATAAATTAAGAATTAAAAAATAAATTCAAGGAGGTGCATTATGAAGTATTTGATTCCCATAGTATGTGCTCTCGCGGCACTTGCGGTGGGAATTCTTATCGGTTCGCTTCTTCGGAAGAAGATAGCCGAAGGAAAAATCGGTTCAGCCGAAGATGAGGCAAAACGTCTCGTCGAAGCGGGCAAAAAAGAAGCCGAGGAAATCCGTAAGGCTGCCGAATCCCGCAAAAAAGAAGCCCTGATCGAAGCAAAGGAAGAAATTCTGCAAAGCAAGAACGACGCCGAACGCGAAATCAAGGAACGCCGAAAAGAAGTCACAAATATGGAGCGTCGTGTCACGCAAAAGGAAGAAAATCTCGATAAAAAGACAGAAGCCCTTGACCGCAAGAACGAAACGCTCGACCGCAAGATCAAAGAAAACGAAGCCGAGAGAGAAAAGATAAGCGCGCTACTCGCCGAACAGGAAAAACGACTTGAAGAAGTCGCGGGATATTCTGTCGAACAGGCGAAAACAGAGCTTATCGAACGCGTCGAAGCCGAGATCAAGGACGAACTCGCGCACAAGATGATGGAGCTTGAAGAACAGTTCAAGGAAGAAGCCGACGATAAGGCGAGAAACATCATTTCGCTCGCAATACAGCGTTGTGCGGCGGATCAGGTTTCCGAGGCGACTATTTCCGTTGTCGCTCTGCCGAGCGAGGAAATGAAAGGTCGCATAATCGGTCGTGAAGGCAGAAACATTCAGAAGCTCGAAACGCTCACGGGCGTAGAGCTTATCATCGACGATACTCCCGAGGCAATTACCCTGTCGGGTTTTGATCCCGTCAGACGCGAGGTCGCGAGAATAGCGCTCGAAAGACTCATTTCCGACGGACGTATCCATCCCGCAAGGATTGAGGAGACGGTCGAAAAAGCACGCAAAGAGGTTGATGCGTCGATAAAGCAGGCAGGCGAAAAGGCTGTGTTTGAGGTCGGCGTTCACGGAATCAATCCCGAACTCGTAAAGCTGCTTGGCAGACTTCGTTACAGAACAAGTTACGGACAGAATGTCCTTCAACATTCGATTGAGGTTGCGTTCCTTTCGGGAATTATCGCAGACGAACTCGGTGTTGACAGCACGATCGCCCGCCGCGCGGGCCTTCTCCATGACATCGGAAAGGCTTTTCCGCACGATGTTGAAGGTTCTCACGTCCAGATAGGCGTTGAGGCGGCGAGAAAGTACAAGGAAAGCAAAGAGGTTATTCACGCAATCGAAGCGCACCACAACGACGTTGAACCGCAGACAGTCATTGCCGTTATAGTGCAGGCGGCGGACGCAATTTCGGCGGCAAGACCCGGCGCAAGACGTGAGGACATCGAAAACTACATCAGAAGACTTCAAAAACTCGAAGAGATCGCTGTCGGATTCGACGGTGTCGAAAAGGCATACGCTATACAGGCGGGTCGTGAAATCCGCGTAATGGTCAAGCCCGAATGTGTCACCGACGACGGTATGAAGGTCATCGCGCACGATATTGCCGCGAAGATCAAGGAGGAAGTCAGATATCCCGGACAGATAAAGATAAATCTGATAAGGGAAAGCCGTGCGGTCGATTACGCAAAGTAAATCCGCACTTGTCAAACTCATAGATATTACAGATTACAAAGGTAATATTACATATATTGATATAAAGCTGAAAAGTGAATAAACGGCAGAGCCGTATCCATATAATATGAGTAAAATTTTACCCGCCCGAACGGAATTTCGGGCGGGTCTTTTGTTTTGGCGTTTTATTTAAGAAGTTCTTCCTTTTCGCTCTTTTTGAGCTTTCTTATGCGCAGACGGTTCAGCATCAGTCCGTCGGTATAATGACCCGCGCAGTAGCCGAGGAGAAGTCCGCCGTCCGCCGTTTCGTGAATGGCGGTGTAGCAGTACCCGCTCTCTTTATCGTCTTCAAGAATGTGTATTCTTCCCGTCCTTTGTCCGTTCGGCGAAACATAGGCGCAGACGAGCGGCGTTCTGCCGTAGTTGGCGTCAAAAGTATGATCTTTTTCTCTCGTATTGTAATTGGGAACGGGGTTCCAGACGGCGAGAAATCCGCCGACCGAAAGGCTTTTAAGAGACATCGGGGAGTCGGGAGAGGTGTAAGCCGACGGTGCGGGCGCGCTCCAAGTTTTTCCGCCGTCCTCCGAAAATGATTCGAACTGCGCGTAAAGAGCGGTGCGGATCATACATACAAGACGTCCGCCCGAAAGCTCGGCAACAAGCGGCTCCATAGCTCCGCGGTCGTAGGACGGATATAACTGCCACGAGGTCTTAAAGGGCAAAGCGATATTTTCTGAAAGCGTGTACCACGAGCGCCCGTCGTCATCGGAGGCGACAATGCTGACCTTTGCGGGCGTTATGAGGTCGTCCTCCGTTCTCTTATGGCAGGCGACGGGTACGAGAATGCGTCCGTCCGAGGTTCTTATGATACGGTCGTTGTTTACGACGTTGAACCCGCCGAGGAGGATCGGCATCGGATTGTCCCAGGTGTCGCCTTCGTCGGACGAGCGGGTAAAATACGGCTCGCATTCAAGACCGAATTTGCGTAGAAAAACCATGCCGATATCTCCGTTCCCCATACGCAGAAGGGAGACGGACATAATGTTATCCGTTCCGAGATCCTTTGCCGTAAGGACGGGAAACGGTTCCAAAAATGTCTCGCCGAGGTCTTTCGACACCATTCCGTAAAGGTCTGCCGACGCGTGGTCGTTGAAGCTCGAATCGAACCGAGTGTAGATAAAGAGGATATCGCCGTTTTTCTTTGTGATGAAAGAACCCTCGCTGTTTCTGCGGTGTTCGGTTGTCGGTACTATGTCCCTGATTATTTTTCCGTACATTTTTTGTCTCCTTTTTCTTTTTCTTTTTCTTTTTCCGATTCCGACGCTCTCTGACGCATTTTTCTTCTTATTTCAGAGAGCGAAAGCCCGTACATTTTTTTGATAAGCCTTTGCGTTTGCCTTTGCGAGTAATTTACCGTCTCGGCAATGTCGGCAAGAGAGGCAGAGGGATCGTTCGCCATATTTTCGATAAGAGCCATGGCATCCTCGCGTTCGGCAGCCGTGTGTATATCTTTAAGGCGCTCAGTGCTTTCTCCGAAAAGTATCGTTACAGCGTCGGCAAGCGCACTTTTCAGACGCAGCATACCGCCGATGGTGTTGTAAAGTTCCCCCGTTCCGAGAATTTCGATGCTTTTCACAAGTCGCGCGGGTGTGCGTAGGCATTTTAAGGCTCTCGTGTCAAGCGACGAGGTGAAAAAATCATAAAAGCCCGCCGTACCGTCCGTGTGTAATATTTCAAGAGAAAGAACGGCGGCGGAATATCCTTCGCAGGACAAAAAAGGGCAGTGATGAACGTTCGGCGGAATGATGAGCATTCCGCCCGAAGAAATCATAACCTTTCGGTTCTCGATGTTATATTCGTGCCTGCCTTCCGTCGAAGCGTGTATTTCATAATAGCTGTGTCTGTGAGGGGTGTCGTCGGGTATGAACACTTTACCGTCGCCTTGCCCTGAAATATCGCCGTGTTCGACAAGATAAGTTTTGATTTGAGCGTCGCCGTATCGCTCGGATACGGACTTTATACTGTATGCCATACTCCGTCCCTTTGCGTTTCTTCTTTGTCACGATTATAATGTATTTTTTGTGCGCTTGTCAAGACGATACACGACATTTCGGTGCTTTTATGTCGCGATGCATAAAATGTTACACTGCGGTCACAAACGGTTAATTAAATAATACGGTAAAACAGGGTAAAATAATATATTAAATATTATACCCTGAGAGGACTTTTTATGAAGCTTGAAAAGGAAAACGTCAGATTCATTCTGATCATAATCGGAACTCTTGCGCTCGCGGTGCTCGGACTTATATATTTTGGCGCAATAATGGGATTTATCGGAAAAATTCTCACGGTTCTGTCGCCCTTTTTTGGCGGCTTTTGCGTCGCTTTTGTCGTGAACGAGCTTCTTAACCCTCTCGAATGGCTTTTTGATAAGGCGGAGAACGTGGTAAATGCAAAGCGCGGAAAAAGCGCAAAAAAGACAGCTTTACGCCCGAAAGCGAGGGAGAACGCCGTAAAAAAAGCGGGTGCAAAGAAAAAATGTCCCGCCTCCGCGCCTTCGTCGCCCGAGGTCACGGCGCGCGTAAACAGGGCAAAGCGCCCAATATGCCTTACGTTCAGTTTTCTCATCGTCATAAGCGCGATCACGGCACTGTTTTTCATAATCATTCCCGAAATAAAGAATACGGTCACGCTTATAAGCACGTCAATGCCGGAATACGCCGAAAAGGCGGAAGAATGGTTTGAGAGCGTGCGTGCGTTCCTCGAAAGACATTCGATAGACGTCCCCGATCTCGGCATCGACATAGACAGCATAGTTTCAAAGGCCGGCAAGTTCCTTTCGGAGCAGGGAACGGTTATATTCGACAGAACGATAAACGCGACGACGTCCGTCTTTTCGGGGATAGTGAACGGTTTCCTCGCGCTTGTTTTCGCCGTATATCTGCTCGCGGGCAAGGAAAAGCTCATCGGACAGACAAAAAAGGTTCTTTCGGTGCTTCTTCCGAAGCGCGCCTACGATAAAACTCTCGATATTCTTGTACTTACGAACAAGACCTTTTCGAGCTTCATTTCGGGACAGGTCACGGAGGCTGTCATTCTCGGTTTCCTGTGCTTTGTCGGAATGGTCATCTTCCGTATGGATTATGCGGGGCCGATCTCCGCTCTCGTCGGCTTCACGGCGCTGATACCGATGTTCGGCGCGTTTATCGGAACCGTTGTCGGCGCGTTTCTCATACTTTTTGTGAACCCCGTCGAGGCTCTGTGGTTCATCGTTTATATTCAGATACTTCAACAGATCGAGGGCAACTTCATTTATCCGAAAGTCGTCGGAAAATCCGTCGGGCTTCCCGGTATATGGGTGCTTTTTGCGGTCACCGTCGGCGGCGGTGCGGCGGGCATTATCGGAATGCTTGTCGGCGTTCCGCTCTGCTCCGTTCTTTACACGCTCGCGCGCGGATATATAAATTCTCATACGCGCACGGCAGATAATGCGAAGTAGTTCTTTTTCCTTAGCGGTAATGGGCGGAAATAATTGACAAATTTCATTTTTTGTGGTATAATACAACGATAATCCGAATACACCTCATTTTATTTACGGAGGTCAGATTGAAAAACGAAGATTTTAAGCCCGAAACATGCAATGCTACGGGTGAATTTTCAGATAAAAACGACGCATGGAGTCCGAAAAAACCGTCAAACGCTGTAATCGCCGCGCTCACTGTGGTTCTTGCGTTCACATTTCTTCTCGCGGGACTTTGGTACAGCACCGTCATCGTCACGCGCGACAGCGGACTTGCCTTTATTCTCGTCAGCTTTGCGCTTGTCGCTTTTATCGCCGCGGGAGGCATTACTGCGTTTCTCGTATATGCGAAACCTCTTGCCGCCGTGCTGCCCGCCTGTGTCGCGTGCCTTATACTCGCGGCGGTTGCCGTGTCTCAGTGCTTTGACGCTTTGACAGCCGTTTCGGCAGTCACCTTTGCCCTTGTGCCGTTTCTTGTCGGCACTCCGCTCGGAGCTTTCGCACGCGGCGGAAAGGGAAGAACGTCCGCCGTCGCACTCGCGTCGGTGCTTGGCGTTATCATGCTTGCGATTGCGCTCGCAAAACCTCTCACCTTGCTTCTTTCGCCGTTCGTGACGGGCGGCAGTCTCGATTTCGGCGCAGCTCTTGACTCTATACGCGGAAGTCTTACGGATATTTTGAGCGGCTATACGAGCGAATTTTCAAAAATTTACAACATCGACGTATCGAATTTTGACGCGGCGGGCAGTGTAAACTATTTTCTGAACAATCTTCCCGCGCTTCTATGCGCACCCGTTGTTACCGTTACTCTCCTTGCGCAGCTTCTTATGTTCGCCGTCGCGAAAATGACGGGTATTTACGGCGAAATTCCCCGCGCGTCGGTCGAATATAAGGTCAGTGCCGCGGGTGCCGTCGTTTTCGGCGTCAGCTTTATCGCCTCGTTCTTTTGCGGAGGCGTCGTCGGCGCGGTTTTTGAGAATCTCAGCCTTATTCTAAGACCCGTTCTCGCGCTCGCGGGGCTTATCTCGCTTATTCCGAGACGGTACGGAAACGTCGTGCGCGTCGGCTGTCTCCCGATTTCGATGTTTTTTATGATGCTTGTTATCTACCCGTCCGCGGCGGTGCTTTTTCTTGCCGTCGTCGGAACGTTTGCGACCCTTAAAGATGCCTTTGACAAAAAGACGATGTGAAACGCGGTTAAGTTAAAGTTAAAAGGAAAGGAAGTTTGTGTCGGATGAACAATACACGAGGAAGTGAACCCGTCCGCGGGAAAAGCGTGACATATTTCAATTATCCACTCGCATTCTTTCTCTGCGTCGGCGCGGGTGCTGTCGTTCTTCTCGCCGTATGGCTTCTCGGAATGCTTACGGACATATCGGTGAAGTCTCTCCTTCTGCTTGCGAGCGTTCTTTACGTCATTGCCGTTGCCGCCATTGTCGCGGGACTTGCGGTCAGCCGCAGAAGCGCGACGAGACGCGAAATACTGATACACCGTTTCGACAAGATGCTCGACAATATGGTTTTCCCGTACATCATCACGAACGCGGACGGTATTCTGATAAAGAACAATCATGCCGCCGATAAGATGTTCGAGCATCGCTCGCTGAAACCGCTTAAAAACATTTCGGAACTTCTGCCGTTCCTCTCGGCGGAGACGATAAAGAAGTCGTCAAGGGCGAGAGTGGAGCTTCAATGGCGCTTTGAAAAGGACGGCACAGACAATGTGCGGTACCTTATAATCGAAAGCACCGAGACTGTGATAGGCGACTACAAAAAGCCCGCCGACATAGGAAAAGGCGCGTATTATCTCACCACGATAATAGACATAACGGAGGAGAAGAACCGCCAGATAGGCGCGCTCCGCCGTCTCGAAACCGAGACTATGGCGGTCGGCAGAGCCGAGATAGACGATCTGAAAGCGTTTTCGAACTCATCGGGCGTACCCGAAAAGGACGCGGCGGAAAAGATCCGCGATCTTCTCTCGAAGTGGACGGCAGAGCTTGACGGACTTATTTACGAGCCCGAAACGAGAAAATTCATAATTCTGCTCCCGCTAATTTCCCTTAACAGATGTGTGCGTGAGAAATTCCCGATTCTCGACACGATACGCGACGCCGTTTCGACAAAGGACGACGAGCTTACCGTTTCGATGGGTTTTTCGGTGACGGGCGAGACGCTTGCCGCGCGAATGGCGAACGCCGACATCGCGTTTGAAGGCAGACGAAGCGGAAACAAAGCTGTCGTGAACACGGGCGGCGAGCTTGTCTTTTACGGAAAGGACAGGCGCAGACAGGTTTCGCGCGGAAGCACCGAATACAGAAGAATAGGGAACACTCTGCGCCGCTATTTTGCCGAGTGCGGTAGCGTTCTCATCATGGGACACAGCCGTCCCGACTATGACAGCATAGGAAGCTGCATAGGCATTGCAAAGCTCGCCGCGGAGTACGGCAAGGACAGGCATATCGTGATAAGTGACACGAGCGACGCGAATTTCGATAAGCTCACCGAGGAGATACGCCTCGGAAAAGACTACGAAGGGTGCTTTATAAACGAGGAAAAGGCTCTTTCGCTCGCGGGCAGCGACACGCTGCTCATCATTACCGACGTCAATAATCTCACGACGATGGAAAGCCCGTCCCTTTACCGCACGATACGAGAAACGACGGGCGGCAAGATAGCCGTTATCGACCACCACGAGAAGAACGAGAACACCGTCGGCAGCGACTTTGAGTATATCGACGCGTCCTGCTCGTCGGCGTGCGAAATTATCGCGGGCGTGCTTGACCTCGGTCTTAATAAGACGAGACTTACGTCCGAGGAGGCGACTATTCTCCTCGCGGGCATAATGCTCGATACAAAGAACTTCACGCAGTATGCGACGCGCAAGACGTATGCGGCGGCGGAATACCTCAGCCAGTGCTCCGCGAGCGCGGATAAAGCGAGAAAATTCTTTGAAGCCGATTACGAGACGTTCGGCGCGGAATACAGCCTCGGCGCGAGCCTCAGCCTTTGCCACGAGGGACGGATAGCTTTCTGCGTCGGCGAAGGACTTCCCGACGAGAGCAAGACGAAGATAGTCATAGGCAGGGTCGCCGACAGGCTTCTGACGCTTGAAGGCGTGCTTGCGTCGATCGTTATCGCCGAATTTGACGGAAGAATAAACGCGAGCGCGCGCTCAAACAACAATATCGTCAACTGCGCTTCGCTTTTTGCGGGCGTCGGCGGCGGAAATTTCAATAACGCGGGCGCGAGAGCGACGGATATATCGCTCGCCGAATTCAGAAAGATATTAAAACGCAATACCGACGACTTTTTTGAAAACAACATAGACGGCGCAGATGCCTCGGAAGAAAATACCGACGAGGAAGAGAGCGGTCTTATATAACGGGTCTGCCCCGACCAAAGAAAAATTCACGGGGAGAAAGGAAAAACTATGAAAGTTATTTTGACACAGGACGTAAAGGCGCAAGGGAAAAAAGGTCAGATGATAGACGTTGCCGACGGCTACGGCAGAAACTACCTTATCGCGAGAGGGCTTGCAATACCCGCCGACAATAAGTCGATAAACGAAATGAAGAACAGGGAAGCCTCCGCAAAGCACAAGATAGAGGTCGAAAAGCAGGAGGCGAGAGACATTGCCGCAAAGCTCGAAGGCATAATGCTCAAATTCTCCGCGTCGGCAGGCGCGGACGGCAAGCTCTACGGCTCGGTTACGTCGAAGGACATCGCCGAGAAGCTTGAAAAGGAACATTCCGTCATCATCGACAAGAGAAAGATAGTTCTTTCCGACCCGATAAAGACTTTCGGAGCATTCACGATCGACGTAAAACTATATCCCGAAATAAACGGAAAGATAAACGTCACCGTTACCGAAAAATAAAACATAATTTTACCGAATAAATCGGGAGGATAAGCCGAATGAACGAAGAAATAATAAGAAAACTGCCTTTTTCGATGATAGCCGAGCAATCACTGCTCGGCTCGGTGCTTATCGACCCCGAATCCTTTAACCGCATAGCCGATATGATAAGTGCGTCCGACTTTTACATCGCCGAGCACGCGCAGATTTTCACCGCGATGCACGAGCTTTACATCACGAATAACGAAATTGATATCGTTACGCTCGTCGATATGCTCGTGAAAAAGGGGATTTACGACAAATCGGGCGGCGAGGACTATATAAGAACGATAGGCGAGGTTGTTCCGAGCGCGCTCAACGTAAAGGACTATGCGAAAATAGTCAAGGAAAAGAGCGTTCTGCGCCGGCTTATCGAAGCCTGTTCGGAAATATCCGACTCCGCTTACGGCGAGCAGGACGAGGTCGCGCACATAATCGACAACGCCGAAAACAAGATCTTCGCGATAGCGCAGGGACGGGATACAAAGAATTTCGTCCACGTCAGAGACGTCCTTATGCAGGTCTATGACAGACTGCACCTGCTCAACACCGACAAAGAGGCTACGCAGGGAGTTCCGACAGGCTTTTCGGGACTTGACGCCGTGCTTGCGGGAATGGGAAAAAGCGACCTTATCCTTGTCGGCGCAAGACCCGGTATGGGTAAAACGTCGTTCGCGCTCAATATCGGAACGAACGTCGCAAGGCAGACGGGCAAAAAGGTTTGTATGTTCTCGCTTGAAATGTCGGCGGAGCAGCTTGTCACCCGTATCGTTTCGAGCGAGGCTATGATAGACTCGCATAAACTGAGAACGGGCGAGCTTGCCCCCGAGGACTGGGACTCAATGGCGCACACCGCCGAATGGCTCTCAAAATGCGATATTCTGATAGACGACACCGCGGGAATCACCGCGACGGGAATGAAAGCAAAGTTGAGGCGCGTCGATAACCTCGGACTTGTCATCATCGACTACCTGCAACTTATGCAGGGCGACCACAGGAACGATAACAGAGTTCAGGAAGTCGCCGAAATTTCACGCGCGCTTAAACTTATGGCGAAGGAGCTTATGGTTCCGATAATCTGCTGCGCACAGCTCTCGCGAGGTCCCGAATCGAGGACGGACAAGAAGCCGATGCTGAGCGACCTCCGTGACTCGGGTGCGATCGAGCAGGACGCGGACGTGGTAATGTTCCTCTACCGCGACGAATACTATAAGACCGATAAGAGCGAGGGCGACGCGCCGGAGTCGAATATTGCGGAGGTAATAATCGCAAAAAACCGTCACGGTTCGACAGAGAACGTGAAGATGGGCTGGATAGGCAAGTACACAAAGTTCAGAACGCTCTCAAATCAGGAGGCGTAATATGCTCCGCTATAAAGACATCGGCGGGTTTGTACCGCCCGACAGAATTGTCGGATTCATGCCGAAAAAAGTGATTGTCGCTTATTCGGGCGGTGCGGATTCGTCTCTTTTGCTTGCACTTGCCGTCGAATGGGCGGCAGAAAACTGCGTGAAGCTCTTCGCCGCGCACGTTGACCACGGAATACGCGGGAGCGAGGCGGCGCGCGACAGAGAACATTGCGTGTCGGAAGCCGAAAAATACGGAGTGAAATGCTTTGTCCTCTGTACGGACGTGCCGAGAATTGCGGAGGAGAGCGGAAGAAGCATTGAAGACGCGGCGAGAAAAGTCAGATACGATTTTTTCTCGGAAATTATGAAGAGGGAAAATATTCCGCTTCTTTTGACGGCGCATAATTCCGACGACAATCTCGAAACGATGCTTTACAGGCTCGCAAAGGGAACGTCGACAAAAGGGCTTTGCGGAATACCCGCCCGACGTGAAATCGACGGCGGATTTGTCGCACGCCCGCTGCTTTCGCTCTCGAAAAGTGAAATTGTCGCGCTCTGCGAGGGCAATAATATAGAATACGTTACGGACAGCACGAACGCGGACACCGAATACGCACGAAACAGGATAAGAAAAAATATAGTTCCCGAACTTTGTAAAATAAATCCGCGCGCGGCTCTCGCGGCGGAGAGAACGGCACGTCTTATAAAGGAGGACTGCGACTTTATCGACTCGCTGGTACTTGAATATATGAGCGGCGAGAACGCGCGGGACGCAGGAGAGTTGCGGAAGCTGAAAAAACCGCTTCTTTCACGCGTTCTTTCGGCATTTTATTCCGAGCATAGCGAGGAGCCGCTCTGCGAAAAGCATATAAACCTTCTTGCAAAACTCATAACGGACGGAAAAGAGGGCGACAGTCTGTCTCTTCCGTCAAAGATGCGCGCGGTACTGAGGCGCGGACGGCTCGTTTTTGAGGCGGACACGGAAAGAGGAACACCGAAAACAAAAAAATGCGTAAAAACAATATATAAACTTATTTTGAACGATATTTACACAGATTCTCCACAATTTACACCGCAAATTCAGGACGAAAACGGAATTGTTTACAACTTATTTACACAAGATACGTTCAAATTTGATAAAATAAAGGGTGAAATTTATTTTAGGAACCGCCTCGCGGGAGACAAAATACGCTCTTGCGGCGTCTCAAAGGACGTCCGTAAGCTCTTCTCGGAGAAAAAAATACCGATAGAGGAGCGGGAAAGCTATCCTGTCGTATGCGACGGGAACGGGATACTTTATATACCGTTTGTCGCGTGCCGTGACGGCACGCCGCATACCGTAAAGGACGGAAACGAAAAGACAATCGCACTCGCGATATACCGCGGGGAAACAATAAACGACTGAAAGTAAAAGGATCAAAATATGAACAAGGACATTGCGGAAATACTTATTGACGAAAAAGAAATAGACGAAATCTGCACAAAAATTGCCGACAACATAAGCCGCGACTATAAGGGCAGCCAAAAGAAGCTCCTGCTTCTGTGTATTCTGAAAGGGTCTGTCGTCTTTATGGGTGAGCTGATGAAAAAGATAAGCATACCTGTCGAGATCGACTTTATGAAGGTGTCGTCATACGGCGCGGGAACATCGTCGTCGGGCAACATCAACATACTTCTCGACCTCCACCGCCCCGATATGGCGGATATAGACATTATCATCGTTGAGGATATAATCGACAGCGGAAGAACTCTTTCGCACCTTACCGAATATCTTAAACTTAAAGGCGCACATTCGGTAAAGACCTGCACTCTCCTCGACAAACCGTCGCGCCGCGAGGTTGAATTTGACCCCGATTATACGGGCAAGATAATACCGGATAAGTTCGTCGTCGGCTTCGGTCTCGATTACAACGAGATGTACCGCGCGCTTCCTTACGTCGGTATCCTCAAACCCGAGGTCTATGAAAAATAACCGTTAGGAGACAAGATGAAAAACAATTTTAAGATCATACTGTTCTACGTCGTACTGATCGCGGTAATAATCTTCGCAGTTTCGCATATGTTCGGCTCTGCCGAGCAGAAGGTGAATAAGCTCGAAAATTACAGCGACGTCGTGGAAGCTTTCCAGAACGAACAGGTCACGAAATTCAGCGTCAGCGATAAAAACTATATTACGCTTACGCTTAAAGACGGTACGCAGGCGGGCTACCAGCTGAGCAATCTCAGCCTGTTTTACAGTGACCTCGGGGAGACGATCCTTTCGCAGAAGTCGGAGGGAATACTCACCGAATACGACTACGAACCCGTCGTCACATACCCGTGGTGGGTGTCGCTCCTGCCTTATGCCGTTATAATCGTTCTCTTTATCGTCCTCTGGATCTATATTATGAACCAGGCAACGGGCAGAGGCGGCGGAAAAATGAACAGTTTCGGCAAGGCGAGAGTGAAGATGGCATCGGCGG
>CAKRPQ010000025.1 GCA_934385225.1 uncultured Eubacteriales bacterium
ATCAGGGTCTGCTCCGTCTTGCGGTCGCTACCGCGGGCAACGACCACCGTCTCGGCGCTAACGAAGCACCGCCCGCAGTCGTTTCGATATTCCTCGGCGACGAGCTGACCGCCGTTCTCGACGCAATAAAGAACGACACGCCTTACAGCGGTGCCGAAAAGACGGTAATGAAGCTCGGTGTTCACGTTCTTCCTAAATTCACGCGCGACACGACCGACAGAAACCGCACATCGCCCTTTGCTTTCACGGGCAACAAGTTTGAATTCCGTATGCTCGGCTCGTCCAACAGCATCGCGTGCGCAAACATTATGCTGAACGCCGCCGTTGCGGAGTCGCTCAAAATCTACGCCGATCGTCTCGAAAAGGCGGAGGATTTCGAAACCGCTCTGCACGACATGATAAAGAATACGATAAAGGATCACGAACGCATCATATTCAACGGCAACGGCTACGACGACGAATGGATAAAGGAAGCAACAGAAAAGAGAGGGCTTCTGAACCTCAGAACGACACCCGACGCAATTCCGACAATTCTCGAAAAGAAGAACGTCGATATGCTCACATCGCTCGGCGTATTTACAAAAGCGGAGATCGAATCGCGCTATGAAATAACACTCGAAAACTACTGCAAGACGGTAAATATCGAAGCACTCACAATGGTCGATATGGCAAGAAAGGATATTCTGCCCGCCGTCGTCGGATACACGAAAGAGCTGACCGAGTCCTACATCGCAAAGAAAAATTCCGTTCCGACACTCCCCGCAAAATACGAGAGCAAGGTAATCGAAAGACTCTCGACGCTCACCGACGAGATAGACGAAGCCGCCGACGCGCTCGAAAAAGTGACGCTCGACTACAAGTCGATAAGCGACGTAACAAAAGCGTCCGAAATGATACGCGACACAATGCTCGGCAAGATGGCTGAGCTTCGCATAGCCTGCGACGAAGCCGAAACGCTCGTTTCAAAGAAATACTGGCCTTTCCCCACTTACGGCGATCTTCTTTTCGGCGTAAGATAAGCTAAATTTTCATAAGGAGATGATTATGTCATGACAACTTTCAGTCCCGTAAACACGCTTTGGGTACTTCTCGGTGCGGCGCTCGTGTTCTTTATGCAAGCAGGCTTTTCAATGTGTGAAGCAGGCTTCACAAGGGCAAAAAACACGGGCAACATTCTGATGAAAAACCTTATGGACTTCTGTATCGGAACGCCCTGCTTCTGGCTCGTCGGCTTCGGTATCATGTTCGGTTCGGGTACAGCTCTTTTCGGCTGGATTGACCCGTTTATAATGAAAGATTACTCGCACATTCTTCCCGCGGGCGTTCCGCTTTGGTCATACGCGATATTCCAGACGGTCTTCTGCGCAACCTCCGCGACGATAGTTTCGGGCGCAATGGCAGAGCGCACAAAGTTCAGCGCGTACTGCATCTATTCCGCCGCTATCTCGCTCTTCATCTACCCCGTTTCGGGTCACTGGATCTGGGGCGGCGGCTGGCTCGCACAGCTCGGCTTCCATGATTTCGCGGGTTCGACTGCCGTTCATATGGTCGGCGGCATCTGCGCCCTCATCGGCGCGAAAATCCTCGGTCCGCGTATCGGAAAATACGACAAAAACGGCAAACCGCGTGCAATTCTCGGTCACAACCTGACCGCCGCCGCTCTCGGCGTATTCATTCTCTGGTTCTGCTGGTTCGGGTTCAACGGTGCTTCCACAGTCGGTCTTGACACAGACGAGCTTATGGAAACGGCAGGCCGCGTATTCTTCAACACAAATATGTCTGCCGCCGTCGCCTGCTGCACAACGCTGATATTTACATGGATCAGATACAAGAAACCCGATGTTTCAATGACTTACAACGCCGCTCTTGCGGGTCTTGTCGGTATCACGGCAGGTTGTGACGCCGTTTCGCCTCTCGGTTCGGCGATAATGGGCATAGTCTTCGGTATCGTCATAGTCCTTGCGGTTGAGTTCTTCGACAAGGTGGCAAAGATAGACGACCCCGTCGGCGCTATATCCGTCCACTGCGTATGCGGTGCGCTCGGAACTATCTTAACGGGTCTGTTCGCGACAGGCTCTACCACCGAAAAGGGACTGTTCTACGGCGGCGGATTCCACTTTCTCGGCGTTCAGACGCTCGGCGTCGTAACCGTTGCCGCTTACGTCTCGGTTATAATCACTGTCGTATTCCTCATTATTAAACACACGATAGGTCTGCGTGCGTCCGCTTCTGACGAAATCGAAGGTCTTGACATCTCCGAGCACGGTCTGCTCACCTCTTACGCCGGCTTTGCAATGCTCCCCGACACAACATCGGCTGACGGCACGGAAGTTGTCGACGCAATCGGCGACGTTCCCGTTTCCGAGGCTGTTCCCGTAAAGAAAGTTCCGACGGCAGTTCCCGAAGGTACTCCCAAATTCACAAAAGTCGAAATTATCTGCAAGGAAGCGAAATTCGAAGCACTCAAAACGGCTCTTGTCGCGCTCGGTGTTACGGGCATGACGATGACGCACGTTCTCGGCTGCGGCGTACAGAAAGGCAAGCCCGAATACTACCGCGGTGTTGAAATAGAACCTACGCTTCTGCCGAAGATAAAACTCGATATTGTCGTCAGCAAAATACCGCCGAGAAGCGTTATAGAGACGGCGAAAAAAGTCCTCTACACAGGTCACATCGGCGACGGCAAGATATTCGTTTACGACGTTGAAAACGTAGTTAAGGTGCGCACGGGCGAAGAAGGCTACGACGCACTCCAAGATATGGAATAAACATACATATATAAAAAGCGTCCGAGGCGGGAGAAGTACCGCGGATTATCACGCACAGCGAGCGGAGAAAAGTGAGAGCTCCGCCGAATGAATCCGCGCGAATAACACCCGCCGAGCTTCAATCCGAAAGGCAAAAGCCGAGTAGGTGCGACGGTGTCCCTCCGTTACAATGGGGAAAGGCCGTTTTCGCGGTCGGAAGAGTAAAAAAATAGGTGGCACAGCGAGACAAGGCACTTGCCCTATTGAATGCCGATAAATTCTTTTTTCGGAGGATATTATTATGTGTTCGATTATGGGTTTCTGCGGCTCCTGTGCCGATTTTCATACTTTTAAGAAAGGCTTTGACGCGACCGTAACGCGAGGTCCCGACGATTCGAAGATTGTCCACGCGGGCAAGGGTCTGCTCGCCTTTCACCGTCTTGCGATAATGGGTCTTACGCCTGAGGGTATGCAGCCTTTTGAGCTTGACGGAAGCTACGTCGTCTGCAACGGCGAAATTTACGGCTTTGAAAAACTGAAATACGCCCTTTCGCCGAAATATACGTTCAAAAGCGGGTCTGACTGCGAAATTCTTCTGCCTATGTACCGCGAATACGGCACGGATATGTTCCGTATGCTCGATGCGGAATTTGCGCTCATCATCTACGACGCGGAAAAGGACGAATTTATCGCCGCGCGCGATCCGATAGGCATAAGACCGCTATACTACGGTTACTCGGACGGAAGCATCGTTTTTGCAAGCGAGCCGAAAAACCTTGTGCCGCTTTGCGATAAGATACTGCCGTTTCCCCCGGGGCACTATTATAAAGACGGAAAATTCGTCCCGTATAACGAAATATGGCGCAGAAAAACGGTCTGTACGGACGACACCGAGACAGTCTGCCGCAAAATTCACGACAAGCTCGTTTCGGGTGTTGAAAAGCGTCTCGTCTCGGACGCAAAAGTCGGTTTTCTGCTTTCGGGCGGGCTTGATTCGTCGCTCGTCTGCTCCATTGCCGCACGCAAAAGCAAAAAGCCGATTCGCACATTCGCCATCGGCATGAGCGAGGACGCGATAGACTTAAAATACGCGCGCGAGGTTGCCGACTTCATCGGGAGCGAGCACACCGAGGTCTATATGACAAAAGAAGAAGTGCTTTCGTCGCTCGAAGAGGTCATAAAAATTCTCGGCACGTTCGACATCACGACGATAAGAGCGAGCATGGGAATGTACCTGCTCTGCAAGTGGATTCACGAAAACACCGACATACGCGTTCTTCTGACGGGCGAGATTTCCGACGAGCTTTTCGGCTACAAATACACGGACTTTGCACCGTCTGCGGAGGAATTTCAGCTTGAATCCGAGAAGCGCGTGAGAGAGCTTCATATGTACGACGTTCTGCGTGCGGATCGCTGTATTTCGTCAAACTCGCTCGAAGCGAGAGTGCCTTTCGGCGATCTTGATTTCGTTTCGTATGTTCTTTCGGTCGACCCCGAAAAGAAAATGAACCGCTACGGCATCGGTAAATATCTGCTCCGTCACGCGTTTGAAGGCGACTACCTGCCAAAAGATATTCTTTACCGCGAAAAGGCTGCTTTTTCGGACGCCGTCGGTCATTCCATGGTAGATTACCTGAAAGAGTATGCCGAAAAATTCTACACAGATGCCGAATTTGAAGAAAAGCGAAAAAAATACACTCACGCCACGCCTTTCACAAAAGAATCTCTCCTTTATCGCGAAATTTTCGAAAAATACTACTGCGGGCAGTCGGAAATGATAGCGGATTTCTGGATGCCGAACAAATCCTGGGAGGGCTGCAACGTAAACGACCCGTCCGCAAGAGTCCTCTCAAACTACGGTGCGAGCGGAAAATAAAAAATGCCTTTGTTGTTTTGCCTATAAAAAGTGCAAAACAACAAAGGTTCTTTTTATTCTTTTGAAATAATAAATTTGGTTTTCTCAGGAGGGTACGGTGCTGTTTTACGCATTTTCTGAGCACGGTCGTATAAGTTAAAGCAAAATCGTCACGTTTTCCCGTAACGATTTTGCCTCTTTATCCTGTTTTATTTTTCCATAAGGTCGCCGACGGTGATACCGTCGAAATATTCATTCGTTATCTCGTTGAATTTATGCCACATTGAAAGGGTTCGGCAGACGGACGAGCGTTCGCATTTGCCTGCGTCGTGAGCAAGGCACGCAACGGGCGCAAGATCGCCCTCGGTGAGCCGCAGAATCTCGCCGACTTTATATTCGCTCGGTTTTCTCGTGAGCTTATATCCGCCGCCCTGACCGTGCATTCCCTCGACAAGACCGTTCTTTGTGAGTACGGGCATTATTCGTTCGACGTATTTTACGGATATTCCCTGTCTTTCGGCGACGGCTTTCATCGGAACGTATGTTTCAAGACCGCCGTTCTCGGCAAGGTCGATAAGCACGCGCAGAGCGTAACGCCCTCTTGTTGAAACCATCATTATCCCGCCTCCTTAAAGGATCGTGCCGCCGCCGATGACGTAATCTCCGTCATAAAGCACGGCTGCCTGTCCTCTTGTTATCGCCCTCTGCGCCTCGTCAAACGTGACGTGTATTCTGCCGTCCGTCACCTTCACCGTCGCGGGCATTTCGGGCTGGCGGTATCTGACCTTTACTTTCGCGCGGAACTCACCGTCTTTCGCGTATTCTTCCATTATAAAATTCATATTATCCGCGTCAAATTCGCGTGTGAAGAGGTCATCGTTGCTTCCGAGAACGATCTCGTTCTTATCGGGACGTATCTCGGTCACATAGAGCGGTTCTTCCGACGAAATGCCGAGTCCCTTACGTTTTCCGAGCGTATAGCCGATGATTCCCTTATGTCTGCCGAGCACTTTTCCGTCGCGCGTGACAAAATTGCCGCACGGATATTCCTTTCCCGTGAAGCGCCTGATAAAGCTCGCGTAATCGCCGTCGGGCACAAAGCAGATATCCTGGCTGTCGGGCTTATCGGCGTTAAAAAATCCTTGCTCTTCGGCGATTTTTCTTGTCTCGGTTTTATGAAATTTTCCGAGCGGGAAAATCGTATGCGAAAGCTGCCCTTGCGTCAGCGAATAAAGAACGTAACTCTGATCCTTCGACGGATCGACCGCCTTTTTAAGGAGAAATCTGCCGTCCTTTTCCTCGACCGTCGCGTAATGCCCCGTCACGACATAATCGTAACCGAGTTCCTCCGCGCGGCGGTAGAGCTTCTCGAACTTCATATATCTGTTACAGTCGATACACGGGTTCGGCGTTGCTCCGCGCTCGTAGCTCTCGGCGAAATGCTTCATTATTTTATCCTTGAAGTCATCGGCAAAGTTAAAAACGTAGTATGGCATTCCGAGGCGGTGTGCAACGCTCCTCGCATCCTCAACATCGTCAAGCGAGCAACAGCTGCTTTCGCCGTTTATAAGCCCGTCCGTATTATCCATCAGCTTCATGGTGACGCCCATACATTCGTAGCCGCCCTCTTTCATCAGATAAGCGGCAACGGAGGAATCAACGCCGCCGCTCATCGCGATAAGAGCCTTCTTTTTTTCACTCATGGCAATGCGGACAGGTATCACAGGACTCAAACTTACACTTGTCGTATGCGATACCGTTCTTATCATAGTAGTCCTTTACCGCCGCCTTTATTGCCTCCTCGGCAAGAACCGAACAGTGCATTTTGTGCGCTGGAAGTCCGTCAAGCGCCTCTGCGACTGCCTTATTCGAAAGTGTGAGTGCTTCGGAGACAGGCTTCCCCTTTATCATTTCGGTTGCCATTGAGCTTGACGCAATAGCCGAGCCGCAGCCGAACGTCTCAAATTTGACGTCGGAAATGATATCGTTATCTATTTTCAGGTATATCTTCATTATATCGCCGCATTTTGCGTTGCCGACCTCGCCTACGCCGTCGGCGTTTTCTATCTCGCCGACGTTACGCGGATTTTTGAAGTGATCCATTACCTTTTCGCTGTAAAGTGCCATTTTTATGCCTCCTCAAAGTTCAAATTTCTTGATTCCGTTTACTTTATCGTGCCAAAGCGGCGACATACCGCGCAGATATTCGACAATTTTCGGAATTTCCGCGAGCATATAATCAACGTCGGCGTCCGTATTTTCTTCGCAGAGCGAAAGACGGAGCGAACCGTGCGCTATTTCGTGCGGTCTGCCGATCGCAAGCAGAACGTGGCTCGGATCAAGCGATCCCGATGTACACGCCGAGCCGCTCGACGCGCATATTCCCTTTGCGTCAAGGAGAAGCAGCAGGCTCTCGCCCTCGATTCCCTCAAAGCAGAAGCTGACGTTTCCGGGAAGTCTGTTTTCGGTGCCGCCGTTAAGTGCCGAATGAGGTATCTTTGAAAGTCCCTCTATCAGTTTATCGCGAAGCGCGCCGACTTTTTTCGCGTTCTCGTCAATGTGGTCGCAGGCATCGGCGAAGGCTTCCGCCATTCCCATTATGCCGGGGATATTTTCCGTTCCCGCTCTTTTACCGCGTTCCTGCGCGCCGCCCTCGATAAGAGGCGTCAGAACGATTCCCTTTTTCGCATACAGAACTCCGACACCTTTCGGACCGTGGAATTTATGCGCCGAGAGCGAAAGCATATCTATATTCTGCTCGGCGACGTTTATGTGCAGGTGTCCCGCCGCCTGAACGGCGTCGGTATGGAACGTAACTCCCGCCTCGCGGCAGACCTTGCCGATCTCCGCAATCGGAAGAACCGAGCCGATCTCGTTATTTGCGTACATTACCGTGACAAGGCAGGTATCGTCTCTTATTGCCTTTTTCACCTCGTCCGCGGTGATATTTCCGTATGAATGAACGTCAAGAAGCTCAACGTCAAAGCCCTGTTTTTTCAGCTTTTCAAGCGTATGAAGCACCGCATGATGCTCGAACGCCGTGGAAATGATGTGTTTCTTTCCCTTTTTCGCGCCCGCCGTCGCCGCGGAGATTATCGCTTGGTTATCCGCCTCGCTTCCGCCTGACGTAAAGTATATCTCGCGTGCGGTACAGCCGAGGTAAGAAGCGATTCTTTCTCTTGCCGACGAAAGCGCCTCGTTTGCCTTCTGACCGACGGTATGCAGGCTCGACGGGTTGCCGTAAATAACGTCCATATACGGCAGCATAGCGTCGATCGCCTTTCTGCTCATCTTTGTGGTTGCCGCATTGTCGGCATAAATCGTCATAGCTTAGTTTCCTTTCTTTTTAACGTATGTTTCAATCCGCAAAAAGCGGTGTGGAGAGGTATCTGTCGCCCGTATCGGGGAGAAGAACGACTATCGTCTTTCCTTTATTTTCGGGACGTTTTGCAAGCTCTATCGCCGCCTTTGTCGCAGCGCCCGACGAAATTCCGACGAGAACGCCCTCTTTCTTTCCTATCATTTTACCCGTTGCGAACGCGTCCTCATTCGAAACGGTGATAATTTCATCGTAAATTTTAGTGTTAAGCACATCGGGGACGAAGCCTGCGCCTATTCCCTGTATCTTATGCGCACCCGCAACGCCCGTCGAAAGCACAGCCGATGTCGCGGGTTCTACCGCGACGACTTTTACGTCGTGATTCTTGCTTTTAAGGTATTCGCCGACGCCCGTTACCGTACCGCCCGTGCCGACGCCCGCAACGAATATATCGACTTTTCCGTCCGTATCCTCGTAGATTTCGGGTCCCGTCGTCTCAAAATGCGCTTTCGGGTTTGCGGGGTTCACGAACTGTCCCGGGATAAAGCTGTTCGGTATCTCGCGGGCAAGCTCCTCCGCCTTTGCAATAGCACCCTTCATACCCTTTGCGCCCTCGGAGAGGACAAGCTCCGCGCCGTATGCCTTCATCAGCTGGCGGCGTTCGACCGACATCGTATCGGGCATTACTATTATAATTCTGTAACCTCTCGCCGCCGCAACAGACGCAAGTCCTATGCCCGTATTGCCCGACGTAGGCTCTATAATGACCGATTCGGGTGTGAGCTTTCCGCTCTTTTCAGCCTCGTCTATCATCGCCTTCGCAACTCTGTCCTTGACCGATCCCGCAGGATTGAAATATTCGAGTTTCGCAAGGATTTTCGCTTCAAGGCCAAGCTCTTTTTCTATATGAGTGAGTTCAAGAAGAGGTGTTCTTCCTATAAGCTCGTCTGCCGATCTGTAAATGTGTGCCATGATTTTTCTCCTTTTATATATGTAAAAATTTATCATCCTAATACCCACCTCCTCGGTAGGCAATTAAAGTATAGCACTATTTACCTACTTTGTCAATAGGTAATTCGCATTTTTTTATTTTTTTAGAATTTTTTTGTTTCATTCACGGAAAAATGATTTTACACCGATTTTACATTACCCTGATTTCGGATTTTACACTGCGGGCGTATCATATAGGCGTAGGGTGTGAGAAACATCCGAAAGAAAAAACATAATCGAAAAGACGAAAGGAAAAAGTCATCTATGAAAAAGGTTTTAAGTGTTATTCTCGTAGCAATCCTCGCATTAACCGCTCTCGTATCCTGCGGCAAAAAAGAAGGTGCCGTCTCGACGGACGGTTCGACCTCGATGCAGAAGGTAATCAGCGCGCTCGGCGAACAGTTTGAAAAAGACAATTCGGTTGCAAAGTTCACCTACAATCCGACAGGTTCGGGTTCGGGCATTGCGGCAGTCTCCGAGGGAAGATGCGACATCGGTCTTTCGAGCCGCGCTCTTAAAGACGACGAAAAAGCGGGCGGTCTTCACGAAACGATTCTCGCGCTTGACGGTATCGCAATAATAGTAAATCCCGCAAACACCGTTTCGGACATCTCAGTCGATACTCTCGCAAAAATCTACACGGGCGAGATCACAAACTGGAAGGACATCGGCGGCAATGACGCAGAGATAGTTCTCATCGGTCGTGAGGCGGGAAGCGGTACACGCGACGGCTTTGAGTCGATAACGGGTACAAAGGACAAATGCAAGTACCGTCAGGAGCTTACCTCAACGGGCGACGTCATCACAACCGTCGCCGGCAACCCCGATGCAATCGGTTACGCTTCTCTCGCATCTATCAAGGACAGTGTCAAGGCTCTCACGGTCGAAGGCGTAACGCCCACGGAGGAAACGGTAAAGAACGGAACATACAAGATTCAGCGTCCGTTCGTACTCGTAACAAAGGACGGCACAAAGCTCTCCGATACCGCTCAGAAGTTCTTTGACTTCGCAACCTCGAAGGACGCATCGGACATAATCTCGGCGGCAGGCGCAGTACCTGTAAACTGAACGAAAAAAAGGCAAAGGTCGGGTGGGAGTAACTTCCCTCTCGCTTTTGCGCTTACAAAACGGAAACGGTGAACTTAAATGAAAAATAAATTTAACAGAAAAAATCTGACGGAAAATTTCGTTCACGGAATATTCCTTATTCTCGGACTCATAACCGTCGCGAGCGTACTCGTAATAACGGTCTATCTCGTCATTTCGGGAATACCCGCGATAAGGAAGATCGGTCTTTTCAAATTCCTGTTCGGAAAGGTCTGGAAGCCGACGGCGTCCACACCCGAATACGGTATTCTGCCGTTCATTCTCACCAGCATTTACGGAACGGCGGGTGCTATCGTCATAGGCGTTCCGATAGGCTTTATGACCTCGGTATGGCTGGCAAAATTTGCTCCCGCGCGCGTTAAAAGTATCGTCAGCTCGGGTGTAAGCCTCCTTGCGGGCATACCGTCGGTCGTTTACGGTCTTGTCGGTATGATGATACTAGTTCCGGGAATAAGAAAACTGCTTCACATTCCCGACGGCGCAAGTCTGCTCGCGGCGATAACAGTACTTGCGGTTATGATACTTCCTTCGATAATAAAAGTTTCCCTCACAGCCCTTGAAGCTGTCCCGAAAGAGTACGAGGAGGCTTCCCTTGCGCTCGGCGCAAATGAAACGGAGACGTATTTCCGCGTTTCCGTTCCCGCCGCCAAAAGCGGCATCGCGGCGTCGGTCGTTCTCGGCGTCGGACGCGCGATCGGCGAGGCTATGGCTGTAATGATGGTCTCGGGAAACGTGTCGAATATGCCCTCTCTGCTTGAAAGCGTCCGTTTTCTCACTACGGCTGTCGCGAGCGAAATGTCCTACTCGTCGGGCATTCACAGGGAAGCACTTTTCTCGATAGCACTTGTTCTTTTCGTATTCATTATGCTTATAAACGCGGTTCTGAACTTTTTCCTGAAACGCAGCAAAGACAAATAAAAAGGAGGTAAAGGAATATGCAAAGCGAAAAAATATCGCCGAAAAGGCGCGCATATACGGTGATGATGAAGTCCCTCATGCTCCTCTCTGTCGCCGTTTCGTGCGGAATAATCCTTTTCCTCATCGTTTACGTCATGGCAAAGGGTCTGCCGAACATAACATGGGAGCTTCTCTCGACTTCTCCGAGCGTTCTCGATGACAGGATAGGCATTCTACCCGACATTATGAACACGGTCTATATCGTCCTTACGACGATTTTGATCATAATCCCTCTCGGCGTCGGTGCTGCGGTATATCTGACCGAATACGCGAAAAACAAAAAGCTCGTTGCCGTTATAGAATACGCCGCGGAAACGCTGTCTGGCATACCGTCTATAATCTACGGTCTTTGCGGAATGCTTGTTTTCTGCGAATTTTTAGGGCTTCAAACCTGTCTGCTCGCGGGCGCGCTTACGCTCGCGGTAATGAACCTCCCGACGGTCATGAGAACTACGCAGGAGAGCCTTAAAACCGTGCCGCAGAGCTACCGCGAGGGAGCTTTCGGTCTCGGTGCGGGCAAATGGCGAGTCGTGCGCACCGTTGTTCTTCCGGGCTGTACGGACGGTATAATCACGGGCTGTATTCTCTCGGTCGGACGAATACTCGGCGAATCGGCGGCACTTCTCTTCACGGCGGGATTCGCGCACGCGCTCGGCAGCATTGCGGACGCGCTCGTTTCGCCCGGCGCGACGCTGACCGTTGCTCTCTACGTCTACGTGAAGGAGGACGGCGAATTCGGCGTCGGCTTTGCAACGGCGGCAATTATAATGGTACTCACGATACTTATCAACCTCGCCGCATCGCTTGTCGGAAAATATTTCAAAAAGAGGAAAAATCTATGAGCAGTATAATTACGGTAAAGGATCTCTGCCTTTTCTACGGACAATCGCAGGCTCTTAAAAATATAAACATTGACATCGAAGAACACGGAATAACCGCACTCATAGGTCCTTCGGGCTGCGGAAAATCGACGTTTCTTAAAACCCTGAACAGAATGAACGACCTCATTCCGAACGTAAAGATAACAGGCTCTGTAAAATACCGCGGAGAGGACATTTACGCGCAAGGGACGGACGTTTGCGAGCTGCGCCGCCACATCGGAATGGTTTTCCAGAAGCCGAATCCGTTCCCAATGAGCATATACGACAATGTTGCTTACGGTCCGAGAACGCACGGCATAAAAAACAAGGCGAAGCTCGACGACATCGTCGAAAGTTCGCTGCGCGACGCCGCAATATTCGACGAGGTGAAAGATCGTCTCAAAAAAAGCGCGCTCGGTCTTTCGGGCGGACAACAGCAGAGGCTCTGCATTGCGCGGGCTCTTGCTGTCAAACCCGACGTCCTTCTTATGGACGAGCCGACGAGCGCACTCGACCCGATTTCAACTTCTAAGATAGAAGACCTTGCAATTGAGCTTAAAAAGAGTTATACTATTATTATGGTCACGCACAATATGCAACAGGCGGTCAGAATTTCGGATAACACCGCGTTCTTCCTTCTCGGCGACCTCGTCGAATACGGAAGCACGGAACAGATGTTCGAAAACCCGCGCGACAAACGCACGGAAGATTACATTACGGGGAGGTTCGGTTAAAATGAGAAGTCGTTTTGATACACAGCTTGCGCTTCTTAACCGCGAGCTTATAGAAATGGGAGCACTCTGCGAGGAGGCTATCGCGCTTGTCTCAAAGGCGATAACGGAATCCGACAAGGCTCTCGCGAAAAAAATCGCACCTATCGACTCGGAGATAGACAGAATGGAAAGAGAAATAGAGTCGATGTGTCTGAAACTCCTCTTACAGCAGCAGCCCGTCGCGGGCGACCTGCGCCAGATCTCGGCGGCGCTCAAAATGATAACGGACATGGAGCGCATAGGAGATCAGGCGGAGGACATAGCCGAAATAATCATGCTCCCGGGCGAAGGCAACATTCCGAGCGGAGAAGTCCTCCGTGAAATGGCTAAGGCTACTATCGGAATGGTCACCGAAAGCGTTGACGCTTACGTCAAAAAAGACGTTTCGCTCGCGGAAAAAGTCATCGGCGACGACGACATCGTTGACGGCTGGTTCGACACGGTGAAAAAGGATCTTATAAAGAAGATTTCCGAAAAGAGCACGGACGGCGAATACGCCGTTGACACGCTGATAATCGCAAAATACTTTGAGAGAATAGGCGACCACGCGGTGAACATCGCCGAATGGGTAATATTCTCTGTGACCGGAAAACACATAAATTCGGAGGAACAAAAATGATCTGGTGTGTTGAGGACGACCCTGCTATACGCGACATAGAAGTATATGCGCTCTCGTCCGTCGGCTTTGAAGCAAAGGGCTTCTGCGACGGTGCTTCATTTCTTTCGGCTCTTAAAAGCGAAAAAGTACTGCCCGAACTTATAGTTCTTGACGTTATGCTGCCCGGCACTGACGGTATGCAGCTCCTCGGACGCTTAAAAGCCTCGGAAACATACAAAAGCATTCCCGTCGTGATGGCTACGGCAAAAAGCGCCGAATACGACAAAATACAGGGACTTGACGGCGGTGCCGACTACTACATCACAAAGCCGTTCGGCGTTATGGAATTCATCTCCTGCATAAAAGCGGTTCTTCGCCGCGCGGGAACCGAAAAAAACGAAAATCTGCTGCGCGTCGGAGGGCTCACGGTCAATACAAACGAACACACCGTGACGGCGGACGGCGAAAGGATCACACTTACATACAAGGAATTCGAGCTTCTTCGGCTTTTTCTTACTCATATCGGAAAAGCGTTCACGCGCGATAATCTTTTTGCCGAGGTCTGGGGAATGGACTACTGCGGCGAGACGCGCACGGTCGATATGCACATAAAAACTTTGCGCGAAAAGCTCGGAAAATACGGCGGGTTCATAAAAACCGTGCGCGGAGTGGGATACAGAATGGAGGCGGAAACGAAAAATGGCGGCAAAGAAACAAACGAACTCATCAATGACTAAACGGATTTCCCTGTCCGTTCTTGTCGCGTGCGCCGCGGTACTTGTCGCAAGTCTTATCATAATTATGGGCGTTCTGTACGACTACTTCGGCAGGATCGAACACACGCAGCTCGCGGACGAGCTTGAAATTGCCGCCGCTGCGGTCGAAGAAGGCGGAACGGACGCGCTTGCAAGGCTCTCTTCCGAGAGATACAGGCTCACTCTTATCGCAAAGAACGGCGACGTTCTCTACGACACGAAAGCGGGCGGTTCGCTCTCCGAAAACCATGCGGAGAGAAGCGAGGTGAAAGATGCTCTAAAAACGGGCGACGGCGAAAGCACCCGCTACTCGGCGACATTTATGGAGAAAACGGTCTACCGCGCAAAAAGGCTCGACGACGGAAGTGTTCTGCGTATTTCGCTCGCGTCGGCAACCGTCGGTCTGCTTGCCGTAGGGCTTATTCAGCCGATCCTTTTCGTCGCTCTCATTGCGCTCGTTCTCTCGATTTTCCTTGCGAAGCGGCTCTCAAAGAGCATAGTCGCGCCTCTTAACGACCTTGATCTCGAACACCCGCTCGATAACGAAACATACCCCGAAATATCGCCTCTTCTCGGCAGGATAAACCGCCAGAACATCAGGATAGCCGAACAGATGGAAAATCTCAAAAGAAAAACCGACGAATTCGTTCAGATCACGGAAAATATGCGTGAAGGTCTTGTTCTTCTCGACGACAAGGGAACGGTTCTCAGCATTAACCGCGCGGCAAAGACAATTTTCGGCGCGGGAGACAGCTCCGTCGGGCTTGATTTTCTCGCGGTCGAACGTTCGCACGAGGTCAGCAGCGCGGTCGAAGAAGCGTTTGCATCGGGACATTCCGACGCGCGCATAGAAAGAAACGGACGGGTTTACAGTCTCGACATCGACAGAACCGTGTCGGACGGCAAGGTTCTCGGCACTCTGATACTCGTTTTTGACATAACGGACAAGGAAAGTGCCGAGAGAATGCGCCGCGAATTTACGGCGAACGTCTCGCACGAACTGAAAACTCCGCTTCAAGGAATAATCGGAAGTGCCGATCTTATTCGCGAGGGACTTGTGAAACCCGAAGATATGCCTCACTTTGTCGGCAGAATACACGACGAAGCGGAAAGGCTCGTGACGCTTATCGAAGACATAATCCGTCTTTCACGGCTCGACGAGGGTGGGAATATCGTCTTTGACGAAAAAAGCGTGAACCTCGGAGAGGTCGCGGCGGAGGCTGTGAATTCGCTCGGCACGGCGGCAAAGGCGAAAAACATCGCCGTTACGCTTGACGACAAGGGCGCGGCAATGCGCGGTTCGTCACGTCTGCTCTACGAGATAGTGTACAACCTCTGCGACAACGCGATAAAATACGGAAGAGAGGGCGGGTATGTGCACGTCAGGGTCGAAAGCGGTGACGGAAAGACCGTTCTGACGGTTAAGGACAACGGCATAGGCATCGCACCCGAACATCAGGCGCGCGTATTCGAAAGATTTTACCGTGTTGACAAGAGCCGCTCACGCGAGTCGGGCGGAACGGGACTCGGCCTTTCGATTGTCAAGCACGCCGTAGCCGTTCATCACGGCGAAATAAGCCTTGACAGCAGGCTCGGCGAAGGAACGGAAATAAAAATATCTTTTCCCATTTGATTTTTGGGCGGCGGACTTCGGTTCGCCGCTTTTTTACAGGTCTTTATTTTTGACAGCAAAATCTTTATTTTCGTCATTGAAAACTTTCCGCCCGTATGGTAGAATTTACGCAAAGGAGATTTTGATATGCACGTTTACAACTATCGAAAAGGGCTTTCGCTCGGGCGGGTATGCCTTGAAATGAGCCTGAAACCCTTTGTTTTTCTCGACGACGAATATATTGAAAACATCTGCCGAAAAATGTTTTCCGAATGGAAACCGCTTACGGACAAGGCAAGCTCCGTTGCCGTTATGTTATGGACATCGGACGGAAGCGAAATTCTCGAATACACGGGCGATCCGAGCGCAAAATTCAATTGGTGCAACCTCATCGGCATAGGAAACCCGCGCACGGAACCGAAAACGGAGAGAGACTTTGAAGATCTGCACATAAGACCCGTTCCGTACAGCGAACATATGCACGACTTCACATACGCTGACCTGAAAAGGGTCATTTCGACTATAAAAAGAGTCGGCACGGAAATGACGGGCTTTGACATCTGCGTCATCGAAACATTTGACCCCGGACCCGAATTTGCAAAGTCCGATTTCAAATTTTCGCGTCACACCGAGATCTCCGTCGGGAGCATAATGGGCAAAAATATGTGGATTCACTGTGGAAAAAGGCTTCGCGCCGAGAGCCGCAGATACGCCGCATATCCGAACGGAATACCCGAAGGCACTCCGTTCGGCGAATTTCTCGGAAAACAATTCACGGCACTCGCGCGCGATGTCGGTTTTGACCGCATATGGCTATCGAACGGCTTCGGCTTCTCGCTCGAATCATGGAACTGCAAGGGCGAGCTTTTTGACGGAAAACGCTTCGATTTTGCGGGTGCGGAGAATGTCCGTAAAAGCCTCTGCGAATTCTGGCGCACGTTTTCCGCCGAGGTCGGGGACACCGTTATCGAAACGCGCGGAAGCAACCTCTCGGCCGCAATGGATATTTCCGCGCACGGCTGTCCGATTAACGAAATTTACGGGTACAACATAATAGCACCGCCGAACTCTCCGTGGGCAGCTCTCAACTCGCGGTTCGGACTTGAACTTTGCGGTTTTCTTTCAAGAATCGCCGCACTCCCGAAAAACGGTTTTCTCTTCCGCTACTACATTCACGATCCCTGGTGGTACAATTCCCCCTGGTTTGACCGATACGGCAGAGTCCCGCACGACATCTATCTTCCGCTCGCTACGGCGCGCCTCGACGAAAACGGCGAGGTCACAAATCCTGAGGGTGTAAATCTGCTCTCTGCGGACGATTCTTTCGGCGATATGCCCGAGCGCTGCCCCTACGAGGTAATACCGCACATTCTGACAGCCTACGACGACTGCCCGACTTCATGCGGTATACTCACATGGCTTTATCCGTTTGAAAGCTACTGCAAAACGGGGCTTCTCGACGATCACCCCGACAGAATTTTTATGGACGACTGGTTTATCGAAAGCGCGATAGACAACGGTCTGCCGATAAGCAGCGTAATCTCGGACGGAAATTTCATAAAGGCGGACAAAAAGAAATTCGCGCATACCGTACTTCTCTGCCCCGTCTCCGAAAACGGCTCGGTCGCCGAAAAATGCGTTTTTGAAGCACTCGAACATAAAATTCCGCTTATACTCTATGGAAGCACTCGTTTCGCATCGGAAAAGCTGCGCTCTCTTCTCGGCGTCTCACTTGCCGAAAGCGGTCTTGACGGCAAATTTGAGATAAACGAAGATCTGACGCTCGATATTTTCGAAAAAAACGACCTCTCGCGCACTCTGCGTCACGCCTCGCTCGTTTCGGACGGAGGTCTTTACGAAATCCCCGTGCGCGCGGACTTCACACGGGCAACGGTAAAAAATGCGGAAGGCTCGCGCGCATATGCAACATATAATAACGAAGCAAAAATCGCATGGGTACGCGGGAGCTTCCCGCACGACCCGGATATAAAAGGTTCGCTCCCCGAAAAAACGAAAAACACCGAATATTTTCCGTGCGCGTCACTCCTGCGTTCATGTCTCGCTCTTTTCGGTCACAAGCTGTACTACAAAACGGAGTCCTCTTGCGACGAACTTCCCGTTACAGTCTTTTCGGACTCGGACAAGGGGATTTTTATGACCTCATACTCGAAAAACACTCTTGTAAAAACGTTCATGTCGTCACCGATAGGCGCACCTGTTTGCGTCGGTGAAGACGCTTTCGTCTATGGGGACGTTTCGGAGACTGTCTCGCCTCGATTCCGCCACGAAAACCTCGCGCTTTTCATAAAGCAGGACAAAAAAACACTTGTGCGTACGAAATACGAATTTCCCGGCGATTTTATACGCACCGATCGCAGAATAGCGGTTTCGGGGCTTTCGGACGCAAGCGTGACGATAAGGCTTCCCGCGCCTTTTGCTTACGCTGAATATGAAGAAAACGCGGGGTGGCCGCGAATGGCGAACGCAAAAACAATGAAATATTCGGAGGACGGTCTTTTTGCGACGGCGGAGCATATAAGCGGCAGGCTCGACATCTGTCTGCAAACCCGCGAAAACAGAGACGAATACATACGGCTCGGATATTTTGACTTCAAAAAACAATAATCTCGGTACGGCGGAAAAAACGCCGTACTTTTTTTCAAAAAACTATTGACAAACGGATAAAAGCAGTGTATAATATGTAAAGCAATTTGCTTTACAGAATAAAAAGCCTTGGATTCGGGTGATATTATGTTTGAAAAAAATCTGAATATCGGCTATCTCCTCGACTTTTACGGTACGCTTTTAAGCGACAGAAAAAAGGAAACACTCGACCTTTACTACAACGACGATCTTTCACTTTCGGAAATTGCCGAAATGCTCGGCATATCAAGGCAGGGTGTGCGCGACATCGTAAAAAAAGCAGAGGACGAACTCATCTTCTTCGAAAGCAGGCTCGGTCTTGCGGGCAAATTCGCCTCGGCAAAAAAACACATCGAAAATATACGCACCGTTTCGGACGCGCTCGGCGGCTCCGCCGCAGAGGAAATAAAAAAGGAGCTTGACGCTCTTTCGTCCGATCTCGGTTAGAATAAGCGCGAAAGGAGCATCGTATGCCGTTTCAGAGTCTCAGCGAAAAGCTCGCGGGCGCATTCAAAAAATTCAAAAACAAAGGCAAACTCACCGAAGCCGACGTAAAGGCGGGTATGCGCGAGATAAAACTCGCACTGCTCGAAGCCGACGTCAACTTCAAGGTCGTAAAGGACTTCATAAACAAAGTTTCGGAGCGTGCCGTCGGCGCAGAGGTTCTCGAAAGCCTCATGCCCGCACAGCAGGTTGTGAAGATAGTAAACGAGGAGCTTACCGCTCTCATGGGCGGAACGCAAAGCAAGCTCACGATCGCCCCGAAGCCGCCGACAATAGTTATGATGGTCGGTCTGCAAGGCGCGGGCAAGACAACTCACGCGGGCAAGCTCGCGGGTCTATACAAAAAGCAGGGCAAGCACCCCCTTCTCGTGGCGTGCGACGTTTACCGTCCCGCGGCGATAAAACAGCTTCAAGTTGTAGGCGAAGCACTTGACATTCCCGTCTTTACCCTCGGCGACAAGGAGTCGCCGGTAAAAATCGCGACGGAGGGCGTCAAGTACGCCGAACAAAAGGGCTACGACATGGTGTTCATCGACACCGCGGGTCGTCTGCACGTCGACGAAAAGCTGATGGAAGAGCTTAAAGCGATAAAAGAGGCTGTTCACCCGACGGAAATCCTTTTGACAATAGACGCGATGATAGGTCAGGACGCGGTAAACGTCGCCTCGACCTTCAACGATATGCTCGACATCACGGGCGTTATACTCACAAAGCTCGACGGCGACACGCGAGGCGGTGCGGCTCTTTCCGTAAGGCACGTCACGGGCAAGCCGATAAAGTTCGTCGGAACAGGCGAAAAGCTCGACACGATCGAACCGTTCTACCCCGACAGAATGGCATCGCGAATACTCGGAATGGGCGACGTTCTTTCGCTTATCGAAAAAGCCGAGCAGGCTTACGACGAGAAAAAGGCGGCGGAGCTTGAAGCAAAGATACGCAAGCAGACGTTCACCCTTGACGACTATCTCGATCAGTTCGCGCAGATAAAGAAAATGGGGTCGATGGATCAGCTTATCGGTATGATCCCCGGCATAAAGCCCTCACAGTTAAAGGACGCAAAAATCGATGAGAAAATGCTCGCGCGCACCGAGGCTATCATTCATTCTATGACAAAGACCGAGCGCGAAAAACCCGAAATTATAAACGCGAGTCGCAAAAAGCGCATTGCGGCGGGCAGCGGCGTCGGTGTCGAAGACGTGAACAAGCTCTTAAAGCAGTTCGACGGCATGCGCAAAATGATGAAGCAGCTTGCGGATATGAATCCGAAAAGACTCGGCAAGCTCGGCGGCAAGATGAAAATTCCGTTCTAAACTCAACACGGATTTTTAATAAATATTTATCATATTTTTTGGAGGAACAAAAAATGGCAGTTAAAATCAGACTCAGAAGAATCGGTGCAAAGAAGGCTCCCTGTTACAGAGTCGTTGTAGTTGACGGTCGTACAAGAAGAGACGGTCGTTCCATCGAGGAGATCGGTTTCTACAACCCGCTCACAACCCCCGCCGAGATTAAGATCGACGGCGAAAAGGCTAAGAAGTGGATTGCAAACGGCGCACAGCCCACAGATACCGCGAGAGCACTCCTCAAAAAGTCAGGCATAATCGACTGATCCGCGAGGAGAAAGAAAAATGCTGGATTTGAAGGAAGTATTATACGGCATTGCCCGTGCGATCGTTGACAATCCCGACGAAGTTACCGTTGTCGAGAACGAAAACGACGAGGGCGGAAACGTCACTCTTACGCTCAGCGTCGCTCCCGACGATATGGGTCTCGTCATCGGCAGACACGGCAGAATAGCTAAGGCTATCAGAACCGTTATGAAAGCCGCCGCACAGACAGTAAACAAAAGAGTCAACGTTGAAATCCGTTAAGGATTCGGATAAAGGGCGGCAGAGCCGCCCTTTTGTCATACAGGAATGAATACAAACAGAACAGAATTTTACGACTGCCTCTCAAAGGGCGAAAAGGCTTTTTTCGACTTTTGCCTGCAAAATCCCGAAAGTGCCGAAAAAAAGCTGCGCGATGCTTTCTCGGCACTCCGAACGCGTTATGATAATATCACAGCGAAATGCCGACGGGCAACGGCGGATTATCTTGCCGAAACCGAGAAACTGCGACTTGCGATAAAAGAATTTTCGGACAGCCTCGAAAGGCTCGGCAAAGGTGCGACATGGGCATATTCGCCGACGGAAAACGACAAAAAAACGCTTCTTAAACGGTACTACGCGCACATCGGAAAGGTGGGCGAATGTATCTCACGCGCGGCTGTCTTTGTTTCAGAGATTTGCGACACCTGCGATGACATTCCGCGTTTTGAGGCGGAAAGATCGGACGCAGAACGGAATATTTTGATTTATTCGGAGGCGCGGCACTCGGAAAATATGAGCGTAACGGAAGAACTTCCGCCGCACTTTGACGAAAAAGCGGGCGGTGCGATATCTGCGCTCGCCGCGGAGAATGAAAAAGCGGCGGGACGCTATGTTTCGGCACTCGAAAAGGCTTTTGACGCACCGAAAAAGGGAAAAAATATGAACATAGGTCTTGCCAAAAAAGCCTGCCTTGCGGCTTGCTCCGAAATATCCGCCAAAGCTACATAAAAGACTCGCAAAGCGGCAAAAATACATAAAAATTAAAAGGAAAAAGGTGACAAAATGGAAAACGTAAATATTCGCAAATGCGCCGTTATCGGGTGTGGCTTCGTCGGATCAACGACGGCTTACACACTCCTTGAAAGCGGTCTTTTCTCGGAAATAGTGCTTATCGACATCGACAGGAAAAAGGCGACGGGTGAGGCGATGGATCTCGTTCACGGTCTTCCCTTCCTTTCTCCCGTAAGCGTCTACGCGGGCGACTATTCGGACATCTCGGACGCCGCAGTAATAATAATTACCGCAGGCGCAAACCAGAAGCCTGGACAGACGAGAACGGATCTTGTAAAAACGAACGTTAAAATATTCCACGGTATCGTCGAAAGCATTGTAAAATACAACCGCGACGGGCTTCTGCTCGTCGTGACCAACCCCGTCGACATTCTCACCTACGTCACATGGAAGGTTTCGGGCTTCCCGTCAAACCGCGTCATAGGTTCGGGAACGGTTCTCGACACGGCAAGGCTCAAATACCTTGTCGGCAGACAGCTCGGCGTTGACCCGCGAAACGTTCACTCGTTTATAATCGGCGAACACGGCGACAGCGAACTTGCCGTATGGAGCAGTGCGAACGTATCGGGCATTGACCTTGACAAATATTGCGAACAGTCGGCTTGCTGCGCTCTCGATTCGCTCCACGACATTTACGACGAGGTGAAAAACAGCGCATACCGCATTATCGAAGCAAAAGGCGCAACCTACTACGCGATAGCGCAGGCGGTCAAGCGCATATGCACCGCCATTGTCCGCGACGAGAACACAATAATGCCCGTTTCGACCTATCTTGACGGCGAATACGGCCTTCGCGACATCTGTCTCTCAATGCCGAGCATAGTCGGTGCGGACGGCGTGAAAAAGGTGATAGAATTCAAGCTCGACGATGACGAGCATGAAAAGCTGATGGCGTCGTCCGAAAAGTTATCGGGCATAACCGCGGAGCTTGAAGCGGACGGTCTTATTTAACACTTTGCACGGAACATTCCCGTTCCGTACGGAGAACAGAGTGAAGCGGAGGTGAAACGGCAGATGAAAAACAGAATGTATGTCGCGATAGACTTAAAATCTTTCTACGCCTCTGTCGAATGTATTCTGCGCGGGCTTGACCCGTTAAAGACAAATCTTGTCGTCGCCGACAAGAACCGCACCGAGAAAACTATATGTCTTGCCGTTTCGCCGTCGCTCAAAACCTACGGTATCCCCGGTCGCGCACGTCTTTTTGAAGTCGTACAAAAAGTCAAAGAAGCCAACGCCGTGCGAAAAAAACTTTCGCCGTCGGGAACTCTCACGGGCGCGTCGTCCGACAGCACCGAGCTTGAAAAGCACCCCGATCTTGCCGTCGACTACATCATCGCGCCGCCGAAAATGGCGCACTACATGGAAGTCAGCACGAAGATATACGGCATTTACTTAAAATACGTCGCGCCCGAGGACATACACGTCTACTCTATCGACGAGGTCTTTATCGACGTGACCGACTACTTAAAAACATACGGCATGAGCGCGCGAGAACTTACGATGAAAATGATCCTCGACGTTCTGCGCGAGACGGGAATAACGGCGACGGCAGGCATCGGAACGAATATGTATCTCTGCAAAATAGCGATGGACATTGAAGCAAAGCACATTCCCGCGGACGAGAACGGCGTGCGCATTGCCGAGCTTGACGAGGAAAGTTACAGACGGAAGCTCTGGTGTCACCGTCCGCTGACGGACTTCTGGCGCGTCGGAAAAGGGACTGCGAAAAGGCTCGAAGCCGTCGGCATCTACACTATGG
>CAKRPQ010000026.1 GCA_934385225.1 uncultured Eubacteriales bacterium
CCATATCACCGCATATGCCACGGGTCTTTGTGTCAAGCGTGCCGATAGTGCGATATTTTTCGATACCCGGCTCGTTAAAGCAATTTTTTTGGACTGCGCTTGAAAAATAGGTACTTTCGGTCATTACCACACGGCCGGTATTTTGCTTTGAAACATTAAACCGCTTGGATATTGCCGCAATAGCCTTATCGGAAGCCTCGCCTGTGGCAGGCATACGGGTTAGCACCTTTTGAGATTTATTTGCCAATCCCATGATTTTGCAGTCGGAATGCGGTTTGGACGGCAATCGTTATGAGGCTTATTTTACGATGCCCTCAAATAAATTCTTTGACTCGGTTTCCTCTTTGCTATTGACAAAAATGCTTTTTTGTAGTAAAATATTATTATAAATGTAGTGGTGTGCCTCGGAGAAGTGTCCCTTTTTGAAGTGTATAGAGTTCAAACGGTCAAGAAAAACATAGATTTTTCAAAGGAGGTCGCGGTTAATTCGGTTTTGCTATAAGGTTTTGTGCGGGGCATAAAAAGGCAAATGACAGCCTTTGAAACAATCAAAATAGCTTCTTGATTTTTTGACCCGATCAATAAGCACACAAAATTTTATAGGGAGGTTGAATTAGCCGGGGATGAGTAATCATCGTCGGCTGATTGTAGTACCTGATAATTGTGATTCTGCAAATATAAGGAAAAGGTGAGGATAAATGTTTTACAGACTTGAAGATTTCTTAAAAATTACAAAAGGCGATGTTATCTGTGAAGTGAATGAAAAAAGAATCGCCAAGGGCGACATGGATACGGAAACTTACCGGAATTACGAAGTCGTTTCCGTAGGAATAGAAAACGGCGTACTTCTAATTGAATTGAAACCGTTTGAATCCGTAACGCCGGAATGCAACCCGGGCGATGATTGGGTAAAAGAGCATAAAGCACAGTTTGGAACTGAGCCGAGTTTCTTTTGATGGTAACAGTAATCTGTTAAGAAAATAATGACGGGAAGGTGAAGCAATGTCACTCAAACTGATATATATAACCAACAATCCTGCGGTAGGCTTGATTGCTGAAAAAAACGGTGTCGACTACATTATGATTGACCTTGAAACGCTCGGCAAAGAAGAACGGCAGAAAAATATGAATTCAGTAAAATCGCACCATAGTGTCAGAGATATAGAAGCTGTTTCCAATACTCTGATAAAGTCATCTGTACTTGTGCGTGTTAACCCGATAAATCCGGATTCAAAAAGCGAGATAGAAAAAGTTATAGCTGCCGGAGCAGATATGGTAATGCTCCCTATGTGGAAAAGTGCCGCAGATGTAAAAGAATTTTTGCACATCGTGAATCGCCGTGTGAAAACCATATTGCTTCTTGAAACAAAGGAGGCGGCAGAGTGCATTGACGAGGTTCTTGCAAGGGGAGGCTTTGATGAAATACATATCGGCTTGAATGACCTGCACCTCAGTTACGGACTTACTTTTATGTTTGAGCCGCTTACCAACGGTACTGTGGAAATGTTGTGCAACAAATTTCGGAAAGCCGGCATTCCTTACGGCTTCGGCGGCATTGCACGTATTGGTGAAGGAATGTTGCCTGCTGAAAAAATTATTATGGAACATTACAGGCTTGGATCGACCAAAGCTATTCTTTCAAGAAGCTTTTGCAACACAGAAGAAATCAAGGATATAAGAAAAATAGAGTCCATTTTCTCTGAAAACATGATGCGGCTACGCGATTATGAAAAATCACTCGGGCAAAAGACGAGCGATGATTACAGGAAGAATACCGAGTCGGTAAAGGAATGCGTAGCACAGATAGTTGAAAAAATCAAGGAGAGAAGAGCACAATGACAGCAGAATCATTAAAACAACTTTCCGATCGGTTCGGAGACGCTTTCTATATTCTTGACAGCAAGCAGTTTAGGCAGAATTTTGCGGAGTTGAAAGCAGAATTTTCAAAAATATATCCGAATTTCAACATCGCATATTCCTATAAAACGAACTATACGCCGAAGCTATGTCGGATTGTCAATGAACTCGGGGGATTTGCCGAGGTTGTGTCGGACATGGAAATTGCACTACGAATCGGAGTAGAGCCGAAGAAAATCATTTGGAGCGGTCCGTACAAGAACGCCAAAAAGGTTGAGCAACTGCTTGTTATGGGCGGCACAGTCAATATAGACTCGGCATATGAAATTGATCTTGTTGCGGACTTGGATTATCTCCCCTAAAAAGTATACAAAAAATTAAGTGAATTTCTCTGCTTGGATAACTCGATGCTGTTATTTGACTGATTTTTCGTTTGTTTTTGTTCCTTTTCCCAATAGGTGGTTCGCTGTAATATCATATTCTTTATTACTTTTCTGCTTTTTCGTGAAAGTTCAGATGTACGTAAATTTAAAAGTATGGAGGCTAACAGTGTACAAGCATTTTATTAAAAGATTATTTGATACCGTGATATCTTTATTGGCTATTGTTATCCTATCGCCGATTTTTCTGATAACAGCCATAGCGGTAAAGTTCACTTCGTCGGGACCGGTCATTTTCAAACAACGCCGTATCGGTCTCGGAGGTAAAGAGTTCAACATTTATAAATTCCGTTCCATGACACAAAACGCCGAGCACATCGGTTCAGGTGTGTATAGTGGGAAGGGAGACACAAGGGTCACAAATGTTGGTCGCATCATCCGAGCGACAAGTATAGACGAACTTCCGCAGGTTGTAAACATACTGAAAGGTGACATGAGTTTAATTGGTCCACGTCCGCCTCTTACCTATCATCCATGGTCAATCGAGAAATATACGCAGGAGCAACGTAGAATGTTTGATGTTCGCCCCGGCATTACGGGCTGGGCACAGGTGCATGGCAGAAAAGATGTCGAATGGAACAAGCGTATAGAGCTAAATGTCTGGTATGTCGACCACGTCTCTTTCCTACTTGATGTGAAAATATTCTTTATGACAATTTTGAAAGTGGCAACGAACGCTGATAATGAAAACACCGGTGAAACTGTTGTGAAGACAGAAGATGTGAAAGAGAAAGAGACAGTTATCAAATAATAGCTCTTAAGCCGATGTACATAACCAATCGCCCAGACGCAGCTTTGATTATGGAAGAAGTTTGAGTAGGCCGTGTTTTTATAGATATAGAATATACCGGCAAGGCGGCTTGTCATGGATGGATGAATTCTTTCCAGAACTATCAACTGTTGAAGATTTAAAAACACTTAAGACGTATTGACGCGTGAGGAAATACTTGTTTGCATAAATCTGATCTGTGATGCCAACGGACGAGTATTGTAGCAGTGAAGTGGAGATGAGGTCTTAATTGCCGCTGGCGCGGATATCGTCATGCTTCTGCTTTTCAAAGCCGTGGAAGAGGTTACAAGATTTATTTCCATTGTGGTCGGTAGCGTAAAAATACTCTTGCTCATGGAAACACTGGAATTTCATATAGCTTTGGCAACATAGCATCGGAGGGGAACGGCAATCTTACTGCGGAATACTATCGATTTGGTTCGTCTATGGTAGTTCTTTCAAGTTCCTTTTTACGATGTGAACAATAATTTGGGAATCAACTGTATCCGCGGAAATTTTGAAATCGGCGTTCGCAGTATGCGTGATTTTGAAGGTGAGATTGCAATCCACAGCCACTATTTTAAGAAAAATTTAAAGGTTGTAGTAGATTGCGTTACAGAAATTGTGGAGCAAATCGAACGTGGAAAATTAAATAAATAATGAGTTCATTGAAATGGGGCGAAAGAAAATGAATCTGCTTATTACAGGTGCTTGGCAACAAGCAACTGACTATATATCGGAGATTGAGAAGAAGCACACCGTTCGGCTTTTGCAATATGAAAAAGATGCGCTACCCTTTGCTCCAACTTGGGTCGAGGGAGTTATTTGCAACGGTTTTTTTCTGTCACACGCTATTGAGTCGTTTCAAAACCTGCGCTATATACAGCTTACCAGCGCAGGATTCGATCGGGTGCCAATGGAGTATGTCCGCGCGCACGCCATCGAGATTCACAATGCCCGAGGTGTGTACAGCATCCCTATGGCAGAGTCTGCGATTTGCGGGGTATTGCAGCTTTACAAGCAAAGCCGCTTCTTTGTGGAGAATCAAAAGAACCACAAGTGGGAAAAGCATCGCGGGTTGATCGAGCTGTATGGCAAAACAGTCGGAATTGTTGGGTGCGGAAGCGTCGGCAGCGAGTGCGCTAAGCGCTTTCGGGCGCTCGGGTGTCGTGTTCTCGGCGTGGACGTCGCGCTGCATGAAAGTGGCGACTTTGATGCGATGTTCCCGCTCGACAGGCTCGACGATGTTCTCGGCGAAAGCGACATTACCGTGTTGACCTTGCCGTTTAGCCCAGAGACGTGGCATCTCATGAATGCGGAAAAGTTTGATCGGATGAAACCCCGCGCACTTTTTGTCAATATCGCGCGCGGGGCGGTCGTCGATACCGACGCGCTTATTGTAGCACTGCGGGACAAGCTTGGTGGCGCCGTATTGGATGTCTTTGAGGATGAGCCGCTTTCGTCCGAAAGTCCGCTTTGGGACATGGAAAATGTCCTCATCACACCGCATAACAGCTTTGTGGGGGACGGAAACACCGAACGGTTATCGGCAATAGTGATAAACAATTTAAAAACCAATGGATAAGACAGATATGAAAAAAGATGTTGTATTGATTGCCAACTATTGGCATTTTGAAGAGGAAAAGAGTAGCAGTCGCTATCGCTCATTTGCCGATATTTTGTGCAAAGAATTTGACCTGGAAGTCATCACCTCGACTTTCTGCCATCTCAAAAAGGCACAGCGAAACGAAGCGGAGCTACATTTGGACACGCTGCCGTATCACATGAAGCTGTGCTATGAGATGGGCTATTCAAAAAATATCAGCATTCGCCGGATACGCAGCTATACGGAGTTCGGCAAGAATGTACTTGCGTATCTGCGGTCGCGGAAAAAGCCCGATTTGATCATGGTATCCGTTCCTTCCCTTGCCGTTGCGGATTACGCCAGTAAATACGCCAACGAAAATCGCATTCCGCTGATTGTCGATATTCAAGATCTGTGGCCCGAGGCGTTTAAAATGGCACTGAATATTCCGGTGATGTCCAATATACTCTTTTCCCCGATGATGCGTCAAGCGAACCGCATCTATTCGCGTGCCGATGTCCTTATGGCGGTGTCGGACACCTATGTTGCGCGTGGCAAACGCGTGAACCCGACGGCGGATACCTTGAGCATTTACATCGGAACCGACAGCTCCCTCGTAGAGGAAAAAACCAAGGGGATCGACATTCCGGCGGAGGAAAACAAGTTCGTTGTCGGGTATGTCGGCGCGCTCGGTTATAGTTATGATATAAAGGGCGTGATCGATGCCATTCGCCTGCTCAATGACGAAGGCTGCGACAATATCAAGTTTACGATCATGGGCGACGGTGTTTGCCGCGCCGATTTTGAAGAGTATGCTCAAAAGAGCGGGATCGATTACGAGTTTACGGGGCTTCTCGAATACGGCAGGATGATGAAAACACTTATGGCGTGTGACGTTGCGGTCAATCCAATCGTGGGACGCTCGGTCTCGAGCATTATAAACAAAGTCTCCGATTACGCGGCGGCGGGCGTGCCCGTTATTAACACGCAAAACAGCAAAGAGTACCGTGACCTTTTGGACCGCTATGAAGCGGGCATAAATGTCGAAAGTGGCAATGTACGCGCACTCGCCGATGCCATTTTGACCTATCGCAATGATGCGGAATACCGTGCAAGATGCGGCGCGAACGAGAAGGAAATGTATGACGAGTTGTTTGACCGCGTACGCATATACCCGAAGCTGTCGCAGAAAATGCACGAGTTAATGGATGGTTTCGCTGCAAACAGCTGAAATCTGAAGGAGAGAAAGGAGGCGGAATATGAAGGTTCTGATTATGAGCCACAATCCGATTACGGACTATAACAGTATGGGAAAGACGTTTCTTGGTCTCTTTTCCGCTTTTTCCGAGGATGAACTTTGCCAGTTTTATGTTTACCCCACATTGCCGAACATAAAGGTGTGCGAAAGCTATTATCGTATGACCGATCGAGAGGCTCTGCGCAGTATCGTGTGCCGTGGTCGCGCCGGCAGAAGAATATCCGCCGGCGAGATAAAGCATGAGAATACGCTTTATGAGGACGAAAACGCGTCCAAGATGTATCGCGGAAAAGGCTCGAACAAGGAACTGAAGATTTTGGTGCGTGACGCGATATGGAAGCTGTCCGCTTGGAAAAATCCGCATCTTGTCGCATGGCTCGCGGAGGAGAGACCGGATGTTATCTTCGCGGCGCCCGGCGCTTCGGGATTTTTCTATCGGCTGATCCTGCGCGTCGCCAAAATGCGCGGAATCCCCGTCGTCACCTATGTGTGCGACGATTTCTATTTCAGCAGCCAAAGCAAACACGGCTTGGTTGGGCGATTCTATGCCCGCTATATTCGCAGGAAGATCGAAACGCTGATGAGAGCGTCGCGGCATGTTGTCACCATTTCGGATGAGTTGGCGCGTGACTATGCGACGGCGTTCGGGTGTGTGTGCACTGTGATCTCGACTGGTGCCAATCTGAAAAATGCGCCGGTTGCCTGCTGCGGGGACGGAAAGATTCTTTCCTATTTCGGCAATTTGCAGTTAGGTAGATATCGCTCTCTTGCCGAGGTCGCGCGGGCAGTGGACGCGTATAATGCGGCGCACGGCTACCGTGTGGCTTTGAATATTTATACTGCCGATACGTCCACGCAGATAACGGCGGCGTTTGAGGGGGCGGCGTGCGTCGGCTTTTGCGGCTTCCTTTCGGCGGATAAGATGTGTGAGGAAATGAAAAAAGCGTCGATCCTTCTGCACGTAGAATCCTTTGAGGAGGAGAACAGGGAACGCGTGAAGTATTCCGTTTCAACCAAAATCGCGGATTCGCTTGCGTCCGGCATATGTCTTTTTGCCTACGGACCGGAGGGGATTTCCTCGATTGAATACCTGCGCAGAAACGAGTGCGCTTCGGTGGCGGTGAATCGAAAGGAATTGACCTATAAGCTGTCGGAATGTCTCGAAAAGCCAGAAATCCGCACCGAAAAGGCCTCGAAGGCGCTGGAGATCGCCGCGCAGAATCACGACAGCGGACGGCAGAGCGAACGACTAAAATCAATTTTGTCAAGGGCATGATTATGAAAATATTACAGGTAAACGTGGTCTATAACACCGGAAGCACCGGAAAAATCGTATACGACATCCACACCGAGATGAAGAAGCAACAGATCGACTCGGTGGTTTGTTACGGGCGTGGCGCCCTTGTGCACGAGGAGAATGTGTACAAGATTTGCGGTGAACTGTATTCGGACATCCAGCATTTTTATGCCGACCTCTCCGGTGTTTTGTACGGCGGCTGTTTGCGGTCAACGCGAAAACTGATATCCATCATTGAAAGGGAAAAGCCTGATGTTGTGCATCTGCATTGTTTGAATGGCTTTTTTGTCAACATATACCGCCTCGTATCATGGTTGAAAGAACACCGTGTCAACACGGTGTTGACGCTACACGCCGAATTTATGTACACCGGCGGATGTGGTCACTCCATTGATTGTAATCAATGGAGTACCCACACAGGATGCGGTCACTCCCAAAAATGTCCGCGCTGGCACACGGATATGAAGGCATGGCTTTTCGATCGGAGTCGTACTATGTGGCGGCGAATGAAAAAATCTTTTGACGGATTTGACGTGGGACTTATTGTTACATCGGTTTCTCCGTGGCTGATGGAACGTGCCGCGCGCTCGCCCATCCTCGGCGGGAAAACGCACTGCGTGATTCCGAACGGCATCGATACAGGCGTGTTTCATCCCTATGACGACACTGGCGTCGCAGAGCTGAAAAGGGAGATCGGGCTGGGCGATGAGCGCGTGATTTTTCATGCGACCGCCGGCTTTACCGACGACCCGCAGCACATAAAAGGCGGGTATTATATCCTCAAGCTCGCGAAACGTATGCCGGACATCCGCTTTGTCGTGGCGGGCAGCGCCAAGGAGGGGATTCCCGTTCCCCCGAACCTCACTTTGCTCGGAAAGGTCACGGACAAGGAGAAGCTGGCAAGACTATATTCCATGGCGGATCTGACGGTGATAACAAGCAAAAAGGAAACCTTTTCGATGATCGTCGCGGAGTCGCTTTGCTGCGGAACGCCGGTTGTTGGTTTCAAGGCAGGCGCGCCGGAGGAGATAGCTATTTCGGATTTTAGTGCTTTTTCCGAGTATGGTAATCTTGATTTGCTCGAACAGAATGTGAGATTGTTTCTTCAAAAAAAATCGTATGAAATTGCCGAAGAAGCCTCAAAAAAATATTCGCGGGAGATAATGGTCAAAAATTATAAGAAGTTGTATGAACAACTTGTCTGCGGAAGTGAATTATAATGATGAACAAAAAATCTAACATAAACTTTCGATTCAACTTCGAAAGTGTGTTTGTGCTGTATGCAGGACTTACCATGGCGGTATATATATTGCCGTCATTAAAGATTACGGTCCCGTATATATATGCAGCATTGATTATGCTCGCTTTTTTACCTATTGCTGTGATTAAAATGCAGTGCCATGTGAACTACTATGTTTTGCTGGCGATTACCACGCTTGTGTCTTCGGCTTTTTATTTTGTTAACGGAGTATACGGATCGGTTGATACGATAAATGAAATAATAAGAGCCTTGCGTTTTTTTCTGCCGATAATATGGGCGGCATATGCTTTTCGGTTTTGCTCTGTCAAACAGCGCCGTAATATTCTGATTATTTTTGCCGTTATTGTGTTATTCATGCTTATAAAGACAATACATGCGCTTGAAAAAGATGCTTGGATCGCGAGAATTCTCGCGCAGGATAAGTCGACCGATACAGCTGAAATTCGCGCATACAGAATGGGAAATGTCGGCGGTTTTGAATTCTCATATATGGTGGGTGTGGTAGTTCTTTGCTTGACCTGGGCTGCACTTAAATACAGAAACGTAAAGGCAAGAATTTTATGCATCGCCGGTGCGGCAGCGTGCTTTTACTATATCATTCAGACTATGTATATGACACTGTTGCTTTTGACGTTTGTCGGAGTGATTTTATTGCTGTTTTTCAAAACGAAAAGCAGATTGGTGAAAATAGCAATAGTTTTGGGAAGTATAATTGTTGCTCTTTCACTGGCACCTCTGTTTAAATACTTGAGCGAAGTGTTCAGTGGATCGCTACTGTCAACAAAATTTATGCAGTTTTACACAGCATTGACCGGTGGAGGAGCTGATTCGCTTGGTTCACGACCAGAGTTGATTCAAGACGCCGTGGGACGTTGGTTGAAGAGCCCTATATGGGGAGGCTACGAAACGTCTGACCGCACCCACTCTACGGTTTTTTCACTGCTTGAAGCAACGGGGCTGATTGGTCTTTTCTCGTTTTTGGGTTGCTTGTTCGGATCCTATAAAATGATTTCCGCCGAGCTGAAGAAAAGCGGGATTGATACGCTTTTGATATCGATCGTTTTTATGTATATCCTCGCGCTTGCCACGCTCAACCCTGTCGGTTATGTTTTTGAAGTGACGATCGCCGCATTTTTTATCGCCCCGCTTTGGTCGGAATGGATTTGCGACAGGAATGAAACATAACGACGAGGGCATTTTAGCTGTCAAAACGATTCCGGTTTCTCGCTTATATGTATTGAAGCCGCAAAAGGAGAAATTATTATGCCAAAATACCAAAATGTTGTTTCTTTAGGATTTTTCTGTTCTCCGGCACTTGAACTGAACAACTTAAACTTACGTAAATCAAGTCAGCCGTTTGATTGGGTTATATCCGGCAGTTTTAATCAAGTATTAGAATTAATGGACAATGGCTTTGAAGATTTTCTCAACCCGGATTTTTTATTTCAGCTCAAACAATATCCACAGTATTATAGAAATATTAAATATGATATTGATTTTTATCATGATTTTGACGAGTTGAAAAGTTTCAATAAACAAATTGATAAAATCAAGCAAAAATATGATAGAAGAATTGCACGGTTTTACAATACAATAAAAGAGCCGACATTGTTTTTGAGATACATTTGTTCTAAAGAAGAGGTTGTTTATATCAATAATAATTACGAAAAAATAAGCAAACTCTTAAAAACGTATAATGCCAACAATGATATAATATTTGTGGCAAATAAAGAAAATTCATATTTGAAAACATCTTCCAATATCAAAGTGTGGTATGTTGAAAAAGATAACAATGATGTTGTTGCGCGTCATTTTCTTAAAAAAAATCCAGAAATCAAAGCCTATATATTAAAAAATGTAAGTGCAAATAATGAAGCACCACATAAATTGCATAAAAAAAGCATGCCAGAAACGATATTAAGAAAACTCTGTAGGTTTCTGCATATGTATTACCATCATAAACAGACAATTTAATTTATAACTGCTGGGTATAAAAACCACAGGTTAAAATCGATTGTTTGATTGCAATTTGGAGAAGGAAACAATGATTTTTTTTATAACATTTTTAAGAGCTTTGGCTGCGTGCTTTATTACCAACGCTCATTATGTAGGCATTTATCCAACAGACTTGATTGCCAATGGCGGTCTTATCGGTGATGTGCTCTTTTTCGCAGTATCCGGTTATTGTCTATATAATATTAAAAAAATGTCTTTTCTGCAATGGTACGGGAAAAGGATTTATCGTATATATTTACCGGTATTAATTATGACCACCGTATATTTCCTATTAGGTGCTTATAATTTTAAGGAGCATAACGCAGTATGGTGGTTTTTGTATCCCACTTATTATCATTTTGTTGCTTCCATAATTGTCTTGTATATACCTTTTTATATTTTTATGAGGTTTGATTTTTTTAGAAACAACCTATTAAAAGTGATGATAATTATTGCGGTTGTTTGGATTGTTATATATGTTAGCATATATGATAAAAATTATTATCATATAGATACAGTGAGAGAACCTATGATTCGTTTTTTGTTTATGGAAAGTATGTTGCTTGGTGCATTGTTTAGACAAAACGATTCAAATATTAGAAACAAATTTAAAATATGGTATCCATTAGCTGCTATTGGAGCGTTTTTCGTTTATTTTACAAGCAAATTGCTATTTTCTCACAGAGGAAATTTGGCAAAATTGCAAATTTTAAATCAGTTTGCGATTTTTACACTGTTGATATTTATATTTATAACCTTTGCTGGATTGGATTCAAAATTGGAAAAAATGCCACGATATATAAAGAGTATTATTGGTTTTTTATCATCGATAACTTTAGAGATATATTTAGTTCAGTATGTTTTAATTGATTTAATAAGACCAATAGGGCACTTTCCGGTTAATTGGATAGTGCTCACAGCTTCTATTATCGGTGTTGCATTTTTGCTTCATATTGTTTGCAAGTTAATCTATAAATTGGCAGATATTATAATTAAAAAGTTTCAACCGATCAATGGTCGGAAAAATGATATTTGAAGATTTGAAAATGCCTTAAAATAATGCTGATGCCACACAAATCCTATTGTGAAAGTATTTCCATATTCTGCGGTATTGGGCAATATGGCGAGAGTCGTTAAGATGTGGAGCAAAAATCATATATTAAGGGAGTATATTAAAATGGGAAATTGGAAGATCGATGTTGCGGTTCTCTGCATTTTCTTCGCTCGCCCTGAGCAGTTTGAGCAGTCCTTTGAATGCGTGAGGAAAGCCCGCCCGCGTGTGCTGCTTCTTTGGCAGGACGGTCCGCGTGCGGGGCGGGAGGATGACATCGAAAATATAAAAAAATGCCGTGAAATTGCCGAAAACATCGACTGGGAATGCGAAGTGCATCGCTGTTATCATGACGAAAACATGGGATGCGATCCGTCAACGCATTTGTCGCATAAATGGGCGTTCAGCATTGTCGATAAGTGCATTATTCTGGAGGACGATATCGTTCCTGCACCGTCGTTTTTCCCTTTTTGTAAGGAACTTCTCGATAAATACGAAAACGACACGCGCATCGACCGCATCTGCGGACAGACGCTGTACGGCGGTGTGCCTGACAAGCGATACAGCTATTTTTTTGGACGAAGCGGTTCGTCGTGGGGCTGGGCGACGTGGAAACGGGTTGCCGATACGTGGGAAAGCGACTATCAATTCCTGAACGATCCATATTATCTGGATCTTGCGGAGCATCGCTTCGGTCACAAGCGCTTTAGTTACAGCGTCAATGCCGCGCGTACCCACGCTGCCGATGGTGTCGCTTACTGGGAGCATATCGTCGGATTCCGCACGACGCTGCAATCGGGTCTTGTTATCTACCCCACCGAGAATATGATTGAAAACGTCGGCACTTCGTCCAATGCGACCCATGCGCCGGACAATATCGCGGAGCTTCCTCGGGACATTCAAGCCATGTTTATGACCCAGGCGGTTGACGTGGCGTTCCCCCTGAACCACCCGCCGTATGTGATTGAAGATTATCACTATTTTGACAATATCATGCGGCATATCGACCCGAGCTTTTTCCGAAAGGTTTGCCGCAAGGTCGAGCACGCTTACCGCAAGGTTATTGTGAAATTCAGGAGAAAGAGCCAATGAAGTATTTGGTTATCGGCGACGCCGGCTCCATGCACATATTCAACTTTGTGAAAACCGTGCTTTTGCCCCGCGGCTATGAAGTCCATCTTCTGACCCTCTCGGCAGAGCCTGTCAGAGAAAATTTCAGAGCGTTTTACAAAGAAAACGGCGTTTTTGTCCACGCGATCGCCGAAAAGGGATACCGCGATCTGGATAAAAAGGATCTGCTTCACCGCACGCTCAATGTCCTTCGCAAGCTTCGGCTCATGCGCGATGTGCCGAAGGTGGATATATGTCATGTGCATTCCGTATATAAAACGGCGTGCCTCTTGGTACTTCGCAACAAGAGAAAATTCAAAAAGCTGATTTTGTCCTATTGGGGTGGCGACATTGAGGATAAGGCGCCGTCTGTGGTGAAGATCCGAAGAAACTGTTTTGCATACGCCGACGCGATTACCGTTACAGTGAAGGAAACGTATAACGAATTTCGTCGGCTTTATGGTGACGGCTATGATGACAAATTGCGCATCTGCCGCTTTGCCACGGATGGTCTTGCGTGCATAAAGAAGCTGAGCGGTGAAATGAGCCGCGGAGAATGCCGCAAAACATACGGCATTCCGGACGGACAGATATGCGTCACCTGCGGATACAGCGCATACGCCGCCCAGCATCAGGATCAGTGTCTCGAAATCATCGGGGAGCTTCCCGAAAGTGTCCGGAGAAAAATATTTGTCATTGTGCCCATGCAGTATGGGCGATATGATAAGGCGTACATTGAAAGCGTGTACAGAGCAGCGGAAGCGTCGGGGACGGATCACCGTATTCTCGAAGAGTTCGTTCCGTTTGAGATTAGCGCGCAGTTGGCGATCGCAACCGATATTTATCTTCATTTGCGGGATACCGACGCTTTCTCCAATGCCCTGAAGGAGCACGTCTTTGCCGGTTCGCACGTGATCAAGGGCGATTGGCTGAAATACCCGGAGTTGGATGACATGAACGCTCCCGTGGAATCGATACCTTCGCTCGAAGCACTCGGAGTGTGTCTTGAAAGGGTGATCAAAAAAACGCAAATTTCGGATAGCATAACGCTCTTTGAGCCGATTTACGAGCTGTATTCGACCGAGGCCATTGAAAAACAATGGGGCGATGTCATAGAGTCTGTGAAAGAAAAGTCGTGAGGAAAAACGCATGATAAGTGCAAACAAACAAATTAAAATCGGGGCGGTCATATCGTACCTTTCTATTGCGGTCAATATTCTCGCGGGATTTATCTATACCCCCTGGATGATAGAAAAGATTGGAAAGGGGGATTACGGCTTATACACGCTTGCTAATTCGCTCATCACACTGTTTCTTGTGGACTTCGGGCTGGGATCGGCGATCAGCCGTTACATTGCCAAGTATCGCGCCGAGGGGCATCAGGATAAGATCGACAACTTTCTCGGGATCGTCTATAAACTGTATCTGATAATTGATGCTGCGATTTTGGTAGCGCTCACGGTACTGTTCTTTTTTATTGATCGCATATATGTAAAGCTTACTCCGGATGAACTTGAAAAGTTTAAAGTGGTATATTTGATATCGGCTTCGTTTGCTGTGATCAATTTCCCGTTCGTCACACTGAACGGCATTCTCAATTCATACGAAGAGTTTATTCATCTTAAGCTCGCCGATGTCATTTACCGTGTTCTCCTCATCGCCATGACCGTTGTGGTGCTGCTTATGGGACAGGGCTTGTACGCTTTGGTGACGGTGCACGCGATCGTCGGACTGATCATCATTGCCTATAAACTCATCGTGCTGAAACGACGTGTTGACTTGAAAATGAATTGGAAGTACTCGGATCATTCCTTGTGTAAGGACATTTTCGGGTTTTCCATTTGGGTCACGATATCTACTCTGGCACAAAGGCTTGTGTTCAATATTACGCCGTCGATCCTCGGCGCGGTCGCCAACAGCACTGCCATTGCCGTATTCGGGATTGTGACGACGATCGAGGGATATGCATATACGTTCACCACCGCCATAAACGGTATGTTTATGCCGCGAATATCGCGTATTTATGAGCAGGGGCACGAAAATGAGGAACTTATGCTGTTGCTCATGAATGTCGGGAAATTCCAATATGCGCTTAACGGACTTATTGTTGCCGGATTTGCGGTTGTGGGCAAATCGTTTATCAATTTGTGGATGGATTCGACATACGCGGACGCCTATTACGGAATTCTGCTGGTGGTGATCCCAGGACTGTTTTTCAACTCTCTCCAGATCGCCAATACAGCCATGATCGTAAGGAAAAAGGTAAACCTGCAAGCGTGGATCAATCTCGGAATGGGAATCATCAACGTTGTTTTGTCGTTGTTTTTGTCGCGTGAATTTGGGGTCATCGGGGCGTGTGTCTCCATTTTTGCCGCCTATACGATCCGTGCGGTGGCTTTGCTGATCGTGTACAAAAAGGTTCTGAAGCTCAATATGCCCGCGTTTGTTAAGAACTGTTACGTCCGAATGAGCATTCCTATTCTTGTCACGGTAGGTTTGGGCTTTCTAATGAACCGTTTTATAGCGGACAATGGGTGGCTTGTCTTGTGCGGTAAAGGAATTGCCGTGCTGGTCGTATATGCTTTGACAATATTCGTTTTCGGGTTGACCCGGAACGAGAGAAAAACCATATTCAGAATGAAGAGACGGAGGAAGTAAAAATGTCACATTTTGCAAACAAAACATTGCTCATCACCGGCGGTACCGGCTCCTTTGGCAATGCGGTATTGAATCGTTTTTTAAAGACGGACATCGGGGAGATACGAATTTTCTCGCGTGATGAAAAGAAACAGGACGATATGCGCCACGAGTTTCAGGCAAAGATGCCCGAAGTGGCAGATAAAATCAAATTTTACATAGGAGATGTCCGTTCGCTGGAGTCATGCCGCGGCGCAATGCACGGCGTTGATTACATATTCCACGCGGCGGCTCTCAAACAGGTTCCGTCCTGCGAGTTTTTCCCTATGGAGGCAGTACGCACAAACGTAATAGGTACGGATAATGTGCTGACTGCCGCTATCGAGGCTGGGGTGGAGTGCGTCATCTGCCTTTCGACAGACAAGGCGGCTTATCCGATCAACGCCATGGGTATCACCAAAGCAATCGAAGAAAAGGTAGCTGTCGCAAAATCGCGTAATTCCGGCAAGACGAAAATCTGCTGCACCCGTTACGGCAATGTAATGTGTTCGCGCGGCTCGGTCATTCCGCTTTGGATCGATCAGATCAAGAACGGCAACCCTATCACGATTACGGAGCCTTCCATGACCCGTTTCATCATGTCGCTGGAAGAGGCAGTCGACCTCGTTCTTTTCGCATTTGAACACGGCGAAAATGGCGATCTGCTCATACAAAAAGCGCCTGCCTGCACCATCGAGACGCAGGCTAAGGCGGTGTTGGAGCTGTTCGATACCGAGCACAGGAGCCAAATCAAGGTGATCGGTATTCGGCATGGCGAGAAGATGTATGAGACCCTGCTTACCAACGAAGAGTGTGCCAAGGCGGTGGATATGGGGGGCTTTTATCGTGTCCCCGCGGATACGCGCGATCTGAACTATGACAACTATTTCTCCAACGGAGATAAAGAGCGTAATCCTCTGCACGAATTCGATTCCAATAACACCAAACTCCTTACATTGGAGGAAACCAAGGCGAAGATAGCTTCGCTTGCGTATATACAGGACGAGCTTGCAAAGGTGGGAAAATAAATGTTTGAACAAGTGAAGTGGCAGGAAAACGGAAAACTGAAGCTGCTTATCATCGTCGGCACGCGACCGGAGATCATCCGCCTTGCCGCGGTAATCACCAAGTGTCGCAAATATTTTGATGTAATTCTCGCTCACACGGGACAGAACTACGACTACAATCTCAACGGCGTGTTCTTCAAAGACCTGAAGCTCGCCGACCCTGAGGTTTATCTTGACGCAGTCGGCTCAAATCTCGGCGAGACCTGCGGAAATATTATCGCAAAATCATATACGCTCATGGCGGAAATCAAGCCGGATGCCGTGCTTGTTCTCGGCGATACAAACAGCTGCCTTTCGGTCATCGGTGCCAAAAGATTGCATATTCCGATATTCCACATGGAAGCGGGCAATCGCTGCAAGGATGAATGCCTGCCGGAGGAGACAAACCGCCGTATTGTCGATATCATTTCGGATGTCAATATGGCGTATTCAGAGCACGCAAGACGCTATCTTTCCGATTGCGGACTGCCCAAAGAGCGCACTTATGTGACCGGTTCACCTATGGCGGAGGTGCTTCATAACAATCTTTTCGAAATCGAGGCAAGCAATATTCATACTCGCCTCGGACTGGAAAAAGGAAAGTATATCCTCCTTTCCGCTCATCGCGAGGAGAATATAGACACCGAAAAGAACTTCACAAGCCTTTTCATGGCGATAAACAAAATGGCAGAAAAGTACGATACGCCTATCCTTTATTCCTGCCATCCGAGAAGTCGCAAGAGACTTGAGTCAAGCGGATTTAAGCTTGACAAACGGGTTATTCAACACGAACCGCTCGGTTTCCATGACTACAACTGCCTGCAGATGAACGCTTTCTGCGTTGTCTCCGACAGTGGAACACTTCCCGAGGAGAGCAGCTTCTTCACAAGCATAGGAAAGCCGTTTCCGGCGGTCTGCATCCGCACTTCTACCGAACGTCCCGAGGCGCTGGACAAGGCTTGCTTTATTCTCTCGGGTATCGACGAAAAAGGACTGCTCCAATCGGTTGACACGGCTGTCGAGATGAACAGAAACGGCGATTACGGCATTCCCGTGCCCGATTACATCGAGGAGAACGTCTCATCCAAGGTGGTCAAGATTATCCAAAGCTATACCGGCGTGGTCAACAAAATGGTCTGGAGAAAAGACACATGAGAATACTTATCACAGGTGCTAAGGGCTTTGTCGGTCGGAATCTTACGGAGAATCTGAAGAATATCCGCGAAGGCAAGAACCGCACACGCCCGAATATACAGATAGACGAAATCTACGAATATGACATCGACAGTACCGCAGAGGAACTGGATGAATATTGTGCAAAAGCGGATTTCGTATTCAATCTCGCGGGAGTCAATCGTCCGAAAGACCCTGCCGAATTCAAGGCGGGTAATTTCGGATTTGCTTCGACACTGCTGGATACACTGAAAAAACATCATAATACAAGCCCCGTCATGCTCTCGTCCTCGATTCAGGCGACGCTTGCAGGGCGGTTCGGCACATCGGAATACGGGCTTTCCAAGCGGGCGGGAGAGGATCTGTTCTTTTCCTATGCAGAGGAAACGGGCGCAAAGGTGTTGGTTTACCGCTTTCCGAACCTTGTCGGCAAATGGGTAAAACCGAACTACAACAGTGCTGTCGGCACATTTTGCAATAACATTGCAAACGACCTGCCGATTACAGTCAACGACCCTTCGGTGGAACTCGAAATGCTCTTTATCGATGACCTCGTTGAGGAAATGTTCGACGCTCTCGAGGGAAAAGAACATCACTGCGAATTTGACATCGTGAACACTGTACTCACCGGAAGCGGCAGATACTGCGCCGCACCAGTAACGCACAAGGCGACGCTCGGCTATATTGTTGAGTGCTTGCACAAGTTTCACGACCAGCCGAAAACGCTTGTGATCCCCGAGATGCCGAACGGCAGCTTCGAAAAGAAGCTGTATTCGATGTATCTTTCTTATCTCCCGAAAGAGAAAGTGGCATTTCCGCTGAAAATGAATGTGGATGCTCGCGGAAGCTTCACCGAGCTACTCAAGACCGAGAAATGCGGTCAGATAAGCGTAAATATTTCAAAGCCAGGAATTACCAAAGGCGAACACTGGCACAATTCAAAGTGGGAATTTTTCATCGTCGTGTCGGGACACGGACTCATTGAAGAACGAAAGATCGGCACGGATGAGGTCCTACGCTTTGAAGTAAGCGGCGAAAAGATAGAGGCAGTGCATATGCTGCCCGGCTATACGCACAACATCATCAATCTTTCCGATACCGATGATCTTGTAACCGTCATGTGGGCAAACGAGCAGTTTGATCCCGAACATCCGGATACTTTTGGGGAAAAGGTATGAGTAAATAAGTTAAGGAGGGCAATATCATGGAAAACCTCGCCCGCGCGATGATAGATTTGATCGCAAGCGAAGTTTGCGGAAAACCACTTGATAAATCGCAATATGTATTCACGGACGAAGAGCTTGCGGGGCTTTACAAGCTCTCAAAAAACCATGACCTTGCCCATCTTGTCGGTAATGCGTTGATAAAAAATGACCTAATACAAAACGATGAGATAAAGGCGAAATTTCAAAAGCAAATTATGATTGCTGTATATCGCTATGAAAAGATGAATTATGAACTTGGTCGTTTGCGCATAGCACTGAATGAAGCGCAAATCCTGTTCATACCGCTCAAAGGATCTGTTTTGCGGCAGTATTATCCCGAACCGTGGATGCGTACCAGCTGTGATATTGATATTCTTGTTCACGATGAGCAGGTTGACGAGACGGCGCAAGTTATTGTGAGAAAGCTCGGATATAACTATGAAAAGAAAAACTATCACGATATTTCGCTTATGTCTGACAGTAGAGTCCATCTTGAATTGCATCACAGCATCAAGGAGAACAAGGCAAACATAGACGTGCCCCTCGCGGAATATCGGCGATATACGGTTCCTTTTGAAGGTTATGAATATCAATTTACAAACGAATTTTTCCTTTTTCATCAGATTGCGCACGCGTCATATCATTTTCTCGTCGGCGGCTGCGGTATCCGTCCGTTTCTCGATATATGGGTTCTGAATCACCGAATTGACTTTGACAGAGAGAAGCGAGACAAGCTTCTTTCCGACGGCGGCCTTGACGTTTTCGCAAAGCAAGCGGAGCTTTTGAGCGAAGTTTGGTTTGGAAATGCAGAGCATACGGAAATCACAAAGCAAATGGAAAGATATATTCTTCGCGGCGGTGTATACGGAACGACAACCAATCGAGTGGCCGTACAGCAGCAAAAACAGGGCGGAAAAATGAAATATGCACTTTCCAAAATTTTCATTCCCTATGATGCGATAAAATTTCATTATCCGATCCTTCAAAAGCATAAGTGGCTCACGCCGATCATGGAGGTTCGCCGATGGGGAAAGCTCATTTTCTGCGGGCACTTAAAGCGCACCGTGAAAGAACTAAAATATAACAGTACAATTTCAGAAGATGCTGCGGCGGAAATGCGGACTTTATTGAAAAATGTAGGGCTATAAAAATTAACGCCAAATCAGTGCATTAGGCAGAAATCTGTGGTATAATATAAAGGCAGACGGTGTTCTGCCTTTTTGCCGGCAAGCTAAATTGAATTGAAACGAAGGAATAAATGCGAAAATGCGCGAAGAAGATAAAATAGCTGAACCGCCCAAAGATATAGCCGCCGATTTGATGTCCGCCATTACATACGCCTATCTGAACCCGACAAAAGATACGGCAGACGAGGACGGACACGCACAGCTTAAATTGCTTGCTGAGGATTTCGGTATGGCGCCGATCAAGGTGCGGAAAATGCTTATTACGTCCGGCGCATATCAAACGGTAACAAGTATAAATGTGAATAGCCTATATAAAAGCGGAAAGAGCGTTAAAGAAATACAAGCGGCTACGGGGCTTTCGCTTGCTTCCATCAGCGGCTACCTTACCTACCGCAAAACCGTATATGATTTGGAAGCATCTACGCTTGTAGCAGAACGTCTGCGGAAATTCAGGAAAAGGCGCAAAGCGGTGGAACAAATCAAGGAAGCAATAAAAAACGATACCTTAAAAGATACGAACGAAGCAATGTGGGACGCCCTTATTGCGTTTGAAGGTTACAGTTTTCAGACTGCCAAGGGACTAAGGTACACCTATACCGTGAAAGGTAATGAACTTTTCTTTTCACGCAAGGAAAAGTCAGTGACAAGAGCGAGCGTGGAGATGGCGCTTGAAACAGTGATAGAGCTGCAAAAATCCAATGTACGAATACGCGGACCTAAAATGCTCCGCTGTTTTGGTGCAAGCTATCTCTACCCGATCTTTATCCGTTTCGGAGTCATATGTGACGGAGAGCCGAAAGTATAAATGTGACAAATGCACGAATGATGCAAGGGGTCGGGCAACACTGCCCGATCTTCTTTTTTGCTCGTTCACTAATCTCGCTTTACGAAAAATGCGTCCGTTTCGCTGCCTTCACTCTCCAAGATAACCTCTTGTCGGCTTTGAAAAGCTTTGTCAGGCATAATTTTTTGTGTTGTAATACAAATTTTTTCGGCTGAAACTGATGTGTGAATTCATAATACGAATTATGTGATTATTCAAATAAGCTAGGTTGTCTGATATAATATTATGTGCAGAAAAATAGGGAATTTTGGAGGTGACAGAGCGATTCCGGCAGAGACAAAAATCAAGGATTACCCTGTCGTTGACTGCACTCTCATCGGAAAGCGTGTGAGAGAAGCAAGAAAAAGCAGTCATATGACGCAGGAAGAGCTGGCAGAAAAATGCTCATGTACACCGACGCATATATGCAATTTAGAGAACGGAAAGATCGGGATATCCTTGGAATTGCTGTTTTGGATAAGCAGCATTTTCGATAAGAGCATATGCTGAACCGTCATCGCGGTATGTCGGCAAAAGAGTTTTCGGAAATTATTTGGTCAGATAAGAAGTATGATAATCCGACCGGAAATCTGCGCTGTACCTTGTACAGACTACGTAATATGTTTGAGCTGATGTCGGAAAACGAGCTGATCGTTACGACCAAGACCGGATATCGCATAAACACGAAATTGAAAATCCATACGGACTACGAGCATTTTGAGGATATATGCGCCAATATCCACACCCATATGGGGAAATCCGAAAAATCGAAGCTAACCGTGATACTACGTCGCAAAGGTGTTTTTTCGTTAATAATGCGGAAAGGAGGCAAAGTGCATGGAGGATCAGCGTCAAGGAGTAGAGGTGAGAAACAAGGAGAACCGACTATTGTTTATAGCAGGACCGATCAACGGAGATATTATCCTTACATTGAAA
>CAKRPQ010000027.1 GCA_934385225.1 uncultured Eubacteriales bacterium
AGGTTATAAGGCAAGGGAGTGGTTTCGATAAGAATTACAGGTTTTTACCATGACAAAACGGCTATGAAAGACAAATTGAAAGAAGCCGCGTCGTCGATTCTTCCGCTCATTATTGTCGTCATGATTCTGTGCCTCACGGTCTGTCCGATCTCGACAGACCTTATGCTCTGTTTCATGCTCGGAACAATAATGATTATCTTCGGAATAGGTCTTTTTTCGCTCGGTGCGGAAACGTCAATGACCCCGATCGGCAACAAGCTCGGAACGGCTATGACGAAAACGAAAAACCTGCCGTTCATTCTTGCCGTCAGCTTCGCACTCGGTTTTGCGGTTACAATCGCAGAGCCCGATCTCCAAGTGCTTGCCGAAACCGTGCCGCACATCAACAACACCGTTCTTCTCGTAACAGTCGGCGTCGGCGTCGGATTCTTCCTTTCGGTCTGTCTGCTCCGTATTCTGACAGGTATTAAACTTCGGTGGCTGCTGCTCGTCTTTTACGGGATAATATTCGTCCTCGCCGCATTTTCCGAAAAGGATTTTCTCGGTATTGCGTTCGATTCGGGCGGTGTCACGACGGGACCCATGACAGTCCCTTTCATTCTCGCACTCGGAACGGGTATTTCAAACATTCGTTCGGATAAAGCTGCCGTCGCGGACAGTTTCGGTCTTGTTGCGCTCTGCTCGATAGGTCCGATTCTTGCCGTCCTCATTCTCGGATTTTTCTACACGGAAGGAAGTGCCGTCACCGAAATTGTCACCGCATCTTTCTCCGACACGGCGGAAATAACGGGGGCGTATATAAGTGCTATCCCCGTATATATGAAAGAAATGGCTGCGGCTCTTCTTCCGATCGTTGCGATTTTTCTGCTTTTCCAGATATTCTCGATAAAAATGTCCACGAGAAACCTCGCAAAAATTTTTATCGGTATTCTTTATACATATGTCGGTCTCGTTCTCTTTCTTTCGGGCGTGAACGTCGGCTTTTCGTCGCTCGGAACCGTTCTCGGCGCAGGACTTGTCAGCGGAAATCTTAAATACTTCACCGTCCCGCTCGCAATGCTTCTCGGCTGGTTTATCATTTTCGCGGAACCCGCTGTTGCGGTGCTTGAAACGCAGATCGAAGAGGTCAGCGCGGGTGCGATTCCCGGAAAGGCTATAAAGTTCAGCCTCTCGGTAGCTATTGCTATCGCTATGGGTCTTTCGATGCTCCGCGTTCTCACGGGCATTTCGATAATGTGGTTCATAATCCCCGGATACGCGATTGCGCTGATTCTCTCGTTCTTCGTCCCCGACATATACACCGCGATAGCGTTCGACTCCGGAGGAGTTGCGTCTGGACCTATGACAGCGACATTTATGCTTCAATTTATGATCGGTGCAAGTACGGCACTTGGCGGAAATCCGCTTTCGGACGCTTTCGGCGTCGTTGCGATGGTCGCTATGATGCCGCTCATTTCGATACAGACGGTCGGTCTCATTTACGAAAAAAGAAACAGAAAGCAAGCCGCAAAGGTTGTTCCTTACGGAGACGACGACGTGGTCGAGCTTTGGGAGGTTGCATGAACTACGTTATTTCTATTGTCAATCCCGACGCACTCGAATTGCTCCATCAAATTCACCGCTCGCTCGAACTTCCCGTTTCGATAACGTTTATCGGACACGGCACGGCGGTGCGCAGTATGCTTGACCTGCTCGGAATAGAGTCGACAGACAAAAGAGTGGTCATTTCTGTCGCAAATGCCGAAAAGACAAAAAAACTTATAAGCGAACAGAAAAAGCGCCTGTTTATAGGCGTTCCCGGACACGGAATTGTTATATCCGTGCCGATAAAAAGTGTAGGAGGCGGTCAAACAGTGGCTTATCTTAACGGCGGAGACGCAAAAGGCGCAAAATACGCGCCAAACTTCAATTTTCCGTATGAGCTCATCATTGCTATCGCAAACGAGGGCAGAACGGACATGGTTATGAATGCCGCGAGAGCCGCGGGCGCAACAGGCGGAACGGTTCTGCACGGCAAAGGCACGGGCACGGAGGAAGAGAAAAAATTTCTCGGAGTTTCGATAGCACGTGAAAAGGAGGTTATCCTCATTGTCGCAAAGTCAGAGCAAAAAAGCGAAATTATGCGCTCAATCGTCAAAAACGCGGGTTCTTCAACCGAAGCGGGCGCGATAGCATTCTCGCTTCCGACAAGCGAAGTTGCGGGCTTCGGAATGATCGAAAATATCGAACAGGATAAAATACCCGAATAAAATCAAGGACGGATCGTCTAATCCGTCCATTTTTTTGTTCTTTTTTCATTTAAGTGATTGACCGAAAGTCTATATGCTTGCACAAAAGATTTACTTTTTTGTGACAAGCTCGCAGTCCGAACCGTCTTTCAGGTTCTCGTCGAGAATTATCTCGCCGAATCCGAGCGCCGAAATTCTTCCGCTTATCGGGTTCTTCACGCTGTCGATGACGGAATTCACATCTGCGTTCACGGTGGTGTATTCGAATGCAAGATCACACCCCGTCATTTCGCAGTCTTCAAGGACAAGATTTTCCGCATAGCAGAACGGCTGCGTACCCGAAATTTTGCAGCGCACAAGGCGCAGATTCTTTGAATACCAAGCCGCGTATTCGCCGTTTATAACGCTGTCATAGACGGTGACGTTCTCCGTGTGCCAGAACGCGTCCTTCGTATTCAGAAACGAGTCGTGAATTTCGGCGTTTTTGACGTACTGGAACGAATATTTACCCGTAAAAGTGAAATTCTTTATCGAAATATCGGACGAACCCATAAGGAAATACTCGGACGTGAGTTCGCCGCCGACGATGTTTACATTATGGCAATTCCAGCCGAATTCGGGACTTACAACGATACAGTTTTCAAGCGTTATGCCGTCGCACTCTCGGAAAGCCTTCACGCCGTTTATTTTGCAGTCCTCAAAATGTGCGTTTTTTGTGTACCATACGGGCGCACGGCAGGTATCCGTCATAACGCAGTCACTGACTTTTATGTTTGTATCGTGCCAGAACGGGTAACGAAGCTCAAAGCGGCAGCCCTTCACATAGAGATCACTGCTCTCTTTCATTGCGGATTCGCCGTCCGCTTCGCCCGCAAAAGTACAATTCACAACCGAGAGTTTTTTCGACGCATAGAGCGCTCTTTCGGCATCAAAATTCAGATTTTTGATTTCTTTCATAGTATTTCGTGTTCCTCAAAACAAATATTTACATTGACATTTTAATATCTGCTTTGCCGATTGTCAATACAAAAATCAATTTTTTTACAATTTATTCTTCAATCATAATAAACCCCGACGGAGCAATTGTTTTTCCGCTGTAAATAAATTCGCTGTCCGAAAAGTTCGCGACAATTCTGTATTTATCACCGAAAACAGTCGTCTGAACCCTTCTGTCATCGGTCAGATACTCAAAATCCGTCATCGGAAGAAGTGCTGTTTTTTTATTTACGGCTGTTATTTTTTTGTAACTTTCCAAAATAACATCTTTCAGTTTCTCAAAGTTATGAACAAAAAACGAATATAGCGGTGCTGTTCCGAAAAGCACCGAATACAGCGTTACCCTGTCGATTATTTCGGGGCAGCACGCAGTTGACACACCCCAGTACGGGAACATCAGCATATCCTCATGATGAACAAGTTCCCAAAGAGGCACTCTCGTGTCAGTCGAGAACATATTCTTTTTTATATGCTCCGTTTCTTCCGCGTCGTAAATGTGCGGATGCCGTCTACCGCTCTCTGCCGTTCTGAAAAGGATAGGTGTGGACATTCCCTCCGAATAATCAAGCTCGTTCACAAGTCCTTCCATACCGTCCTCTGTTCCCGTTATTAGACCCATTTTCGCGATTGACGCAAACGCGTCGCGTTTTACCGACAGGCACTCGCGCCTTGTAATGGGGTGGTTTTCGGAAAAGCATGAATAAACGCCCGTTCCGTAAACATCAATGAACCTGCCTTTATAGTACGGATATCGGCGCTCTATATCAGATATTTCCTCCTTCATACGCTTTGACGCAACCGCAGGACAAAGAGAATACTGGTTGTGCATTTTGCCGTCAAATCCCTTTAATGCCCATGCACGTCCCATTTTACCGTCTTCACTCATCACTATTCCGTCGGGAAAATCTTTAATGCGCCTGTTTGTATATCCGCAATTTTTCACCCTGTTATTCGGCACTATTTTCAGAAGTTTCGGAGGAAAAACGTCATTATAGTTATCATACTGCGTTGACAAATAGCCGTATTTTTTATAAAGCGGCTCGGCATATTTCGAATCATCGTCAAAGAACATCGAGATCATCGCTTTGTCAACGCCGCTGTTATAAAGTTCATCGGCAATGCGCATAATGTCATCGCCTACGGCGGGATTCACATCGGTGTCCTTATCGGAATACATTACGTCATCGTAATTATCGTTCCATATCCAAAATACCGCACCGCCTACGAGCCTTTCGATTTCGGTATTGCGCTTGATTTTTTCGGTAAGCGGTATAAACTTTTCTTTTCTGCTTTCACGATAAAATTTACAGGCGTCTTTTACAGAGTCGAAAATCGCGTATATTATGTCGGTTTCCTCGTTGCATTTAAGACCGAGCCTATAAATTCCATTTTCTTTTCCGACAGAATACTCAGCCGCAAAAGCGTCATCAATCGCAATCAGAAGATACTTTTGATCGCGTTCGACAATAATCATTGACATTGTTCCGTTACGATTTAAAAAAGCGGAGGAAATCCGATCAAGAGAAACATGGCAGGGCGGGTAAGTTTTGTCCGCTTCTATCGCAATTCCCTCATCAACGGGAAGCAAAAGTCTGTCGCTTGCGTGAATATTCGGTACAGGGGCACTTCCTATAATATTTGCACTGTAAAAACCCCCTTTTTTTGATAATGCTTTATCGCTTTCAAAATCAAATACGACACTTCCGTCAGAAAGAGAGAAGCCTTTTTCGCTTGTTATGTAATCCATTTACCGTCTCCTTTTTCGTTGTGTTCATATTATACACCGCAGCAAATAAAATTCGAATAGATTTATTTGTCTTTTATATGGACATTTTTGACTTTATGTGCTATAATATGCGCGAGGTGATAAAATGAAAAGCGAACGGATTTTCACAGAGAAAATAACATCAAAGGACGACCTTGACATCGGTATTTACTTTTGCGGAAAAAGAGAAAAAACTCAAAATCACGTTTACGGACCGGAAATACGCCCTTATTTTCTTGTCGTTCTCGTAACAGAGGGCGAAGCCGAGCTGTTGGGCGAAACTGTAACGAAAATAAAAAAGGATGACATTCTCGTTATGTTTCCGGGCGAAAGAATTCATTATCGCGCGCTCGGCGAATGGTCAATAATGTGGCTTGGCGTTGACGGTACGTGCATCGAACATCTGTTCTCCGAAATAGGCATAACCCGCAAACACCCGATCACAAGCCTGAAAAACGCCGATATACTTCGTTCTTTGCTTACCGACATTTACGCGATATGCGACACATCGCTTTTATCTGAAAAGCTCAAATGCAGATCGCTTGTATCCATGTTTTTCTCAGAGCTTGTTTCGCTCAAAGATACCGAGAGCGACGCAATGAAAAGCATTGCTCTTCTGATGGATTACAATTTTTCAGAAAACATAAATATGGACTTTCTTGCGGGAAAGGCAAATATGTGCAAAACTGCTTTTTCAAGAAAATTCAAAGACGTTTACGGAATCTCTCCAAAAGAATATCTTACAATGCTCAGAATCAACAAAGCAAAGGAAATGCTCCGCACAACGGATTTTGAAATAAAAGAAATCGCGGCATCTGTCGGATACCGCGATCAACTGTATTTTTCACGATTGTTTTCGAGGAAAGAGGGATTAAGCCCGAGCGATTACAGGCGTTCAGACATCTCAGAGCATCTTCTTTAAGAACTGCCCCGTATATGACTTCTCCGCCTTTGCGATGTTTTCGGGCGTTCCGCAGGCAACTATGTTTCCGCCGCCGCTTCCGCCCTCGGGTCCGAGGTCGATAATATAATCCGCCGTCTTTATGACGTCGAGATTGTGCTCTATCACAAGTATGGAATTGCCCGCATCGCACAGCTTTTCAAGGACTTCGATAAGCTTTGCGACATCGGCGGAGTGAAGTCCCGTCGTCGGTTCGTCGAGAATATACATCGTTCTTCCCGTACTGCGCTTTGAAAGCTCGGTCGCGAGCTTTACTCTCTGCGCCTCACCGCCCGAAAGCGTGGTTGACGACTGACCGATTTTTATATATCCGAGACCGACGTCGGCAAGTGTTTTCAGGCGGTTCGCAATGCGCGGTATGCCGTCGAAAAATCTCACGCCCTCTTCAACCGTCATATCAAGCACGTCGTAAATACTTTTACCCTTATATTTGACATCGAGAGTGTCGCGATTATAACGTTTTCCGTGGCAAATGTCGCATTTAACGTAAACGTCTGGCAGGAAGTGCATTTCTATCTTCTTCACGCCGTCGCCCTCGCAAGCCTCGCATCTTCCGCCCTTTGTATTGAACGAAAATCTGCCCGCGGTATAGCCCTTCGCTTTTGCGTCGGGCGTTTTTGCGAAAAGTTCGCGTATATCGCCGAAAAGTCCCGTATATGTTGCGGGGTTTGAGCGCGGCGTTCTGCCTATCGGACTCTGATCTATCACGATGACCTTATCAAGATTTTCGACACCGAGCATTTTTTTATATTTTCCGGGGAAAGTGATCGCACGGTTAAGCGTCTTTGCGAGAACGGGCGAGATTATACCGTTCACAAGCGACGATTTTCCCGACCCCGAAACACCCGTCACGCAAACGAAGCAACCGAGCGGTATTGTGACGTCGATGCTTTTCAGGTTATGCTCCTGTGCACCGACAACTTCAAGGAATTTGCCGTTTCCCCCTCGCCTCGTCTTTGGCACTGCAATCTTTTTTCTGCCCGAAAGGTATGCGCCCGTCTCGGATTTCGGATTGTTCATAACCTCTTCGGGTGTCCCCGCCGCAACAAGCTCGCCTCCGTGTATTCCCGCGCCGGGACCTATATCAATAATGTAATCGGACGAAAGCATTGTCTCCTCGTCATGCTCTACGACAAGCACACTGTTGCCTATATCGCGCAGGTTTTTGAGCGTTGCGATCAGTTTCGCGTTATCGCGCTGATGAAGTCCTATGCTCGGCTCGTCAAGTATATAAAGCACGCCGACAAGCGACGAACCTATCTGCGTCGCAAGGCGTATTCTCTGCGCCTCACCGCCCGAAAGCGTTCCCGCTTTTCTCGCAAGTGTCAGGTAATCAAGTCCGACGCTGACAAGGAAACCGAGGCGCGCTTTTATTTCTTTAAGGATTTCTTTCGCTATTGCCGTTTCGGTGTCGGTAAGTTCAAGTCCGTTCACAAAATCAAGCGCGTCCGTTATCGAAAGCGAGCATAATTCGTGAATATTCTTTCCGCCGACGGTTACTGCGAGAACTATCGGCGAAAGGCGTGCGCCGTGGCACACGGGACACTCTGTCTGATCAACAAATTCGTCGTAGTAGTCATTTCCCGACATTCTGATTCTGTTTTCGATTATCCCGATAATGCCTTCAAATTTCGCAAGCTGGTGATGTGCCTCACCGCCGAAATAGCGGACAATATCATATTTTTCGTCGCCCGATCCGTGCAGAAGTATATCCATCTGTTTTTCGGTGAATTTTTCGAGCGGCGTATTCATTGTAAAGCCGAATTTCTTGCCGACGGCGGCAAAGAGAGGACCGTTCCAGCTCTCTTCTTCAAGCGTTTTGAAGCCGTTCACGGCAATCGCGCCTTCGGAAAGCGAAAGACTGCGGTCGGGAATCATTTTATCGACGGAGAGAACGTTCATTTCGCCGAGACCCAAGCAATGTGGGCATGCGCCCTGCGGATTGTTGAACGAAAACATTCTCGGTTCAAGCTCGCCAAAGGAAATTCCGTGTTCTTCGCACGCGTAGCTCTGCGAAAATTCGAGATTTTCCTCTTTTTCGCCGTCGCGCGGGACTGTGCAGACCACAAGATGTCCGTCGGCAAGCGAAAGCGCCGTTTCAACCGAGTCGCCGAGGCGCGGACGGACGTCCTCTCGCATAACAAGTCTGTCGACGACTATTTCAATGCTGTGCTTTTTGTTTTTATCAAGTTCTATCTTCTCAGAAAGCTCGTACATACTCCCATCGACGCGCACACGCACATATCCGCTCTTTTTTGCGGATTCAAGCACCTTTTCGTGCCTGCCCTTCTGCGAGCGGACGACGGGTGCCATTATCATAAAACGAGTTCCCTCGGGAAGTGCCATAATGCGGTCGATTATCTGATCTGTCGTCTGCTGTCTTATTTCCTTTCCGCAGACGGGGCAATGCGGCACGCCTATTCTCGCGTAAAGCAGACGGAGGTAGTCATATATTTCCGTCACCGTACCGACTGTCGATCGCGGGTTTCGCGACGTCGTTTTCTGGTCGATCGAAATTGCGGGCGAAAGTCCCTCTATCGAGTCGACGTCCGGCTTATCGAGCTGTCCGAGAAACATTCTCGCATAGGACGAGAGCGATTCAACGAAGCGTCTGTGTCCCTCGGCGTAAATAGTATCGAACGCGAGCGACGATTTTCCCGATCCCGAAAGTCCAGTTATAACGACGAGTTTGTTCCGAGGTATCGTCACATCTATATTTTTCAGGTTGTGCATTCTTGCACCTTTGATTATGAGTTCCGATTTCATTTTATGCTCCATCAGTTTCTGAGTTGTTTTATCTTGTCGCGTAGGAACGCCGCCTGCTCAAATTCAAGCCGCTTTGCCGCGTCCTTCATCTCTTTCGTCAGACGTTCTATCATTGCGTCCTTTTCTTTTCTCGTCATCTTCTTTGCGGGCGCATTTCCCTTTGCGTGCGATTTTTCCTTTTCGGGCGACATTCCTATGTCTATAAGGTCGCGCACGCTCTTTACAACCGTATGCGGAACAATGCCGTGTGCCTTATTATAGGCGGTCTGAATTTCACGACGGCGATTCGTCTCGTCCATCGCGTTTTTCATTGATTTTGTCACGGCATCGGCGTAAAGAATGACCTTTCCGTGTTCGTTTCTTGCCGCGCGTCCGAAAGTCTGTATAAGTGCCGTTTCGGAACGGAGAAGTCCCTCTTTATCGGCATCAAGCACGGCAACAAGCGACACCTCGGGTATATCCAGTCCCTCTCTCAGGAGGTTTATGCCGACAAGAACGTCGAAAACGCCGAGACGCAGATCTCTGATTATCTCGATACGTTCCATCGTATCGACGTTATAATGTATATATTTCACGCGGAGTCCGTTCTTGCCGAAGTAATCGGTCAGATCCTCCGCCATTTTTCTTGTGAGCGTTGTAACAAGAACTCTTTCCCCCTTTTCGGCTCTTGTGCGTATCTCGCCCATAAGGTCGTCAACCTGTCCCTCGACCGGGCGAACCTCGATTTCGGGATCTACAAGTCCCGTAGGACGTATGATCTGTTCGACTACCTGCGACGAATGTTCCCTCTCGTAATCCGCGGGGGTCGCGCTTATATAGACAGCCTGTCCGATCTTGCCCTCGAACTCGTCAAACGTGAGAGGTCTGTTATCAAACGCGGACGGAAGCCTGAATCCGTACTCGACAAGATTTCGCTTTCTTGCCGCGTCTCCGCCGCTCATTGCGCGAACCTGCGGAAGCGTCATATGCGACTCATCGACAAAAAGCAGAAAGTCTTTCGGGAAGTAATCAAGGAGCGTATACGGTGTAGAACCCGGTGCGCGTCCCGAAAGAACGCGAGAATAGTTCTCGACACCCGAACAGAAGCCGATCTCTCGGAGCATTTCAAGGTCGTATTTCGTGCGTTCCTCGATCCTCTGCGCTTCAAGCAGTTTTCCGCAGGACTCAAAATACGCTTTTCGCTCTTTCATTTCGTTTTCGATTTCCGCGAGAGCAGCCTCGCGTTTGTCGTCCGAAACGGCATAGTGCGTCGCGGGGAAGATTGCCGCGTAATTAAGCACGCGCAGAAGTTCGCCCGTGAGCACGTTGATTTCCGACACGCGGTCTATCTCGTCGTCGAAAAATTCAACGCGGATCGCCTTCTCGCCCGAACTTGCCGGAAAGACTTCAACGGTATCGCCGCGCACGCGGAACTTGTCACGCACAAAGTTTATGTCGTTGCGGTCATAGCTTATCGAAATAAGCTCTCTTATAAATTCATCGCGCGTCTTCTTCATACCCGGACGAACGGCGACGGTGAGCTTTTGATACTCGGCGGGGTCGCCCAAGCTGTAAATGCACGAAACGCTCGCGACAATGATAACGTCGCGTCTCTCGAAAAGCGACGATGTCGCGCTGTGGCGCAGTTTATCAATCTCGTCGTTTATCATCGCGTCCTTTTCGATGTAGATATCCTTACCCGGGATATACGCTTCAGGCTGATAGTAATCGTAATAAGAGACAAAATATTCGACCGCGTTTTCGGGGAAGAACTCGCGGAACTCCGAACAGAGCTGTGCGGCAAGCGTTTTATTATGTGCGAGGACAAGCGTAGGTCTGTTAAGGCGCGCAATTACGTTCGCCATGGTGAAAGTTTTACCCGAACCGGTAACGCCGAGAAGAGTCTGCGCCCCATATCCCGCCTCTATTCCTCTGACGAGACCGTCTATTGCCTCGGGCTGATCTCCCGTCGGCGAAAAAGGACTGTGAAGAACAAATTTATCCATATTGTCTGCCTCCGTTCCGCGTTCGCACTCGAAAAAATTATCACCTTTATATTGTATCACAAACATTTCGTTTTGTAAAGAGGATTTTAAAATTTATTTTTCCAAAAAAAGAAAAAGAGCGAAAGATATCGCCCTTTTTCCATTTGTTATATTAAATCGTGTTCCGTTTTGGGTTTTTAATTTCTTCTTGCCGTCGGCGGATTTTTCCCGCTTCCGCCGAAATTGCCGTTCGGCCTTTGTCCGCCTCCGAAGCCTCCTCCGAAGCCACCGCCAAACCCGCCGACGGAAGAATAAACATAATCGGAAAGTGTCACCTCCGTCTTACTTTCCCCGACAGTAACCGTATATGTTTCACCATTTACGAGAAGCGGCGAACTGATAACGATGCACTCGCATTTTTTCGTCGGCGTGAAAGAAAGTATCTCCGCGCCCTTGCTGTCCGTCACCGTCACCTTTTCGGTATTGCTTGCGGGAACGAGAATACTTCCCTGCGTCGCCGAACCGAAATTCTGTGCCATACCCGACGAACCCGCGGCGACAAATATGCCGCCCGTTATTTCAGCCTCGCCGCCGTAATCAAGCGCACCGTTTCCGCCGTCCTCTGGGCCGTTCACATATGTTTCGCCGCCAGAAACATAAAGATTTCCGTTAGAATCTATGCCGTCGCCGCCTGCGTCGATGTTTATAACGCCGCCGCTTATTTTAATATAGTTGTTTTCGTTTGAAGCGAACATATCGGGGCGTCCGAAACCGCCGAAACCGCTTTCGTCGTTTCCGCCCGCGGCGTTCAGACCGTCGTCGCTTGCCTTTATGTCGATAATTCCGCCCGAAATTTCAATCTTTTCGCCTTCAAGTCCCTCGTAGCTTTCGGAAATCGTTATACTTCCGCCCGACACCGTGAGAAGTCCGCCCGCGTGAACACCGTCGTCACCCGTGAGGACGGTAAATGTACCGTCGGATATTGTTATATCGCCGTTAGAGTGAAGAGCGTCGTCCGCGGAATCTATATTGAATGTTCCACCCGTTATCGTCATGGATTTTCCCGCTTTTATGCCCTTTGTGCTTGTGCCGCTTTCGGTCGTCTCGGTTCTGCCGAAGCCGCCAAAGCCGCCCTTATCCGTCTTTACCGAAACTGTCTTGCGTTCTCCCGCCTCAACGGTAAAATCGCCGCCCGAAATTATGACCTCGCACGACGAATCGATCCCGTCGCCGTCCGCGTCGATAACAAGTATTCCGCCGTTTATCGTGACCGAGCCGAGTGTGGTATCGTCCGAATTTTCCGCATGGATACCGTCCTTGCCCGCCGTCAGTCTAAGCGTACCGCCGTCAATGACTATGCCGTCCTTTACCTGCAAAGCGTGCGAGGCGGCTGTCACTTCAATGTTTCCGCTCTTTATTTTAAGCTCGTCCTTGCAGACTATGCCGTGGCCGCTCTCACATTCAACCGTAAGACTGCCCATACCCTCTATTTTAACATCTTCCTTTGAAAAAATCGCGCCGTCGACGTTGTTTTCGCCGTCCGAGGCAAATTCTCCGCTTGATACAAGTCTGTTTTCACTTCCGTCCGCAAGAGTAACCGTAACCTTCTTTGCGTTCTTCACATAAAGCGCGGCACTTCCGACGCACGACACCTCCGCGTTTTCAAGGACAAGCTCCACCTTATCGTCGTCTCCCGCGTCAACAACGATTTGACCGCCGTCAAGCGTTCCCGTGAGTGTATATGTCCCCGCCTCGCTTATAAGAACGTTCTTATCCGAGAGGGTGATTTTTTCGCCGTTCCCCGTCGCCGATACCGTTTCACGCGTTTCGGCGGAAAATTCGCTTTCGACAGTTTTTTTCGTCTCCGTGCCGCTTTCGCCCGTCACAGTTTTTCCGCACGCGCAGAGCGCAAGAGTCAGCGCAAGAACGACCATCATTGTTATTTTCTTCATTTGACCGATACCTCCTCCCGATCTGTACTTTCATTATAGGCGCGAAAAGTGATACCGATGTGACGAAAAAAGAAAAAAACGCTTGACAAACGGAAAATTGTGTGTTATCATTTAATAAATGCAGTGATGAGGACAGCGTTTTTCGTTTTTCACAGGCAAGAGAGTGACCGTCATAGGCTGGAAGCGGTTTCCCGTGAAGAAAATCGGCATTTCACCTCTTAGCGGCGCGGGTTAAAGAAAAATCAAGTAGCCTGCGACGGTTCGCACCGTTATATGCGATGAGTTGCCCGCGTTCTCATGCGGGAATTCGGGTGGTACCGCGGAATTTTATCTCCGTCCTGAACTTTTGTTTCGGGCGGAGTTTTTTTATTACGAAAGGAGTTTAAAATGATCGACGAAAAAGTTAGGGAAATAAAAGAAGAGATCGAATCGAAAATTGCGGACTTCGACTCAACAAAATCCCTGCACGAATTCAGAAAATCTTTTCTTGACAACAAAGAGGGCAAAATATCCCTCCTTATGAAAGGAATGAAAGACGTACCGAAAGAGGACAGACCCGCTTTCGGCAAGATCGTAAACGAAATAAAGGAATGGGCATCAAACCGCTTTGACGAAATGGACGAGAAAATGCGCACTCTCGAACTCGAAAGGCGCTACCGCGACGAGGCTGTTGACGTGACCATGCCCGCAGAGGTACACGAGGTCGGTCATCTGCACCCAGACACGCTTATCTGCAACCGTCTTATCGACATTTTCACGGGAATGGGCTTTACCATCTGCGAAAACAGAGAGATAGAAAACGACTACTACAACTTCACGGCGCTCAACACGCCGAAAGACCACCCTGCAAGAGATATGCAGGACACTTTCTACGTTTCCGACGAATTTCTGCTTCTTACACAGACGTCGGCGGCGCAGATACACGTTATGGAGAACACCAAGCCTCCGATAAAAATTCTCTGCCCCGGCAAGGTATTCCGCTCCGACGACGACGCGACTCATTCGCCGATGTTTTCACAGATGGAAGGTCTTGTCGTTGACAAGGGCATCACGCTCTGCGACCTCAAAGGTATGCTTGACACCTTCTCGCAGAGAATATTCGGCGACGGCGTCGTAACAAGACTTCGTCCGTCATACTTTCCTTTCACCGAACCGTCCGTGGAAGTTGACGTCAGCTGTTTTGAATGCGGCGGCAAGGGCTGCAAACTCTGCAAAGGCACGGGCTGGATCGAAGTACTCGGCGCAGGCATGGTCAACCGTCACGTCCTCGAAAACTGCGGCATCGACCCCGACGTTTATTCGGGCTTTGCTTTCGGTATGGGCGTCGAACGCGTTGCAATGCTCAAATACGGCATAAACAATATAAAAACTCTGTTCGAATCCGACACAAGATTCGCAAAGCAGTTCAGAGACTGAGACCGAAAAGGAGGATAAAGATATGTTAGCACCGCTTAGTTGGCTTAAAGAATACGTTGACATCGACGTTACGGCAAAAGAACTTGAAGAAAAACTCTTTTCGGCGGGTTTTGAAGTTGAGGAGCTTATAGAACTCGGCAAGGACGTTTCGGGCGTCGTTGTAGGTGAGGTCAAGACATGCGAGCTTATTGAGGGCACGCACATTCACATCTGCACCGTTGACTGCGGAGACAAAGGCACTTTTCAGATCTGCTGCGGAGCGGACAATGTGAGAGTAGGCGGAAGATACCCGACGGCTCTTGTCGGCGCGACCGTCTATGCAACCGCAAAGGATCACGTCACGGTTGAAGGCGTGATGACGATAAAGAAAGGTAAGCTCCGCGGAGTCGATTCCGACGGTATGCTCTGCTCAGGCGTCGAAATCGGAGTAAACGAGGATATGTACGAGGGCGGCGGTTACTGCGGTCTGCTCGTCCTTCCCGCGGACGCTCCCTTAGGCGCGGACGTCAAGCCTATCGTAGGTCTTGACGACTACATTTTTGATATAAGCATAACGGCAAACCGTCCCGACTGTCAGAGCATTATCGGTATTGCGAGAGAGGTTGCGGCAGTCCTTAAAAAGGAATTTCATATGCCCGCGCTCGACTATGTTGTCGACGGCAAACCGCTCGACTTCAACGTAACTGTCGAAGCGCCCGATCTCTGCCCGCGCTACATCGGTCACTACGTTTCGAATATAAAGATCGGCAAGTCGCCTGCATGGATGCGCCGCCGCCTTTCGATGGTCGGTGTCAATTCGATATCGAATATAGTAGATATAACAAACTACGTTCTGAAAGAATTCGGGCAGCCGATGCACGCTTTTGACCTTTCGGATCTTCACGGTTCGGAAATCGTCGTAAGGCGCGCGAAAAAAGGCGAAAAAATCGTAACTCTCGACGAAAAAGAGTTCGAACTTTGCGAAAACAACCTCGTCATCTGCGACGGCGAGCGTCCCGTTGCGCTTGCGGGAATTATGGGTGGTCTGAACTCCGAGATAAAGGACACGACAAAGGATATAATTTTTGAAGCGGCGAAATTTGCGCGTGACAATGTCAGAAAAACAGCCCGCGCACTCGGTCAGATCTCCGATTCAAGCTCGCGCTTCGAAAAGGGTGTCGACGAATACTCCACGCAGTGCGGTATGCGCCGTGCCCTGCACCTTATAAACGAGCTTGACTGCGGTAAAGTTTCTCCGACGGAGATCGAACGCGCCGCAGGCAGTCTCACAATAGAGGGACACCCTCTTGAAGTCAAAGTCTCCGAAATAAACGGCTTGCTCGGCATAGTCGTACCGAATGACGAGATAATCAGACACCTCGCTTCGCTCGGTTTTGAACCGACTATCGACGGCGACACCCTTAAAGTTATCGTTCCGCCCTACCGCGACGACATCGACTGCGGTATGCAGGACATTGCCGAGGAAATAATCAGAATGTACGGCTATGACAACATAAAGCCCACGTTCCTCAAAAACGCACAGGTCACCTGCGGCGGCAGAAACGACGCACAGAAAACAGCGCTTCGCCTCAAAAAAGCGCTCTGCGCCGAAGGATACAGCGAGTCTATCTTCTATTCGTTCTTCTCACCGAAAGATCTCGATATGCTCCGCTATCCCGAAGGTTCAAAGGAGAGAAACGCAATACGCATTCTCAACCCCATAAGCGAGGACCTCTCGCTTATGCGCACAACGCTTGTCCCGTCAATGGTGAACGCCGCTGTCAGAAATATGAGACGCGGAAATATGTCGGGTAGATTCTTTGAGCTTGCCGAAACGTTCGAACCGAAGAGCCTCCCGCTTACCGAATACCCGAGAGAACACAAAATGCTCTCAATAGGCGCGTTCGGAGACGGCGAAACATTCTTCACGTTCAAGGGTGCTATTGAAGCCGTCGCGAAAGAGTTCTGCACATCGTTCACATACGAGAAAGCGGAAATCGGCTTTATGCACCCTGGAATGACGGCGAAAATACTTGCGGACGGCGAAGAAATAGGCTTTATGGGCAAGCTCGCATATGATATATGCGACGATCTCGCGGTCGAAAAACCGATATTTGTTGCCGAGGTCGACTACGAAAAGCTCACGGAGCATCTCGCGAAAAAGACAGTCTACAAGCCGATATCAAAGTTTGCCGAGGAAACGCGCGATCTTGCGCTCGTCATGAGCGAAGACGTCACCTGCGGCGCGGTTGAAGACGCGATAAAGTCCTCCTGTAAATACATCACGGACGTGAAGCTGTTCGACGTTTACCGAGGACCGCAGATAGGCATGGGCAAAAAGAGTATGGCATTCAGCCTTACATTTACGCCTGATGAAACAGAGTTCACGGACGCCGATATTGACGGATATGTTGGCAGAATACTGAAAAAACTTGCTTACACCATGCAGATAGAACTCAGATAATCGCAAACAAACACCTTTTGAGGCGGCTGCCGAGCGCAGCCGTCCCCTTTGTTTATATCCGACAAAAAACAAGAACTTTTAGTGTACAGAATGACGAAATTTATATTTATTATAGAAATTTGTTGACAAATTAAGATATATATGGTATTATAAAGACAGAAAGCAGAGTGATTAATTCGTCTGTAAAACTTTTCGGAGACTTCGGAGGGACTATGAAAAGAATTAAAATATTGCGCATAATTTTGCTTACCGTTTTTATACTTCTCCTTATCTGTTCCTGCGGAAGCACGCGTGAAGAGGCGACAGATCCCGCGGACGAGATCTGCGAGGACGATCCGCCCGTAAAATTCAACGCCGACCCCGAATTGTTTTCTTACGTTTACGGATTCCGCGTCGAATGGGGTGAAAAGCTCGATATGTCGGGGATAGACACCGCCTACAAAGGAAGCGGATACGCTTTTTATCCCGTCAAATTCAATCAGGCGTATAACTTTTACAATGCGGACAGATTTAACGGAGTAAAGAAATTCATCAGCGCATATCTGAACCTTAATCTCGACGAATACGACGCCGTTGTGCGCGTTCCGAACGGTGCGGTGCCGATAAAAGGCTCCGAAGCGGTCGTTTTCCTGCAAAAAGCTCACAAAACTTCCTCATGGAGCGAAGATTTTCCCGATTCCGCACACATAGTAACGTCTATTCAGGTTTGCAAGGTGACGGACAAGGAAACGGGCGAGGAAAAGCAGATAAAAATTGCGGGCTTTCCCATTGACAAAAAGAGCGGGAACATCAGAATTATCGGCGAACCCGAGCTTGATTCCGTAACAAGTGCCGTAAACAGTATGGTAACGTCACGCGGAAAATCATTCTGCCTCCACGACAAAATGACGGAGGAACAGTTCAAAAAATTCTGCGAATATCCGATAGACGTCGGTTCTCAAAGCGGCGGTTATTTCTAAAATCTAAAAAGAGAGAGGCATCTCCGAAAGAGAGATGCCTCGTTTTTTATTCAAGCTCAAATGCGCCCGTATAAAGCTGGTAATACTTGCCCTTCTCGGCAATAAGCTGATCGTGCGTTCCGCGCTCGATTATGCGTCCCGCTTCAAGAACCATAATGACATCGGAATTCTGCACCGTTGAAAGTCTGTGCGCTATGACAAACACGGTTCTGCCTTTCATAAGGGCGTCCATTCCGCGCTGAACTATCGCCTCCGTTCTCGTGTCGATCGACGATGTTGCCTCGTCAAGGATCATAACGGGCGGATCCGCAACAGCCGCTCTCGCAATCGAAACGAGCTGTCTCTGTCCCTGCGAAAGGTTTGCTCCGTTGCCTGTAAGCATCGTATTATAGCCGTCAGGCAGACGTCTTATAAAGTCGTCCGCGTTCGCGAGCTTTGCCGCCGCAATGCACTCTTCGTCGGTCGCGTCAAGCTTTCCGTAGCGGATATTTTCAAGCACAGTTCCCGTGAACAGGTTGGTGTCCTGCAAAACTATGCCGAGCGAACGTCGCAGATCCGCTTTCTTTATCTTATTGATGTTTATGCCATCGTAACGTATCTTGCCGTCGGCGATATCGTAAAAGCGGTTTATAAGGTTCGTTATCGTCGTTTTACCCGCGCCCGTCGCACCGACAAACGCAACCTTTTGTCCCGGTTCGGCGTACAGGCTTATATCGTGAAGAACTATCTTATTTTCGGTATATCCGAAATCGACATCGGTCATTCGCACATCTCCGCGGAGAAGCGTGTATGTGACGCTTCCGTCAGCCTCGTGCGGGTGTTTCCAAGCCCACGTTCCCGTGCGCTCATTACACTCGACGATTTTTCCGTCAACTTCCTTCGCGTTTACGAGCGTAACGTAACCGTTATCAACCTCAGGCTCTTCGTCAATAAGTCCGAAAATACGATCCGCGCCCGCAAGTGCCATAACGACGCTGTTTACCTCCTGCGAGACCTGCGAAACGTTGCCGCAGAACTGTTTTGCCATTCCGAGGAAGGACACGACAACTGCGATTGAAAGCACCGTATCGCCCGTAAAGAGAGCTCTGAGCGAAAGATTCGGCAGATTAGGAAATTGAAGCAGAAGTCCGCCGACGAAAGTGACGAGAACGTACATTATATTTCCGATATTGCCCATAATGGGCATAAGAATATTCGCAAAACGGTTCGCGTTGTCCGCATCCTCACGGAGCGCGTCATTCAGCTTGTCGAAATCAGCTTTTGCCGCCTCTTCGTGGCAGAACACCTTGACGACCTTCTGACCGTTCATCATTTCCTCGACAAAGCCTTCGACTTTACCGAGAGCCCTCTGCTGTCTTATAAAATATTTCGCGCTGTTTCCGCCGATATTCTTCGTGACCCAGAGCATAGCGAACGATCCCGCCGCTATGACGAGTGTCATCCAAGCGCTGTAATAAAGCATTACGACAGTCAGGACCACAAGAGTAAGTCCCGCCGTGAAAATTCCCGGAAGAGACTCCGAAATAAGCTGGCGCAGAGTATCTATATCGTTCGTATAGTAACTCATTATATCGCCGTGGCTGTGCGTGTCGAAAAACTTTATCGGCAGGCGCTGCATACGGTCAAACATACGCTTTCTCATTTTTGCAAGGAAGCCCTGTGTCACGATTGCGCCGATCCGTTTATTAAAGAACGAACAGACAAGACCGACGGCATATACGCAAACCATAATTCCGAGCGAACCGACAACCTTTTTGCCGATCTCGTTCCATGCGACGTCGCCTCCGATTTCCTTTGCGCGCGCAATGCCTTCTTCAATGTATGAAGCAATAGTCTTTATATAGACCGCGGGCATGGTGCTGATAAACGCGAAAACAACGATAAAGATTATCTGCAAAACGAACATCCATTTATAGTCGTGGAGCAGAAGTCCGAGAAGTCTTTTGAGCGTGCCTTTTTTTGCTTTCGGCATCTCTTTGCGCATATTATTCCGCATCTTCGTCACCTCCCGCTCTGTTCTGCGAATTATAAACCTCGCGGTAGATTTCATTTGACTTCATAAGCTCGTCGTGCGTGCCTATTCCGTTAATGCGCCCGCCGTCAAGGACTATTATCACATCGGATTCCTCGACAGAGGAAATCCTCTGCGCGATTATAAATTTCGTAGTACCGGGAATTTCTTCTCTGAACGCCTTTCTTATAAGTGCGTCCGTCTTTGTATCGACTGCCGACGTTGAGTCATCAAGAATGAGCACCTTCGGTTTTTTCAGAAGCGCGCGGGCAATACAGAGTCTCTGCTTCTGACCGCCCGAAACGTTCGCACCGCCCTGCTCGATATATGTGTCGTATTTATCGGGGAACGTCTGAATAAATTCGTCTGCCTGCGCGAGTCGGCAGATGCGTTCTATCTCCTCGTCGGACGCATTCGGGTCGCCCCAGCGGAGATTTTCTTTTATCGTACCCGAAAAAAGAACGTTCTTTTGCAGCACGACCGCGACATTATTACGGAGAACTTCAAGGTCGTAATCGCGCACATCGGCGTCGCCGACCTTAACAGTTCCCTTTGTCGCATCGTAAAGTCTTGAAATAAGGTTTACAAGCGTCGTTTTTGAACTTCCCGTTCCGCCGATGATTCCGACGGTCTGCCCCGACTTTATGTGGAAGCTAATGTCTTCAAGGGCATACTTTTCCGCCTTTTCGCTGTACTTGAAGCTGACACCGTCAAAATCAACGTCACCGTTCTTAACTTCGGTCAAAGCGTTTTCGGGGCTTGTGAGACTGCTTTTCTCGTCAAGAACCTCGGTTATACGGCGTGCCGATTCCGCAGACATCGTTATCATAACGAAAATCATCGAAATCATCATCATACTCATAAGCACCTGCATGGAATAGGTTATCATTCCCGAAAGCGCACCGAGTCCGAGCTTGCTGCCGCCCGATGAAATTACGATTTTTGCGCAGAAATAGGAGATAAGTATCGTTGAAGCATACATACAGAACTGCATTATCGGCGCGTTAAGCGCAAGGATTTTTTCCGCTTTCGTGAAGTCGTCGCGAAGCTCGTCGGAAGCCTTTCCGAACTTTTTCGATTCAAAATCCTCGCGCACGAAACTCTTTACGACGCGCATTCCCTTTACGTGGACAGACTCGTTCAGACGGTCGTATTTCCTGAAGAGTTTTTTGAAAAGCGGCATTACATTAAAAATAAGTGCAAACAGCGCAAGTGCAAGAAGCGGTATTATCGCCGCAAAGATAAGCGCCAGCTTTCCGCCGAGCCTTACCGACATCGTAAAAGCAAAAATGAGCATAAACGGACATCTTATCGCCGTTCTTATGATCATCATAAAAGACTGCTGAACGTTTGTTACGTCGGTGGTGAGACGCGTGACAAGGCTCGATGTGGAGAATTTGTCGATGTTTGCGAACGAAAACTCCTGCACCTTATAGAAAAGGCTCTTACGCAGATTTTTCGCAAATCCGGTTGACGCGTCCGCGCAGAAGCGACCCGCGAGAATACCGAACGTGAGCGACAAAATCGCCATGACGACAAGCAGAAGTCCGTATCTGAGAATTGTATTCATTCCGCAGCCCGACTGTATCTCATTTATGAGATTCGCAACGATAAGCGGGATTATACACTCGATAATGACCTCAAATGACACCGTTATCGGAGAAAGTATTGCCTGCCTTTTATACTCTCCGACGCTTGACAGTAGTTTTTTTATCACCTGATGTTTCCTCCTTTTTCGTCTTTTCTTATAGCGTTAATTACTATTATATCATTTTTTACCGTTTTTTTCAAGACACAATCAATAACGAATATAATCGACTCGAAAGCCCTTTATTTCAGCATTTTAACGAATTGGTTTACATAATAAGTCATCGATGTTCGGATTTGCATTTGTGAATTAAAAATGAAATTTTATGTGAGTACTTGTATTGTTCGGTAAAATATGCTATAATAATCAAAATGTTTATTCTGAAAGCATTTTTATGCAAAGCAAATTTTAACGGAGGAACAAAATGAACACTTTATTTGCAAGACTGCTCGACGGTGCTGCCGCCGATACGGCTACGGGAGGCAAAGGACTTTCAAGCTGGTATTCGATCATTATGATCGCCGTAATGCTCGTCGTTCTCTATTTC
>CAKRPQ010000028.1 GCA_934385225.1 uncultured Eubacteriales bacterium
GGCATAGTCAGGATCGGTATCATCGTGATAGAACCGTCGCTGCCCATCTTTCTGCCCGCGCGCTCGTACATTGTCGCAAGGTCTGTGTAAAGATAACCGGGATAACCGCGTCTGCCGGGGACTTCCTTTCTCGCCGCCGACACCTCACGCAGAGCCTCCGCATAGTTGGTTATATCCGTCATTATGACGAGAACGTGCATATTGCACTCGAAAGCGAGATATTCCGCCGCCGTAAGCGCCATTCTCGGCGTCGAAATCCGCTCGATTGCGGCGTCCGACGCAAGGTTGATGAAAAGCACCGTGCGATCTATCGCGCCCGTCTTTTTGAAGTCGGAAATGAAGAAGTCCGCCTCCTCAAACGTGATACCGATTGCGGCAAAAACGACGGCGAACGGTGAATCCGTGCCGCGCACCTTTGCCTGTCTCGCTATCTGCGCCGCGAGATTTGCGTGCGGCAGACCCGATCCCGAAAAAATGGGGAGTTTCTGTCCGCGCACGAGCGTATTAAGACCGTCTATTGTCGAAATTCCCGTCTGAATGAACTCGGAAGGGTAATATCTTGCCGCGGGGTTTATCGGCGTGCCGTTTATATCGAGCGATTTTTCGGGTATTATTTTCGCGCCGCCGTCGATAGGCTCGCCCATACCGTTAAAGACGCGTCCGAGCATATCGCGCGAAACGGGAAGCTCAACGCCGTGACCGAGAAAACGAACCTTGCTCTCGGCGATATTCAGTCCCGCCGCACCGTCGAAAAGCTGAACGAGAACGTCTCTGCCGTTCACTTCAAGCACTCGGCAGCGGCGTATCTCGCCGTTCGGCAGCTCGATTTCGCCAAGCTCGTCGTACTTTACGCCGTCCACCTGCTTCACGAGCATAAGCGGACCCGCAACCTCTTCTATCGTTCTGTATTCCTTTATCATTTTACGTCCCTCCTATCATTCCTCGCGGGACTTTTCAAGAGCGTCCGCTATCTCGGCTCTTATCTCGTCCTCAATCTTCGCGTATTCGGTCTTGTAAGCATCGTAAGGAACGCTCTTTGCTCTGCCGATCTTCTCTCTGACGGGAAGATCCGCGATAAGAGCGACGTCCGCGCCCTTTTTCACCGCCTCGCGCGCCTTATCCTCGTAGAAGAAGATGAGCGAAAGCATCGCGTGCTGTTTATCGAGCGGCGTATAGCCGTCAACGTCGTCAAAAGCGAACTGCTGCAAGAAGTCCTCGCGGACGCTTCTCGCGACTTCGAGCGTAAGTCTGTCGTCCGAAGAAAGCGCGTCTACGCCGACGAGCTTCACTATCTCGTCAAGGTTATTTTCAAGTTGGAGCGTTTTAAGCGCTCTGCCGGTGAGTGCCATCCAGTCCTTTGCGATGTTCTCGTCGCACCAGTCGGCAAGGCGGTCGCGGTAGAGCGAATAGGAGTTAAGCCAGTTTATGGCGGGGAAGTGGCGTCGGTAGGCGAGCGACGAATCAAGTCCCCAGAAAACTTTGACGATACGGAGCGTCGCCTGTGTGACAGGCTCGGAAATATCACCGCCCTGCGGCGACACCGCGCCTATCGCGCTGAGTGCGCCCTCGCGTCCGTCGGAACCGAGGCAGATGACTTTACCCGCTCTTTCGTAGAAGCCCGCAAGTCGGGAGGTAAGGTAAGCGGGGTAGCCCTCCTCGCCCGGCATTTCTTCAAGCCGTCCCGACATTTCGCGCAGAGCCTCCGCCCATCTTGACGTCGAATCCGCTATGACGGCGACGGCGTAGCCCATATCGCGGTAATATTCGGCAATGGTTATACCCGTATATATCGACGCCTCGCGCGCCGCAACGGGCATATCCGACGTGTTCGCGATAAGAACGGTTCTCTCCATAAGCGATCTGCCCGTTTTGGGGTCGATAAGTTCGGGGAACTCGCGCAGAACGTCCGTCATTTCGTTTCCGCGTTCGCCGCAGCCGATATAGACGACAAGGTCAACGTCGCTCCACTTTGCAAGCTGATGCTGAACGACGGTTTTACCGCTTCCGAAAGGACCGGGAACGCACGCCGTACCGCCTTTTGCGATGGGGAAGAGCGCGTCGATTGAGCGCTGACCCGTTATCATCGGCTCGACGGGCGGCAGTTTTGTCTTATAAGGTCTTGCGACGCGCACGGGCCACTTCTGAATGAGCGTTACCGTCTCGACACTGCCGTCCTTCTTCTGAATTTTCGCGACTGTGTCCGTCACGCGGAAGTCGCCCGCGTTTATATTCAGTATTTTACCGCCTTTTTTGGGCGCGACCATTATCTTATGGAGAACGGAATCAGACTCTTTGACCGTTCCGATAACGTCGCCTGCCTCGACCTCGTCGCCGTTTTTGACGCAAGGCTCGAAGTGCCAGCGTTTTTCGCGGTCAAGCGCGGGTTCGTCTATACCGCGCGGGAGGTTTGAGCCTGCTTTCAGTCTTATCGCTTCAAGCGGACGCTGTATTCCGTCGTAAATGTTACTGATAAGCCCAGGGCCCAGCTCCGCCGAGAGCGGCTCGCCCGTCGAAACGACAATATCGCCGCGTCCTATGCCCGCGGTTTCCTCATATACCTGTATCGAAGCCCTGTCGCCGTGCATTTCTATTATCTCGCCGATAAGGCGCTTGTCGCCGACCCTGACGACGTCGAAAAGGTTTGCGTTTCTCATACCCTCGGCGACGACGAGCGGTCCCGACACTTTAAGTATCTTTCCTGTAACTTCTTCCATTTACCAAATCCTGATACCTTTCGTTATTTTTTACGAAGATTGTTTCTCGCGTTTTAAGTTTTACTCGCCGCCGATGTCGCTGCCGACCGCGCGTATCGTGGCGTCGCGCATGGCGGCTCTGCCGTAACCCGTACTGCCGTCTCTGCCGGGTACGGAAACTATTGCGGGCAGCGGGAGATCCTTATATTTCGCTATATCGCTCTCGATAAGCTCCGCCGTTTTTTCGGTCACGAAAATGACGGCGTATTCGCCGCTTTTAACGGCACTTTTCAGCATTTCCGCCGCCTCTGTGGCGTGACCTGCCTCAAAGACGGAGAATCCGATCGCGCGGTATGCCGAAACACTCCCCGCGTCGCCTATAATTCCGATTTTATACATAATTATTCCTCAGTCGCATTTTAATAGCGTCTGCGGAAAGCCCCGCGAGCTTTCCCGCAAGCACAATGCGAAGATTTTTTATCTCATATTCGACCGCGACAAGGTACGCGAAAAGCACGGGCGCGCCGAACGGCATAAATTTCGTTTCGGCGACCTCCGAAAGGTACAGATCGTCGCAGATCTTTTCAAGCTCGGCAAGGGACGGTCTGTCCGCCGCGCTTCTTGACAGCACCGCGTCCGAAACGGCGTGATACGGCGTTGAACGCAGTTCCTCACAGAAGCCCTTTTCGCCTCTGCCGAACGCGGCAAGGAGTTTTTCGGTGCTTATCGTTCCTACGGTGATAAGCGAAGCGCGAAGTTCCTCCTCGGAGTTCTTTCCGCCTCTTCGCAGAACTCTCAGGCACATCATAATGTTTTTAAGATCCGCCTCGCGCGCGACAAGTGCCGTCGCGACAGGTTCGCCGCTTTCCTTTGCCGTCCGTGCCATATCGGCGAAGCACGCCTTATCGAGTATTCTGTCGATATCGCACGCGCGCGACGTTTTCACATACGAAAGGTACGCCTCCTCCGCCGCTTTTGCCATATTTTCGGGCAGTGCGGTGTAGTCCTTTTTCGCGGGCATTTTCTTTATTTCGCCCGGCGGGACTGTGCCGACGGGGAAGTACGCGTCCTCCGCGTCGGTGTTTCTGAAAAAGCATTTAAGAGCCGTTTTTATATTGTTGCAGTCGTATTTATAGAGCAGAAATTTCACCGTGGGCGAATTATGCGACGCGTCGAGGGTGAATTTACACGCCTGCGCAAGCGCGGAGGTCATTTTATCGTGCGAGGCGGAGAAGTCGCCGCCGTCAAGCCCGTCGATAAGGATATTTATTTCTCCCGCGCCCGAAGCGTCCGCCGCCTGCGTGAGTTTTTCTCTGCCGACAAGTGCCGCTTCACGCGCCCTGACCCTTGTCGAGGCATACAAATAATCGGTATCCTTCACGTTTTGCTCCTTACTCCTTTCATCGGTTTTTGGAAATACATTTTGTTTTCGTCACATAAATAAGTTTTTTCTTGAATGACCCTTCCGTCGGAGGGCTTCGCACCTCCGACACCTCCCCTTTTTTAGAAGAAAAATGGGAGGCTAATGCAGCCGTGAAGTGAATTTTTGCTTTTTGAGCCGTACTTCGGGAAAAACCGTAGGTTTTCATAGGTGGGGCAGTTTACATCTGTGTAATATCAGACTTCACCTCCACCTTTGCCTCCCCTTGCCTCGTGGGTAAGGGGAGGTGGCACGAACGTAGTGAGTGACGGTAGGGTTTCGCTTTACAAATTACCTTTTCCTTCGAAGACCCTTCCGTCTTGCCGCGGAGCGGCAATCCACCTCCCCTTTATCAAAGAATAAAGGGGAGGCTGAATGTAGCCGTTAAGTTTTTTAGGCTCCCTTGTGTAAAGGGAGCTGTCACCGCAGGTGACTGAGGGATTGTTCTCCACCGAGGTGCAGTCGTGCAGTGCCGTTTAACGCCCTTTCTTTTGATGCGACAGGCGCAAAAGAAAGGGCTTTGCCCAAAGAAAAGCGCCGCAAGAGGATTTCGCTCTCTGCGGAGAGCGACCGCCGACGTCGGCGGCTCACGCTCGCCTTTTGAAAAAGGCGAGGTGAAAACTTTTACTAAAAGGCGAGACCCGAAACTTTCGTCACTCACCCATTCGGGAAAAGCGTTCTCACTATCTCCGCTTCCGTTCTCGCTCTCACCGACGCGAGCGCCTCCGAAACCGAACAATTTATCTCCGTCTGTCCGACTCGTATCACCGCGCCGCCGTCGATTTTCGCCGTCTCGTCCGAGAGGACGAGCTTCGCTATCGTCTCACGCGGCAGCTTTCCTATGACGATTCGCTCGACGCCCTTTATAATTTCCTCGCCGAGGTCTTTTCTATCCCTCTCACAGAGGAGTATTTCATATTTTTCGGGAACTTCCGTATTCTCCGCACCGTAAAGAGCTATATTTGTCTTTTCCGCTTCGACCTCGGCTGTGACCGCTTCCGCGATAAACTTCGAAACCAGCTCGCAATACTTCTCGCTCGGCAGGTTCATTATCTCCTTATACGCCGTCTCATACGCCGCATCGACCGCTTTCGCTTTCGCTTCGAGCAGAATTTCGCGTTTTTTCATCTCTGCGCCCGATTTCGACCTTCCGATAATACTCTGCGCCTCTTTTTCGGCTTTTTCCTCATCGCGGAGGCGTTTTTCGTCCGCTTTTTTGCTCGCACCGAACATTATATCCGCGATTTTTCTGTTTGCGTCGTCAATAATTTTTCCCGCGTCGGCTTTTGCCTCGGAGATTATTTTATCGGTTATTTTTTCAAGTCCGACCATAGTTTTCACCGACCGCGTCAGAGCTTGACAAAGAGTATCGGGAGCAGGGAAACGAGAAGTGCGAAAATGGCGTATGTTTCGACGAGAGCCGCCGACGTTATTGCCTTACCGACCTCATTCGGTCTTTTTGCGAGCAGGCTTATACCCGCCGCCGCAACTCTGCCCTGTCTTATCGCCGAGAAATAACCGACGAGAGCTATCGGGAGAGAAACCATAAGGAAGTACGCACCCTGTGTAACGGTGAGCGTGACGGGTGCGCCCGAAAAAATGCCCATTTTAAGCAGAATGATGAATGCCGTAATAAGACCGTAGATACCCTGTGTACCGGGGAGTGCTTGAAGAATGAGTGCCTTACCGAACTTTGACGGGTCCTCCGAAAGAAGTCCCGCGCCCGCTTCGCCGACGATACCTACGCCCTTTGCGCTTCCCATTCCCGCAAGAGCAGCCGCCAGACCCGCGCCGAGAAGCGCAAGGTTATTGCCCGAAAAAATCTGTGATAATACTTCGCCGAAATTCATTTTTGTTTCTCCTTTTTATCTCAAATAATTTTATTTTTCCGTTGTATATTTATCCGAAACCGTTACGGGGTCGAAGGGTTTTCCGCCCTCCTCGTAGAATTTTCCGAAAAATTCGATATATTGCAGTCGGCTCGTATGCACGAACGTACCGAGAACGTTTATCGCGAGGTTCATTATATGACCGACGACAAAAATAATTATCATCATAATAAATCCGCCGACTGTCGGACCGCCCATCGTTCCCATGGTATTGACGACCTGTCCGATAACGCCCGCCGCAAGTCCGAGCGCGAGAATACGCGAATAGGAGAGCAGATCCGATGCGTAGCTGACGAGTCCGTAGATACCGAGAATACCTTTAAGGAGCTTCATTATCGGCTTCTTTTCGGCTCGTCCCTGCGTCAGGACGAGCGAGAGAAGTCCCGCGATAAGAACGTATTTGCCCCACGGGAAGAGAGCCGTGAGCGCTATACCCGCAAAGGTGAGCCACCATGTGGCGATATCGCAGAGTGCGTCGACGATTTTTCCCTTTTTCGTCAGTTCTATGAAGTTGATTGCCATACCGCATATCATATGCACCGCGCCGACGGCGAGAGACAGGATAAGAAAGCTCATCGGGTCTGCGAGCGGGTCAAAGAGGACGGCTGTTTTCATCGTCTGCGTCGCACCTTCTATTCCCATCATACTCTCGGCATACGCCTGCGGCATATTTGAAAAGTAAGCGCCGAACAGAACGCCCATTATCATTGACGAAATTCCGCAATATCCGAACATGGCAAGGAAATTACGCATACTCTTGCGCGGATTCAGTATCTTTATCGCCGCGAAACAGCAGACGGTCAGAAGAAAACCGTAGCCGACGTCGGCGAACATAAGTCCGAAGATGATGAAGTAAAAGATACTCATAACGAAAGTCGGGTCATATGTGCCGTATTTCGGGTAGGAGTACATCCCGAGCACCCATTCGAACGTCTCCGCAAAGAAATTATTATGAAGAAGAACGGGTGGTTCTTCCCACTTTGCGGGGTCTTCTATTTCATACGCGCAGCCGAATTTCGAGAGCGAATTTACGACTCTTTTTTCGCTCTTTTCGGGTATCCAGCCGCAAAGCTCGGTGCAGAAGTCTGTCGACGCAAGCTCGCCTTTCACCTTTTCGGCTGTTATATCCGTCGAAACGGCGTCGTAGAGAATTTCGACAAGCTCTATATTCTTCGCGAGCGCCCGAAGCCTGTCCGTATCCTCCCCGCGCTTCTTCTCCGCCCACGAAATGAGCCTTTCAGTCTCTTTTATCTCCTCGGCGGGCGTGCGGTGCGACGCAGGAAGATTAGCTTTCGCAAATCCCAGCTCCGTCATACGGCGAAGAGCCTCGACCGTATCCTTTTTGTAGGAGGTGAGCAGCACATACGCCGTCGTTTTGTCACTTGCCAAAACGTCGCATACGGCGGCTGTGTCCGAGAGGGAGTTTTCGATATTTTTCAAAGCGTAGGCGGGGAGAGTACCGATAAATGCGTCCGTTTTTTCCGTTCCCGCGAAATCAAGAGGCATATCGTACCCGCGCCACACGGAAAGTGCCTCGCAAAGCCCCGAAAGACGTGTCTTTTCTGCCGTCTGCGCTCCTATGTCCGCTTTCAGCGAAAGCGTTTCGTCGACAATTCCCCTCGCTTTTTCAAAGCTGCCGTCCGTGCGGAAACTGTCAAGGCGTATTTTTATAAGGTTCGTTTTAAGTCCCTTTTTCACCGTACTGTACGGCGAGAGCATATCGAGAGCCTCCGTCGTTCTGCCGAGCAGCCCTTCAAGTTCCGACACCGCGGCGGGATCGCCGTATCTTTCAAGGCGTAGTCTGCCGTGATCCGCGCCCTCGTCCGTCCGTTCTATCTGAACGCAGCCGAGCCGCATCAGCCGTCTGACAAGCGCGTCCGTCTCGCGTTTGTGCGCGAAAACGGTCAGCTTTTTCATCTTGCTTACCGACATTTTTCCATTATCTCCCAAACAATTTTTTTGACTGCCGTTCTCATATTTTCGTCGGCGGTCTTTGCGATTTTCACGGCGTCAGCGCGTGCCGAGTCAAGCCCCGATTCGGCAATTCCGTCGGCTTTCGCCCTTATTTTTTCAAGGGTATCGCGCAGTTCCGCTCTCGTTCCGTCCTCCGCCTCGCTCTCGGCATGTCTTGCCTTTTCTTCGGCATCCTTTATCAATGCCGCGGCTTTTGCCGTCGCTTCCGCGCGGATCTTTTTCGCTTCTTCCTCCGCGCGTCTTATCGCGAGAACTGTTTCAGTCGCCAAAAATTCCACCACCTTTTTATTTTTTGCCTGTTTTTTACATTTTTATGATCGGACACACGGAAAACGTGTGTACCATACTTTATATAATATCACGAAATTTTTCCAAATGCAAGTGATTTTACCAGAATTTATATCAATTTACAATTCGTTCTCGAATGACTGTTTTTTGTACAATCGGCGCATTCGGCGAGGAATTTGCGAACACGCCCGCCTCGTTTCCGTCAAAGAAAACGCCGTCAATGCGCCCCATAAACTTTCTTTTTGCCGTTTTGAGCTCCGATTTCGGAACGAATACGGAAAGCGCACGTTTTTTCGGCACAAGGAAGCCGAAATCAAGCTCCCAGATGTCCGAACGGCGCTCGAAAAAAATATTTTTTCCGCGCCTCGATATTTTCACGTCGGTGAGAACGCACATATATTCTGCGCCTTTTCCGCCGTTATCATTATCCGCCGAAAACATAAACTCAAATTCAACGCACGCATTCACTCTTGCGAATTTTCCGAACTTTTTTGCGCCGCCGTTCCCGCGCCATGCCTCAAATTCCGCCTCTGCGCGCTCCGAAAGCGCATTTTTCATCGCCTCAAAATACTTTTCGGCAAGCTCGTCGTAAAAATTTTCGGTTTCGGCGGGTATTTCGCCGTTTTTCTTCCTCATTACCACCCGCGCGCGCAAAATTTCCTCGCCGTGCGCGCGCACACTCTCGCATCTCTGATACATATTTACCACCCCGATATATTTTATGCCCGCCCGCGGCTATTTACCTACTTGAAATTAAAGTTTTTTTGTGTTATAATGAAAATGCCGTTTCATTTCTAACGAAAGTTTCGGTCAAACCTCTGATCAAAGTTTCGGTCAAGCCGCTAATTAAAGTTTTCGTCTCGCCTTGTGCGGCGAAAGTTTAGGTCAAGCCTTTTCAAAGGCTTGCGGATTCAAAAGGCAGAGCCTTTTGTCGTCGTCCGCAGACGACGAAATCCCTTTACGGCGCTTCTCTTTTGTGAGAAGCCGAAGGCTTTCTCTCTTTTCATCTTGCGCCTGTCGCATCAAGAGAAAAGTGGAAAACGGGACTGCACGACTTCACGTCGGCGGATAGACAGACAACCCTTCCGTCGGAGGGCTTGCGCACCTCCGCCACCTCCCTTTACACAGGGGAGGCTAATTCGCTCCGCAAAGGACAAAGAAAATAATGAAAAAGAAAACCTTAATAATCCTCACCGCCGTTCTATCCGTCATCGTCGTTCTGCTCGGCGGACTTTTCGGCGCTTTTCTTGCCGTCCGTCGGTCGGGCAGGCTTCGCCTCGAACAGAGAAGGCGAGACGAGATGACGCGCGAGACCGCATACGCCGACTACACCTACGACCCGAGCGTCATAAGGTACGGCGGCGAAAAATACAAATATAGCGAGGATCTCTCGAACATTCTCTTTCTCGGAATAGACAAAAACGACGCGCTCGGAAAGGACGACAACGCCGTCGGCGGCGCGGGTCAGTGCGACGTGATTCTCCTTGTCGCGCTGAACGAGAAAAACAAGACGGCGGACGTAATCGCCATCGACCGCAACACCGTTCTGCCGATAGAGAGCTACGACGCGGAAGGGAACTACATCGGCGTGATAAACTCGCAGATAGCGCTCTCCTACGCCTACGGCGACGGCAGGGAAACGAGCTGCAAAATGGCGGCGGAGGCTGTCTCCGATCTTCTTTTTGAAGTGCCGATCCACGCCTACTACTCGATGACGACGGCGGCGGTGCGCGACATAAACGATATGCTTGGCGGCGTAAAGGTGAAGATCCCCGTCGATATGACCGTGACCGACGAAAAATTCACCGAGGGCGCGGAAATACGCCTTGACGGCGAACAGGCCGAAAAATTTCTGCGTGCGAGAATGGAGCTTGAAGACGGCTCGAACGCGGCTCGGCTCGAAAGACAGAAAATCTACCTCTCCTCTCTTATCTCGACGGCAAAATCGGCTATGCTCTCCGACCTTTCTCTGCCGTCAAGGCTCTACGAAAAGGTCATGAGCGAAAGCTGCACCGATATAGGACTCGACGAGGCAGTCTATCTCGCGTCCCTCCTTTCGGGTCTTGAAATCAGATTTCACAGCATAGCGGGAACCACCGTCAGTACGGATTCGTTTGACGAATTTTACCCCGATTCCGATAAGCTCTACGAACAGGTGCTCGAAATTTTCTATAATAAAATAGATTAAACACGGAGAATAATGTAACACTATGGAAGAAAACACAAAAAACGAAAGCCCGAAAAAGGAAAAATTTTTCGCCCTCTGGGTCTCGATTTTCGTCGTCTGCACGCTATGTGCCGCCGCCTGCGTCGGCTATTTCGTCTACCACCGCGTGCTCCGCGCGTCGATGAACGACCTCTACGACAGGGCAAGAACCGTCCGCTATGTGAAAAGCGACTCGGCACCGGGCGAGGACAGCGCATCGGGCGGAATTTCCTACTCGGAGGACGAAAAAAACGGCGATACAATCGTCACGATTGACTTTAATCTGCTCCGCGAAACGGGTCCCGACGTCTACGCCTGGATCGAAATTCCCGGAACCGACATCGCATACCCCATCGTTCAGCACCCGAAAAACAATTCCTACTACCTGCGCCGCGCGATAAACGGTTCTTACGACGTAACGGGCTGCATTTACACGCAGAACTACAACAGCCGTGATTTCTCCGACCCGAACACAGTAATATACGGTCACTACATGAGCGACGGGACGAAATTCGGCTCGCTGCTAAAATACATGGACAGGGATTATTTCGACGAATACAAAACCGTTATGATTTACACCGAGAGTGAAGTTTTCGAATACGAAATCTTTGCCGCCGTTCCGTTCGGGACGAAGCACATTCTGCTCTCCTACAACTACGCGTCGGAAAAGACGGACGCTTTTCTTGACGAAGTTTACGCCGTGACGGATTCACGCGCGAACTTCTCTGCGGAGCGTTCCGACGTTTCGAACGACAAACTCATCACGCTCTCGACCTGTCTCAAAAATTCGTCGCGACGTTTTCTCGTTATCGCAAAACTCGTGAAAACCACACCCGTTGAGGGTGCTTCCTCCGTCGGATAAAAGCTCCGAAAACGAACAGAGATACTGCGGAAAGAATTTTATCCGAAAGCATTTTTGACAAAATCAAAGGGTATATAATATATATGATAGAAAAATCAAATTTTTTTGCAATTCTTGACGCCGTTTTTGCCGAAAACGGGCTTGCGAAAGTTCTGACGGAGACGACGCGGGAAAAATTTTACGACCTCACCGATATTATGCTCACCGCGGGCGAACATATGAACATAACGGCGATAAAAGATGTCCGTGAGATAATTCTGCGCCACTACGCCGATTCGCTTATGCTTCTCTCCGCGGGAATAGACAAGAAATCGGTCGTTATCGACGTCGGCTGCGGCGGCGGTTTTCCGTGTCTGCCGCTCGCCGTCGTGCGCAAAGACCTCAAAATCACGGGAATTGACAGCACGGGCAAAAAGGTCGATTATGTGAACGAAACCGCGCGGAGGTTAAACCTCGACAATCTGCGCGCTTATCCCGCGCGGGCGGAAGAAATCTGTCTGCCGCAGCCTCGCAAGGAAAAAGGAATGTGCGGGACTATTTTCAGTCTGCGCGAGACGGCGGACGTTGTGACGGCACGCGCCGTTGCGGCTCTTCCCGTTCTCTCGGAGCTTTGCCTGCCGTTTGCCTCGGTCGGCGGTAAATTTATCGCAATGAAATCGAAAAACGCGGACGAAGAACTTATCGCGTCGCTCTCCGCTATCGAAAAACTCGGCGGCAGGATCGAAGACGTAAAGGAGATCACGCTGAAAGGCTCGGACACGGACGGCGATATGGGCAGAACGCTTATTATAATAAGCAAGATTTCGCCGACGCCCGAAAAATATCCGCGCCAGTACTCGCAGATAAAGAAAAAACCGCTATAAAAACTGATTTTCGTAAAAATCGACTGTTTTAAGCCACGCAAAAACAAAATTACGGAAAATCGGCTGAAATTTCACATTCAAAATCAAAAATCCAAAAAATCGGCGGACGTGCGTTAAAGTCTGCCGATTTTTTATTGCTTCCCGCATTTCCCGCCTCCGTGCGCTCCCGAAAACAGAAAAAGATATAAAAAAATACATACATAATGTGTGCAAATCGGCGGCGCGTTTGTGTTATCATATAGTCAAAGAAAAAAGAAAGGAAGTAACCGAAAATGACAGAAAATCAGACGGACACAAAAAACGGGGGTTACACCGCCGCACGCGGGACGCTCGAAAAAATCGAAAACACGCTTCGCGAAAAGTACGGCGGGGAAGCCCTGCCCGACAGCGCCGCATACGAGGAAGCGATGCGCGCCCGAAACGACGAATGGCGTCCCGACACCCGAAAAATTTCGCGCGCCGAGCTTCGCCGCCGCAGAATGGCGGACGATTTAGCCATGGCGGACGCGGGCGTTATCGGCATCGACATTCTCTCGATAGTCCCGAACCGCTCGCAGCCGCGCACGGTCTTTGAGTCGAACTCCGTCCTGCGCCTCGCCGATTCGATAAAAAGATACGGCATATTACAGCCTTTAACGGTTCGCCTGATTCCGACCGCGGAGAGCGATAAAAACGGCTTTTCGTCGCCGGGATTTGAAATTATCGCGGGCGAAAGACGTTACCGCGCGGCGAAAATGCTCGGTATGGCAAGCGTCCCGTGCATTATTGTCGAGGCGGACGACAAAAAATCGGCGGAGCTTGCCCTTATCGAAAATCTTCTGAGGGAGGATTTGAACATTTTTGAAACGGCACGCGGTCTGCGGAAGCTGATAGAAAATTTCCGTCTGACGCAGGAGGAAGTTGCAAAAAGGCTCTCGATGAGCCAGTCCGCCGTCGCGAATAAGCTGCGGCTTCTGCGCCTTTCGCCCGAAGAGGAGACGTTTGTTCTCGAAAACGGTCTGACCGAACGTCACGCGCGTGCACTCCTCAAAATTACCGACGCGGAGGAACGCAAAAAGGCAATGCAAACCGTTGTAAAGGCAAAAATGAACGTGAGCGCGACGGAAAGCTACATAGACAGGCTTCTGTCCGTGGAAAACACCGACGAGGAGGCGCATGCGGAGAAAAAATTTATTCCGATAATAAAGGACGTGCGCCTTTTCTACAACAGCCTTGACCGCGCGGTCGAAACTGTGCGCTCGGCGGGCGTCGAAATCTCATCAAGCCGAAAAGAAGAGAACGGGGCGGTGAAAATCGAAATTAACATTCCGTTTCCGCGAGGCAAACTCGCGGGTTAATGTTTCACGTGAAACATAGGGCGGTTTATACGTTTCTGCGGGCGGCGTCTGACCGCCCCTATGTTTTGTCCCGCGTTTGTAACAAATTATTTAATATTTCCCCGAAACCTTGAAATCACGCGGTCGGTGTGCTATACTATAATAAATATAGTATTTCATTTGAGGTAGAAATGGGTAAGATAATCACATTTGCCAACCAGAAAGGCGGCGTCGGCAAGACGACGTCGGCAGTAAATATAGCCGCCTCGCTCGGTGTACTCGGCAAGAATGTTCTTCTTCTCGACCTCGACCCGCAGGGAAACTCCACGAGCGGCGTCGGTGTCGCAAAGAAAAACCTTAAATACACCTCCGCCGAAGTTCTTCTCGACGGCATAAACGCCGCCGACGCGGTCATAAAGACAAAGTTTGCGGGGCTTTCGCTCATTCCGTCGAACATCGGTCTTGCGGGCAGCGAACTTGACCTTTTCGGTATGGATCACGGTGAAGGCTGCCTGAAAAAGGCTGTCGAAAACATCAAAGAACACTACGACTACATAATCATAGACTGCCCGCCGTCCCTCGGTATGCTCACACTCAACGCTCTTGTCGCAAGCGACGGCGTCGTCGTCCCGATGCAGTGCGAATTTTACGCGCTTGAAGGTCTTTCGCAGCTGATGATAACGATAGGAAAGATAAAGCAGCGCTACAACCCGTCGCTTTTCGTTTGCGGAATACTTATCACCATGTATAACGGGCGGCTCGTTCTCTCGACGCAGGTGATTTCGGAACTGAAAAAGCACTACTCCGACAAGCTCTTCAAAACGACGATTTCAAGAAATGTGAAGCTGTCGGAAGCGCCGGGCTTTGGCGTTCCCGTCTATTATCACGACAAACTCTCAAAGGGTGCGGGCGAATATCTTGAAGTCGCAAAGGAACTGACCGAGAGGATTTAAGGAGAACAAAATGGCAAAAAGAAATAACGGTCTCGGCAGAGACTTCATGGCGATTCTTGACGATAACATTCTCGAAGAAAAAAAAGGCTCGGTCTCGACGATAAGCATTTCCGAAATCGAACCGCGCAAAAATCAGCCGAGAAAAAATTTTGAAGAGGAAAGTCTGCGCGAACTCTCCGATTCGATCGCCGCGCACGGCGTTATCCAGCCGATTCTCGTGCGCGAGCGTGACGGCGGAGGAATGTACGAGATAATCGCGGGCGAAAGACGTTGGCGCGCCTCGAAAATGGCGGGACTGACCGAAATTCCCGCAGTCATATTCGACGGCGACGACCTTAAAGCCGCGCAGGTGGCACTTATAGAGAACATTCAGAGAGAGGATCTCAATCCGCTCGAAGAGGCACTCGGTTACAGAGACCTTATCGAACGGTTCGGACTGACGCAGGAACAGGTCGCCGCACAGGTAGGAAAAAGCCGCCCGACAATAACGAACCTTATGAGACTTCTCGATCTGCCCGACTGCGTTCTCGAAATGCTCCGCGACGGAAAAATCAGTTCGGGACACGCAAGGGCACTCCTCGCACTTAAAGATGCGGACGATATGCTCCCGCTTGCAAATAAAATATATATGAGAGGACTTTCCGTGCGCGAAATTGAGGCGGCGGTAAAGAGACTCAACGCCATGCACGGCGAAGATAAAGGCGGGGACGAGCAGGGCGCGTCAAACGAGACGACACAGACGAGCGTTTACCTTAAAGACCTTGAAAGACGAAGTATGAGTGCGCTCGGCAGAAAGGTGCGTATCCATTGTGACGGTAAGAAAAAGACGATAGAACTTGCATATAACGATAATGATGACCTCGCGGAGCTTCTGCGTAAACTCTGCGGAGAGGATTTTTTTGAGGAATAAGAAATCGCGTTGAAAGTTTCGTGCGCCTTTTGTTGAAAGTTTCGTGCGCCTTTTGTTGAAAGTTTCGCCCGCCTTTGGGGAGGCGGTGCAGTCAAGGGCGCATAGCCCTTGTCGCTCGTCGAGGCGAGCGAAATCCCCTTGCGGCGCTTTTCTTTGGGCAAAGCCGAAAAAACCTTTGGTTTTTTCGAGAAGCCTTTGGCTTCTCTGCTTTTATCTTTGCGCCTGCTACGTCAAAAGAAAGGGCGTCAATGGGAAATGCACGACTTCACCGCGGAGAAAAGACAATCCCTCAGTCACCTGCGGTGACAGCTCCCTTTACACAAGGGAGCCTAAGTCGGGGGTGAAGAAAGCGATAATCCAAGCACAACCGCCCCAACTATGAAAAACCTGCGGTTTTTCCCATCGTTCGGCTTAAAAGTCTAAACACGACTTCACGGCTGCATTTGCTTTTTAAACCGTGAAGATATTCAGCACCGTTTTCCACTTTTTCTTTGATGCCACAGGCGCAAAGATAAAAGCATAGATGCCTTCGGCATCTCACAAAAAGAAACGCCGAGAACATGTCGCTCGCCTCAACGAGCGACAAGGGCTATGCGCCCTTGACCGCACTCGCCTCCCAAAAAGGCGAGACGAAAACTTTCACAACCGGCTTTGCCGTGACGGAAGGGTTCTTTGCAGAAAACAGCCCCGCAAAACCCTCACTCGCATCTTTTCACCGCAAAAAAATCCACTTTAACTCCAATCCTATAATAAAATTAAATTTTTCATATACACGAAAGGACAAAAACGATGCTTGACATCAAATTTATTAAGGACAACACAGAATACGTAAAGGAAAGACTCAAAACACGTCAGAAGAGCTACGACGCCGAAATCGACGAGCTTATCGGTCTTGATGTCGAAAGACGCTCCCTTATCGCCGACACAGAGGCGAAAAAGGCTGAACAGAACAAAATTTCAAAGTCCGTTCCGCAGCTTAAAAAAGAGGGCAAGGACGTTGCTCCCATTTTCGCGGAAATGAAAGAGCTTTCCGACGAAATAAAGGGCGACACCGACCGCATTTCCGCTATCGACGCGAGAATGAAAGATCTCCTTCTCTCGATCCCGAACACCCCGAACGCAAGCGTTCAGACGGGCAAGGACGACACCGACAACGTCGAAATAAGACGCTGGGGCGAAGTCCGCGACTTCGGTTTTGAGCCGAAAGCGCACTGGGATCTCGGCAAGTCGCTCGGCATCCTTGACCCCGAAACCGCCGCAAAGGTAACGGGTCCCCGCTTCCACTTCTACAAGGGCGCGGGCGCAAAACTCGAACGCTCGATAATCTCCTACTACCTCAACACTCACACCGAACACGGTTATACCGAAATCTTCCCTCCTTTTATGGTCAACAGAGACTCTATGAGAGGCACGGGTCAGCTCCCGAAGTTTGAAGAGGACGCTTTCAGAGTCGCTAACAACGACTGCTTCCTTATTCCGACCGCGGAAGTACCCGTTACGAATATGCACAGAGACGATATTCTCGACGGTGCGGATCTCCCGATCTGCTACTGCGCATATTCCGCCTGCTTCCGCGCAGAGGCGGGCAGCGCGGGAAGAGACACGAGAGGTCTTATCCGCCAGCACCAGTTCAACAAGGTCGAACTTGTAAAATTCACGACACCCGAAACCTCCTACGACGAGCTTGAAAAGCTCACAAACGACGCTGAGAGAGTTTTGCAGGGGCTCGGACTTCCTTACAGAGTCGTTTGCCTCTCCACGGGCGACCTCGGCTTCTCCTCGGCAAAGACTTACGACATCGAAGTCTATATGCCGTCCTACAACAGATATGTCGAGATAAGCTCCTGCTCGGATTTTGAGGACTATCAGGCACGCCGTGCAAACATAAAGTACAGACCCGCTCCCGGCGAAAAGCCGAGACTTGTTCACACCCTTAACGGTTCGGGTGTCGCAATCGGACGTACCGTCGCCGCCATTATGGAGAACTACCAGAACGAGGACGGCACGATAACTGTCCCCGAAGTTCTCCGTCCTTACATGGGTACGGACATCATCAAGGGCATTTAAGAATGAACATCTTTGACAGATTTTTCGCGCTTTTCGGGACGAGCGGGGAGTATGAACACTTCTCGCTCTCCTCGGACGGCGTTACATATAAGCTCATCGTCGCGGCGATAGGGCTCGGACTTATCATCGCGTCCGTGGTTATGTTCGTAAAAAAACGCGTCCTCGGCGAATTTGTCAGAAATCTTTATAAATCGGGCGCAGTCGGTGCGGATAACGCAAAAAAATACGCCGAAACGGGTACGAAAAAGAGCAAATTCATCGAAAAGTCGCTTAAAAACGGCTCTCTTTCGCGTATGCTCGGATGCACAGAACGCGATAAGCACGACGAGAGCGTCAAAAAGGCGGCGGAAAACGCCGAAAACAAAGAAAACGCGAAAAAGGCGGGGAAGATTGCCGTAGGCTACGTTCCGTCTCCCGAAAAGGACAGCTTTTACCTGCCTGAGGACAGGTGCGAGGATCTTCTCTCGCTCTTCTCCGAAAAGGGAAGCGGCGTTCCGTCGCTTATTCTCACGGTCGTTTTCTGCGTGTGCGCAGTCGCCGTTCTCTGGGCGGTAATGCCGATGATTCTTAATTTTATCGACTCGGCGCTCTGATAATCCTATCCACATAAACAAACTTAACGGAGGTCCGTATGAACAACGGAGAGTATATGAACAAACCGACAAGGCGCAAGCCCATTCACCGCACGTCGGCACTTTCGGCACTTCTTAAAATATTTTTTATCGCGCTCGCCTGCACGGCTGTCATCGTCGGCGCACTCTACATAAGCGGAATACGCCTGATAAAACAGCCTGCTCTTGACGGCAGCGTGATAAAATTTTTCGGCAAAACGTCGGGCGGCGAGCCTTATTCGGGTACCGTCTACTATCCGAGCGGACTTACGGCAAAGCTCAGAAAAGCGTCCGAGACGCTCTCCTATTCGGACGGTTCCGTCTACACGGGCGAGATAGATTTTCTTGTCCGCGAGGGAAACGGCGAGATGAAATATTCGAACGGCGACGTCTATACGGGCGAATTTTCGGGAGATATGATAACGGGCAGCGGTAAATTCGTCTTTGCTAACGGCGACGTTTACGAGGGCGAAATGGTCGGCGGCCTCAAAAACGGCTACGGCACATACACATGGGCGGACGGTTCCTATTACAGCGGTCTTTTCAAGGACGACAAGCGCAACGGCGCGGGCTTCTCGCACTGGGCGGACGGTTCAAGCTACGACGGAACTTATGTGAACGGCATAAAGAGCGGAACGGGTACATTCACCTTCGCGAACGGCGACGTCTATACGGGCGACTACGCCGACGATATGCGTTCGGGCTACGGCACATATAACTGGGCGAACGGCGAAAGCTACACGGGTCACTTCAAGGACAACACCCTCTCGGGCGAAGGCACATACACATGGCCGTCGGGCAGAACGTACACGGGTATGTTCGAAAACGGGAAAATGGTCGAGTCGGAGACGGGCGCGGATACCGATACCGCGGAGCAGTAATGCGCCGAAATGTCGGTGACATAGATTTTCACGAACAATAACTTTTTTCGCCTCCCTTGTGTAAAGGGAGGTGCCGAGCAACGCGAGGCGGAGGGATTGTAAAATTCACATAACAGAAACAATCCCTCAGTCGCCTGCGGCGACAGCTCCCTTTACACAAGGGAGCCTCCGCTGCGGCGGGATTGCTCATCGGCAAAAGTCTCTCCTGTACCGCCCGCTTTGCGCGCGGTTTTCGTTTCACAATAAAAGACAGCGGAAAAAAATCCGCTGTCTTTTTTTTGAAAATTTCAATGCAAGCCGAGATAAATAAGCAGCACCGTAACGTCGGCGGGGTTTACGCCGCTTATGCGCGACGCCTGTCCTATCGTCATCGGGCGGACGGCGTCGAGCTTCTGCATCGCTTCAATTCTAAGGCCTTTTATCTCTTTATAGTCGATATCGACCGGTATCATTTTTTCTTCGAGCGACGCGTGCCGTCTGACCTCCGCCATCTGTCTTTTTATATATCCCTCGTATTTTACCGTGACCTCTGCCGTCGTTTTTACCGCGCGCGGCAGCGGTTCTCTTTTTTTATCGACTTCGGCGAGTGCCTCATAAGTCACATTCGGTCGGCGGAGTATATCCGCGAGCGTCGTTCCGCTTGATATGGGCGTTTCGCCGACTTTTTCGAGGAAGCCATTCACGTCGCGCGGTGAAACGTTCGTCTTTTCAAGGCGTTTGACTTCGTTTTCGATAAGAGACTTTTTGTAGAGGAATTTTTTATAGTTCTCCTCGGTGACAAGCCCCGCGCGGTAGCCCTTTTCGGTGAGGCGCAGATCCGCGTTGTCCTGTCGGAGGAGCAGGCGGTATTCGGAACGCGACGTCATCATTCGGTAAGGCTCTTTCGTCCCCTTTGTGATAAGGTCGTCGATAAGAGTTCCGATGTAGGATTCCGAGCGCGAGAGGATAAGCGGTTCTTCGCCGCGTATTTTAAGCGACGCGTTAAGTCCCGCGACAAGTCCCTGCGCCGCCGCCTCCTCGTACCCCGACGTTCCGTTGAACTGACCCGCGCCGTAAAGTCCCTCTATGTCCTTAAATTCAAGTGTGGCGCACATCTGCGTCGGGTCTGCGCAGTCGTACTCTATCGCGTAAGCGTAGCGCATAACCTCCGCCTTTTCAAAGCCGCGGAGCGAGTGTATCATCATCATCTGAACGTCCGTCGGCATTGATGTCGAGAAGCCTTGGAGGTACATTTCCTCGTTATTTTCGCCGAGCGGTTCTACAAAGAGCTGGTGTCTTTCCTTATCGGAAAAGCGTACTATCTTATCCTCTATCGACGGGCAGTAACGCGGTCCCGTGCCGTGTATCTGACCCGAATACATCGCGCTTTTACCGATATTATCTTTAATTATTCTGTGCGTTTCGGGCGTCGTATAGACGATATGGCAGGGCGTCTGCACGACGCCGTCAAGCTCTGTTTCGCCCGTCCTTGCGGAGTAGGGAATTATCGGTTCTTCGCCTTCCTGCACGTCGAGAACGGAAAAATCAATACTTTTTCTTTTTATTCTCGCGGGGGTACCCGTTTTGAAGCGCATAAGTCTGACGCCGTTTTCCGAAAGCGACGCGGAAAGACCCTTTGCGGGCAGAAAACCGTCGGGTCCCGACTCGTAATTCTTATGACCGACAAAAATTCTGCTGTCAAGGTATGTACCAGAACATATAATTACCGCCTGAGCCTTGCAAATTTCGCCGAGGCGCGTTTTAACGCCCATCACACGTCTGACAGGTCTGCCGTCCGCGCTTATCGCGTTCTCGGTAATAATTTCGGTTATCTCGGCTTGCACGAGGCGGAGGTTGTCGGTCATTTCGAGGGTGTGTTTCATAAGAGCGTGGTATTTTCGCCTGTCCGCCTGTACGCGCTTCGAGTGAACGGCAGCACCTTTGCCGAGGTTCAGGGTGCGGCTCTGTATTGTAACGAGGTCAGCCTCTCTGCCCATTTCGCCGCCGAGGGCATCTATCTCGTAAACGAGGTGACCCTTACCCGTTCCGCCGATTGAGGGGTTGCAGGGCATATTTGCGACGGAATCGAGGCTCATTGTGAAAAGGACGGTATCGACGCCCGTTCTCGCGCAGGCGAGAGCCGCCTCTATGCCGGCGTGACCCGCGCCGACGACGATAACGTCGGCGGTGAGGGAGGTTTTCGCTAAATTGTTGTATATTTCTTCTTCCATTTTTTCTCCGTGAGAGTTTGTTTGAATTTTTGTGTTGAAACCCTTCCGTCGAGGCAAAGTCGGGGTGAAATTTTGCGCCTTTTGTGAAAGTTTTCGTCTCGCCTTTTGTAAAAGGCGAGTGCGGTCAAGGGCGCATAGCCCTTGTCGCCGCTCGCAAGCGGCGAAATGTTCTCGGCGTTTCTTTTTCCTTAGATTTTTCTTTGCGCCTGTGG
>CAKRPQ010000029.1 GCA_934385225.1 uncultured Eubacteriales bacterium
CCCCGAAGCTGTAAAAAATGTGGCGGACGAGCTTAAAATCGTCTATACGCCGCTCCACGGAACGGGCTACAAAATGGTGCCCGAAATTCTTACAAGAATCGGCGTAAAGCACCTCTACACAGTCCCCGAACAGATGATCTCGGACGGCAATTTCCCGACGGTAAAGAAGCCGAACCCCGAATTTGCCGAAGTTTTTAAGCTCGGCATTGAAATTGCCGAAAAGGTCGGCAGCGACCTCGTTGTCGCGACGGACCCCGACGCTGACAGAGTCGGCGTTGTGACGAGAACATCGAACGGCGACTTTATGACGATAACGGGCAACCAGATGGGCGCTCTCCTTATCGACTACATAATCTCCGCTTACGAGAAAACGGGAACGATGCCGAGCGAGCCTTACGTTGTAAAGAGCATTGTTTCGACGGAGCTTGCGTCGAAAATATGCAAGGCGCACGGCGTGACTATACACAACGTTCTGACGGGCTTCAAATTCATAGGCGAGGTCATTAAAAAATACGAGGCGGAAGGTCACGGAACGTTCATCTTCGGCTTTGAAGAAAGTTACGGCTATCTGAAAGGCACTTATGCGCGCGATAAGGACGCTGTCGTTGCCTCCATGCTGATAACGGAAATGACCGCTTACTACAAGTCGAAGAATATGACCCTCTTTGACGCGCTCGGCGATCTCTACGCGCGTTACGGTTTCTCTGCCGAGCAGAATCTCGAAGTGAATATGGACGGTCTTGACGGTCCCGAAAAAATGAAAGCACTTATGGTTTCGCTCCGCGAAAATCCGCCGAAAAAATTCGGAAAAGCAGCGGTAACAACTGTCGGCGACTACAACACGGGGCTGTTCACAAACCTCCTGACAGGCGAAAAAACGCCCACAGGACTGCCGAAATCCGACGTTCTCTACTACATTCTCGGTTGCGGCGACGTTATAGTCGTTCGCCCGTCGGGTACAGAACCGAAAGTGAAGTTCTACTTCCTGACATCGGGAAAAGACAAGAGCGAAACGGACGAAAAAATCGCCCTCTACAAAAAAACTATTTCAGATCTTATTTAAGCCCGAAAGGACTCTGCCCACAAAATGATCAGCTTCAAATTTGAGAACATTACATTTACCGTCGCGCCGGGCGTGACTCACATAAACATTCGCCGTCCCGACGGGAAAACCGACACGGTTTATCCGTTCAGGTATGTTCCTACGCGCTTTGACTACGACATTGAAGGCAACGAAATGATGTATCAGGGCGGCGAGGAGACAATGCGCTGCCGCTATACGCCCGACTTTGAAGGCGATGCGACAATAGAAATCTGTTCGTCCGAAACAAAAACCGAGGAATTTACCGTTCTGCCGTCGCCGAATCACGGATACGTCGGTATAAGCCGAAAAAACGGCAGGTATTTTGCCTTCTCTGACGGGACTTCATTCTTCCCTATCGGTATAAATCTCGCTTTTCCGACGTGCTACGGAAAAAGCGACGAGAGTGAATTCGGGCTTTGCGGAGATTTTAATTACCTCGGACTCCGCCAATACGAACGCTGGTTTGCCAAATGCGCCGAAAACGGCGTAAACGTCGCGCGCATATGGCTCGGTCACGAGTATTTTTCTCCCGACACCGAGAATACATACGAATACAACTATATGCAGTTCTCGAAAATCGACGCTCTGCTTGCACTCGCGCGAAGATACAACATCAAGCTGAAACTCACGATCGAACAGTTCAGATTTTTTGATTACGAACGCAAAGCGGACACTGACAGTTACTCGGACGATGTATTCAGAAAGTTCAACAAGCGCCTTTCGGACAGCGGAAAAAGATGCGAAAACATACACGAATGGCTCACCGAAAAACGCTGGCAGGACGCATGGCTCTCAAAAATCGACGAGCTTTCAAAGCGCTATTCGGGCGACACGGGAATTTTCGCGGTCGAACTCTGGAATGAAATGAACGCAGTCGGGACCGACTTTGAGGACGTCCTCGAATGGAACAGAATAATGCTCCACGAAGTCAAAAAGCGCTTTCCGAGGCATCTCGTCGTGAACTCTCTCGGCAGTCTCGACTGCCCTGCGGTAAAGGATTTCTACGACAGATTTTATTCCGAAAATTCGGATTTTGTGCAAATCCACCGCTACCTTGACATAGGCGCGGAATACGACGAATGCAAGCTGCGCCCGACAACGATGATAAAAAGCGCGTTTGACCTAATTAAAAGCGAAAAACCCGTATTCCTTGCGGAAACGGGTGCTGTCAGCCGCCGTCACAGCGGTCCTTTCAGGTTTTATTCGGCAGACGACAGAGGCATACTCTTTGCGGACTTCGTTTACACTCCCGTATTTACGGGAAGTGCGGGAACGGGAAACATATGGCACTGGGACGAGCGCTACGTCGAGGCGAAAAATCTCTACCATCTGTACAGACCGATAACGGAGCTTATAAAAAGCGTGGACTTTGAGAGCGAGGACTTCGCCTGCGAGGATCTCTCGGACAAGGAAGCAAACCTCTTCCTTATGCGCGGAAAAACCGTGACAATCGGATACCTGCGAAACAAGGACGACTGCTGGCAAAAGGTTCTGCGCGATCTCAAAGAGCCTCAACCGATAGAGTCGCTTGAATTTACATCGGAGGGTGCTAAATCGGTCATCTGCTACCCGATATGGGACGATGACAGGGTTAAAGCGGTGTTCGACGGCGACCGCGTGAAATTCATTAACATCGACTATGGTGTGCTTTTCAAAATCACGAAAAACTAAAAATGACCGAGCGGTTTTATGCCGTTCGGTCTTTTCTTTTTTCGCAATAAGCTAAAAATAAGCGTTTTGCGGTTATAATAATTGCCGTACAGAGTGTATAAAATTTTATTTTTCAATTACAATAAATGTAATACAATGAGGCGGTATAAAAATGATTGAAAAACTTATCGGCAAACGCATTAAAGAACAGCGCATGAAATGCAAACTCACGCAAGACGAGCTTTCCGAAATGATCGGGATAAGCAAAAACCACCTTTCCGCAATAGAACGCGGCATTTACAGGGTGCAGATCGACACTCTGGTCGATATTATGAACAGACTCGGCTGCTCCGCCGACGAAATATTCTGCGACGTTATCGACAAGGGCTACAAAGTCAGAGCTTCTCGTCTCGAAGATAAGCTCGAAGGTCTTTCACCCGTAACGCAGACGCAGATTCTTGCCGTCGTCGAGACGATGATTAAAAATTCAATAAAATAATTTTTTTGCGTCACAGTTCGACACATTTCGACACGGTTCTTGTGATATAATAAACGCGTGACAATTACAGAGATTGCCGCAAAATCACAGGAAAGCGTTAAACAAACAATACCGATGAAAAAATACACAAGAAAAATCGACGAGCTTGGGAGGTTCGTGCTTCCCGCAGCTCTTCGCAAAAAGCTGAACATTACACCGTCGGACGAAATAACGGTTCACGTCGATTTCCGCGGTCGTATTATCCTTAAAAAGAAAACAAAAAAATGAGGCGAAAAATCGCCTCATTTTTTTATTATATGCAGAGCATCGTACTCATTTTTCCTGCCTTTTGACAGATAGAAAACGTGAAATTCGGTCTTCTTAGGGTCAAAAAGCTCTTCCCCGTTCTCTGTAAAACCGGGGTGGAAAAGAAATTCTATGTTGCTATGCCTCTTTGACGCGTATTTTACATACTTCGGAAGGAGCTTATTCACTCGTGAAAGCGACATATTTCCCGAAAACATTACGCCGCAAAAAACCGCACTCGGAATATTCAGGCAGCGTCGCACAGGACGATTGATAAGGTTGCAGGTATTAAGGACTATCTGCTTCACAAGATTTATAGTAAGATACTGCGTGTAAAATGACGGCAAAGCAAGATACGGCGTGACAGGCTCGGCAGGAATACGGATATACTTTACGTCAAGTCTCTCCTCCTCTATCACCTCGGCGAGCACCTTAAATATCGCGGGTATCATATTCGTATGCTGATGGCTGTCGAGCAAAATCGGCGTCCCACTTGGGAAAAATTCCAGAGCGCGGGCAATCTGCGCTTTTATTTCGCGCTTTACCTGCTCTCTGAATTCTCTTCTGTGTGTAAGCGATAGCAAAAGCAGTCCCGTAAAAGAATTTTTGAAGTGTCCGTCCTCATCGACAAGCAGCGGCAGGCGTTCTTTATCGTAAACGCACTGTCCCTCGACAAGGTTTATATGGACGGACAAGTCAAGCCCGTCGCAACTTTTCAAAATTTCCGAAAAGTTCTCTATTTTCGTGTTCGGCAGAACGCTGATCTTATTAAGAACGCCGTGTGTGCGGCAATCGAGAATACGACGGCAGGTCGGCAAGCTCATACCGAAATCATCGGCGCAAAAATAAATGTGCGGTTTATAGTCTGTTTTCTTCATTACTCCCCTGCACTCTCCTCACCGAGCTTGACTATCACTATTCCGTCTTTGATAACAACAGAGCCTTCGCGCGGAAAACACGGCATATTTCTGACGGTGTCGGAGGATTTCATCTTCTCCGCCTCCTCGCCGTGAACGAAATCAAGCGATATGCCGCAATAATCACCGAGTGCCGAGGCGAGAACGCTCTGTCCGACAACTTCATCGTCGTGTCTTATGATAAGTCCGTCGGTCGTACCCGTTATTTCCGGCGGAAAATTCACCGAATACGCTTCGCTGTCAGGCAGATAACCGACTGTGAGAATTTTTTTGGCGGTATCGTAGCCGTCTGCCTTTTCTATACGGTCGGCAATATGCAGAAGTGTTCCGTAGGATTTCTCAAATGCCATACCGAGCTTATGATACGCGACATTCGCGACGCAGACAAAATCAAAGACAAGCGCACACGCAAGAACGAGAACGCTCCACGATTTTACGCATGACGCGCGGGTATCCGAACGAAATTTTTCGTAAATCATAACGAGATAAACGTACACGATGAAAAGTCCCATACGCATAAGCATATGATAATCAAGATTTTTATCGGCAAAAAACAGTGCAAGGCTGCCAAACGGTATAGTCAAAGCATAAAGAACCGTCAGAACCGTACCGCCGACGGTGCGGAAATTCTTAACAAGCGCCGCGATATAACCGACTGCAAGCAGGGAGAAAACGGCAATGTTCAGCGCAGAATAAACGTTGAACCCGCCCGAAAAATCAACAAAATGATTTTTGAACACATACAGGCAGTTCCCGATTGCGGTTTTGATATCGACATTCGCAAAGGCAAACGTGTCGGAAAGCCCCTGATAATCGAGCAGTTTAACGTCAAAGAACGCTACGGCGGCTTTCTGCACACCGTAATAGATGGCAAATGCGAAAGCACCCGCGACAAGATATTTAAGAGCTTTCAAAATAGAGGACTTTACGCTGTCGGCACCTGTGAGAAGTCCGAGAACGAGCGCACAGGTGAGAAGCTCTACCGTGACGGTCACATATGCCTGATATATTCCCAGCGAAAGAGTGAGCAAAATGCTCGCGCACACGGCGTTTTTAGCAGAACGACGTGTGAGAAGATATGCCGCGGCACACGCGAGAAGGAACGCAAGCGAATATGCGTCCGATACATAACAATACGTAAACGAAGAAATGACGGTCGGAAACGAAACGGTGATACCGCCTATGAGCGCCGCGGAAAGTCGGCTTCTGACATCGAAAATCTCGCAGACGATAACGGCGGCAAGTCCGATGTAGAAAAGCGAAAGAAGCCCGCAGAGCCACGGGAGCTCGTAGTCGGTACTTATTTTGGCGGCAACCGAAAGAAACCACCTGCCGAGATGAGCCATATGCTGCGGGTCGTCGCGAAAAACGAGAGAGTCCCAGTTCGGGAGCCAGTTCGTCATTCGGTACATATGAGCCGCAAATCCTACGGCAAACGTCGCCGCAAATGCGGCGATATGAATGTTCTTCACTTTTTTGCGGAAATTCTCAAAAAAGGTTTTCGGTGTTTTGATTGTCGCCGTCATATTTGTCCTTTTTAGCGTTCTGTCTGTTATTTTATTATCGATCGCATTCTTACCTTATTGCTACACCACTCAAAAAATGTAACTTTTGGCAAAGCATGCTACCAAGGTATATTCATGTTTATGATAGCACTTTACACAACATTATTCTACAAACAAATTGTAAATTTTCAGTACGCCCTGTCATTTTTATGGCAATAAAATGCGGAGAGCATCTGCTCTCCGCGTTTTATTTTATTTTTACTGCGAATACGGGATTGCCGTGCTCTTTGATTATTTCGAAAAGGTCGTCGGTTTTAAGCCACACTGTCGCGGTATTCTCGCACGGATGCACTCCGATAAGCCCACTCTCACAGAGTTCATCGTCAATAAACACGCTGACTTTCCGTTCTTCGTCATTAAGCACTCCGAGCGGCGTCACAGAGCCTGCTTCAAGCCCCAGAATATCTGCCAGTTCACTCTCTGACGCAAAAGTAAGAGGTCTTGTGCCGTTTTCACGACGAAATTCTTTCAGGTCTACGCGCTTATTGCCTTTCACGGTTATAAGGTAGTAATTCCGCTTTTTATCGTCACGCACAAAAAGATTTTTGGCATCGGCTTCCGGATGCGGAAGTTCAACATCGGCAAGTTCTTTCATATTATATACCGCCTTATGCTCCGTCACCTCATATAAAATCCCTTTTTCGCGCAGAAAGCCATATATCTCGTTTTTTGTCATATCAAAGTATTCTCCAATAGCGTTTTACAAACACTTTTTCATCGTCGTCATACAGTTTATTTTCAAAAGCACCGCCGTTTTTGATTATGACCTTTTCGGACTGATAATTATTCTCATCACAGACAAGAAGAACCTTTTCAAATCCGAAATTCTTTGAAATTTCAAGCCCCTCCGCAAGCATTTCCGCCGCAAGTCTGCGGTTTCGCATCGACAGACGAACGGCGTATCCTATATGACCGCCGTAACCGATGCAGTTCTCGCGGTTGTTTTCAAATTCGTCGTAGAAATAGAGGACATCGTCTCTGTTCTCTTCGGTCGGCAATACAAATTTTATCATAAATTTTCTACCATTTCAGATCCACCATTCGGGCGTAAGGTCGCCGCGCTATAAAGTTCGTTCCGCTTTTCTTCCATAAACTCCTCCACGCAAAAAAGTAATTGCACCGCTTATATCATTTGTGGAAAGTCTTGTCGTGTCATGCAGTAATGATTATACTCACAACAATACCGTATGTCAAGCATTTTCGTTTTTCGACAATCAAAAAATTGAAAAACCACGATTTTATTTGATAATAATTTTCATAAAAATAATTATTGACAATTATTTTCATTCGTGATATAATTTTTACAGCGAAAACGAAAGGACTGTTTATTATGGATAAACAAAAACTCAAAGCTGTCAGAGGCTCCGTCAAAACACAACTTGACGAATGTATAAAATTCTGGCTCGACAACGGCATAGACAAGGTAAACGGCGGGGTATATACCTGCCTTGACCGAAGCGGCAAAGTGTATTCCACCGACAAAAGCGTCTGGATGCAAGGACGCTGTGCATGGACGTTTTCATGGCTTTGCAAGATATACGGCGTCAGGTCCGAATGGTTATCGGCAGCAAAAAGCTGTCTCGATTTTATGGAAAAATTCTGCATTAACCGCAATGCGGGCGACCGTATGTACTTCACGGTTACCGCAGACGGCAAGCCTCTTCGTCAAAGAAGATATTTTTACTCGGAAACTTTCTACTCAATGGCAAATGCCGAATACTACGGCGTGACGGGAGAAAGAGAATACCTCGACCGTGCAATCAGAGCCTACAACTCCTACTGGGATCTCTGGCACGGAGCTCACGATCCGACAGGACTCGGTCCTAAGACAATACCCGAAACGCGTTCGGGCCGTTCATTCGGATATCCGATGATTTATCTTAACATGACATCGGTTCTGTCAAGAGTCGATCCCGAAAACGCACCGATTTACGACAGCCGTGCAGAGGCTTGCGTAAACGAAATATTCAAATATCACGTTCACCCCGAACTGAAATGCGTTCTCGAAAACGTGGGTCCGAACGGTGAAGCGAGACTTGACTTTACAGAGGGACGCATTATCAACCCGGGGCACGACATAGAGGGCGTATGGTTCATACTCGAATACGCAAAACGCAAAGGAAAACCCGAGCTTATAGAAAAGTGCGAGGAAATATTCACTAACGCCTTTGAGGCGGGTTGGGACAATGAATACGGCGGGCTTCTATACTTTATAGACGCGCTCGGTCTTCCGCCCGAATCATACGAACATGATATGAAGCTGTGGTGGCCTCACAATGAGATTCTTATATCCTCATTAATGCTTTACAGAGACACGGGCAAAGAAAAGTATCTCGATTATTTCTTCAAGACTTTCGACTACTGTCTCAAACATTTTTACGACCAGAAATACGGCGAATGGTACGGTTATCTCCGCCGCGACGGATTACCGACAATGCCGCCGTGTAAAGGGTCTACATTCAAAGGTCCTTTTCACCTTCCGAGAATGCTCGGAATGGTAGATCTAATGCTTGGGGAGCTTACAGATGAGTGAAGCAAACATTATCGGTAACATACGCTCGCACTATTACAGTTTCAGTCCATCGGAAAAAAAGGTGGCAAATTATGTTCTGAGCAACTGCGAAAAAATACAGTACATGTCAATCTCGGAGCTTGCCGAATCTGCGGAGGTAGCCGACGCAACGGTCACTCGCTTCTGCCGAAATCTGAACCTCAAAGGTTTCAACATTTTTAAGCTCGAACTCGCTGCCTGCATTGCGGAAAAGCGTGCGCCGTCCTTCGTAAACGAAGAACACGACATTCTTTCAAGCGGAAAGCAAAGCGCGGCAGAATCGAAGGAAGCTATCGACGAAACGATAGCACTGCTTGACAAAAATGCAATAGAAAGCGCCATTGAGCTTTTTGAGCGTGCGGGAAGAGTTTTATGTGCCGGCTCGGGAAGCAGTATGATTATGGCAGAAGAATGTGCCCGACTTCTCTCGATAGTCGAACCGAAGTTTGTGGCGGTAGCCGATTCTCATTCTCAGACGGCAACGGCAGCAACGATGAGAGAGAACGATATAGTTCTTCTTTTCTCATACTCGGGGGCAACCGTAAACGGAATAGAACTTTTGGAGCTGACCAAACGTCTCGGCATAAAAACCGTACTCGTTACGAGATTCAAAAAATCTCCTATTTCAAAACTCGCCGACGTTACCCTTTGCTGCGGTTCGAAGGAAGGTCCGTATCAAATGGGTTCCGTTGCCGCAAAAATGGCTTTACTGACTCTCATCGACGTAATATTCAGAGAATATCGAAGCAGGCATGCGGAAGAGGCTGAAAAAAACATAAAGCGTATCGTCACGGCATTATCGGACAAACATTTATAATCCAAAACATCATTCAATAAGGAGATTACTATGGACATCAAAAAATTTCAAGGCATAATTCCCGCATTTTATGCCTGCTACGACAAAAGCGGAAACGTTTCCCCCGAAAACATTGAAAAGTACACAAAACGGCTTGTCGACAAAGGCGTAAAAGGAATATACGTCGGCGGCTCATCGGGCGAATGTATATACCAAAGCGTTTCCGAAAGAAAACTCACCCTCGAACACGCCGTAAAGGCAGCCGACGGTAAAATTACAATCATTGCTCACGTTGCCTGCAACAACACAAGAGACAGCATGGAGCTTGCGGCACACGCGGAAAGTCTCGGCGTCGATGCTATCGCCGCTATACCGCCTATCTATTTCAAGCTCCCCGAACACGCCATCGCCGAATACTGGAATGACATTTCCTCGGCAGCCCCGAACACAGATTTTATTATATACAATATCCCACAGCTTGCAGGTGTTCCTCTCACGCTGCCTCTTCTTCGCGAAATGCTGAAAAATCCGCGTGTTATCGGCGTTAAAAACAGCTCTATGCCTACTATGGATATCCAGCAATTCAAATATGAAGGTGCACTCAACAAACGTGATTTTGTTGTGTTAAACGGTCCTGACGAGCAACTCATAAGCGGTCTCGTTATGGGTGCCGACGGCGGTATAGGCGGTACATACTCCGTAATGCCTGAACTTTATATCAAACTGTTCGAATGCTTCAAAAAAGGCGAGCCTGAAACAGCCCGTCGGATTCAATATAATGTCAACAACATTATATACAAGCTCTTCTCGGGAAAGGCAAATATGTATGCCGTTATTAAAGCCGTCCTTAAAAAACGTGAAAATCTGGATCTTGGCGGAGTTCGCTCTCCGCTTACAAACATCTGTGCAGACGATATGCGCATTGTTGACGAAGCCGCAGGTATGATAGACGCTGCCATCGAAAAATTCATAGGACAAAAATGAAAAAACACATCTTATGCTTCGGCGATTCGAACACGCACGGTTATTGTGCCGATCCGACAGACTGCGCAGACGGCGGAAACAGATTTAACGAAAACGAACGCTGGACCTGTCTTTTACAAAAATTTCTCGGAAACAAGTATCTTGTGATTGAGGAGGGACTTGGCGGAAGAACAACAGTGTTTGATGATCCGTATCACAAAGGATTATCGGGACTTGACTATATATCTTCGTGCATTCTTACTCACGAACCGATCGACATGCTTATTATTATGCTCGGAACAAATGACACAAAAGCACGCTTCAACGCAAGTGCACCATGTATCGGTCTCGGACTTCAACGTCTTATTATTGAAGCCAAAGCGACCTTTGCCGAGATAGGAGCAGATCCGTATATTCTGGTCATTTCTCCGCCGCATATACACAAAGAATTAAATGACCCGTACATGGGCGACGGGTGTGCCGAAAAATCGTGCAAGCTCGCAAAATACTATGAAGCCGTCTGCAATGAAAACAAATGCCTGTTTTTAGATGCAGAAGGGATCGCAGAGTTTAACGACAAAGATCATATGCACCTTAGCAAAAAAGGTCATTTCGACCTTGCGACAAAGCTTTGCGAAACAGTCTCAAAATTGATATAAAAGCACATCGCTGACCGAATGCAAAACAAAAGCGGAGGGGTTTTCCCTCCGCTTAAATTTTTCGCAGCTGTAACTGCACCGTTTCCGCAAATAACAGTGGCTTACCGCGTTTTACACGCAATATACCCTTTTATCGGTACTTCTGACGTTATTATTTATCGGGTCTCATTGTGGGAAAGAGGAGAACGTCTCTTATCGACGCGCTGTCGGTAAGGAGCATTACAAGTCTGTCGACACCGAATCCGAGGCCGCCTGTCGGAGGCATGCCGTATTCAAGCGCGGTGACATAGTCATAATCGACCTCCGCATTACAGTTCGGTTCTTCCGCCTTCTTCGCCTTTACCTGCTTTTCAAAGCGCTCTTTCTGATCTATCGGGTCATTAAGCTCGCTGAACGCGTTTCCGTACTCGGTCGCATTGATAAAATACTCAAAGCGCTCGGTAAAGAGCGGATCGTTTGCCTTTCTCTTTGCAAGCGGCGAAATTTCAACGGGATAGTCATAGATGAACGTCGGCTGAATGAGATTTTCCTCAACGAACGCGTCGAACATCTCGGCAAGAACCTTGCCCTTTGTCGCGTCTGCGGGAACTTCGACGTGCTTTTCCTTTGCGCACGCTCTCGCGTCCTCGTCGGTCTTCCAGTCGTTATAGTCGCAGCCCGAATACTTCCTGACCGCTTCCGCCATGGTCATTCTCTCCCAGTGACCCATATCAATTTCTTTGCCCTGATATGTGATGACCTTTGAACCTGTCACCTTCTCGGCAAGTCCCGTATAAAGTTCTTCGACAAGATTCATTATGCCCTTATAATCGGTGAATGCCTGATAAAGTTCAACGGTTGTAAACTCGGGATTATGCTTCGGATCCATACCTTCGTTTCTGAAAATACGTCCAACCTCGTAAACACGGTGCATACCGCCGACGATAAGTCTTTTAAGGTAAAGCTCCGTCTCTATTCTGAGGTACATATCCATATCAAGCGTATTATGATGTGTCTTGAAAGGTCTTGCGGACGCGCCTATTTCAAGCGGCACAAGTATAGGTGTATCGACTTCAAGGAAGCCCTTGCTGTCAAGGTAATTTCTTATCTCGCGAATAATTATCGAACGCTTTACGAACGTATCCTTTACGTCGGGATTGACGATAAGGTCAACGTATCTCTGGCGGTATCTCGTCTCCTGGTCTTTAAGTCCGTGAAACTTTTCGGGAAGAGGCAGAAGCGACTTTGCAAGAAGCTCTATCGACTTTGCGTGAACGGATATTTCGCCGCGTCTCGTTCTGAAAACGAAGCCCGAAATGCCGACAATGTCGCCTATATCCCACTTTTTGAACTGTTCAAACGTTTCTTCGCCCACGTCGTCGATTCTGACGTAGCACTGTATTCTTCCCTTTCCGTCGGCGACGTCGATGAAGTTCGCTTTGCCCATATCGCGGCGGCTCATAAGTCTGCCCGCGATTTTGACGTCCTTATTTTCGTATTCCTCGAAATTATCCTTAATATCCGTAGTGTAAGCGTCAAAATCAAATCTGACCTTCTCAAACGGGTCATTGCCCGCCTCGCACATATCGGCGAGCTTCGCGCGGCGCACTTTAAGTATATCGCTTATTTCCTCCGCGGTGAGTTCCGTTTCCTCTTCGGGAGTTTGTATGTTCTTTTCTTCTGCCATGTTAAAATGTCCTTTCGGGGAATTTTTATGCGTTGTTATTATTATGCTTTGCTCTCGAAACTTCAAGAACTTCCATGCTGACCGATCCGCCCGGAACCTCGAATGTTACGGTGTCGCCCGCCTTTGCGCCGATAAGTGCTTTACCTACGGGAGACTGATCGGAAATGAGTCCCGCAAGAGGCGAAACCTGGTTCGGTGCGACTATACTGTACTCTCTTTCGTCGCCCGTTTTGGTCATTTTCACCTTGACGTAAGAACCCATGCTGACGATTCCCGCGTCGATGGTCTCTTCATCGACGATAACGGCGTTTCCGATAAGTTCTTCAAGCTCTTTTATTCTCGCCTCGATCTGCGCCTGCTCGTTACGAGCCGCATCGTACTCGGCGTTTTCGGAAAGGTCTCCGAATGAACGTGCGACTGCTATCGCTTCAAGATTTTCCTGTCTTTTCGTATTTTTGAGGTAACTCAGTTCGTCTGTAAGTTCTTTAAGTCCCTCTTTTGTGTAAAGCATCTGCTTTCCGTTTGCCATTGAATATTCTCCTTTGATGTTTAATTAATTTCCTTTAAAACGCTGGCGGCTTTTCCGAGCTGCACGTCATCTTCGTCCGTGATTTTATAAATATTCTTGCCTTTGAGTGCCTCGTCCTGCGCGATCTCTATATCGGGCGTTATTCCCACGCCGTCATAGCCCTCGGAGAAAGGCGGAAAATACATTTTCGTTGTAAGTTTCACGCCGCTGCCGTCGCCGAGCGGGATTATCGACTGCATACTTCCCTTTCCGTAGGTCTGCTCGCCGACAATGGTAGCTTTTTTATAGTCTTTAAGTGCCGATGTGAAGAGTTCCGCCGCGCTTGCCGTATTGCCGTTACATAGAACAACCATCGGCGCGGTAAATTCGCTTTCGTCGGAGCTTATCGTCTCCTCGTTCCCCGCTTTATCGCGCGTTCTGATTATCGGTCCTTCGGGGAGAATATAATCAAGGACAGAGCAAATAGCATTCAGGTCTCCGCCCGGATTATATCTGACGTCGAAAACGAACTTTGTAACGCCTTCTTTTTGAAGTTCCTCTATCGCGGCAAAGAACTGGTTCGGCGTCTCGCCGTTAAATTCTACAATCTTAACGATTCCTATCGTTTTATCGGGTTCGTAGACGTGATAAAGAACCGAAAGCTCGGTCACATACCCGCGCTCTATCGAAAACTCGACTTTTTCCTTATAATTTTCGCCTCTCGCAACGGTAAATTCACAAACCGTTCCCGCTTTGCCTTGCAGTTTTGCGACTGCGGGATAATATCCGAGCTCCGAAACGCTCTCGGCATCATCGCCCGTTCCGACGGTGACAATAAGGTCTCCCGGCTTAACTCCCGCTTCAAGCGCAGGCGAATCGGGCATTACGTTTATAACTTCGATAACGCCATATTCCGCATTTTCTATAATGTTTATGCCTATGCCCTGCATCTCGCCGTTACTGCTCTCACGCATTTCGGCGTACTCCTCGGCGTTATAGTATTCGGCGTATTTATCTCCTGTTCCGTGGGCATAGCCTTTGAGCATTCCGTCGACAATCGCATCCTCGTCAAGGTCGAAATACGAATATTTATCGAAAAGCGCATCGACGACATAAATTTTATCAAGATACTTCGACATGCCCGAATTTTCGGACACCGAATTATCTTCCTCATATATTTCCGCCATTCGTCCCCTGTAATAATCGGAGAGAAGCGTGAAAGTGAGCATAAACACGATCGTCACGGCAATTATCAGCGTTATGACGAGCGTAAGAACAGACACTTTTTTACTCAAAACAATATGCCTCCAAAGGTTTTTCCGCTCTCTTATTTAGGCTGAACGACGTAGCCGAGCGGGTTTGTATGTTTACCGTTGATTCTGACCTCAAAGTGAACGTGGCAGCCGAAAGAGTTACCCGTATTTCCGACATAAGCAATGACGTCGCCCTGCTTTACGGTATCTCCCTGCTTTACGTTAAGCGAATTTGCGTGCGCGTAAAGTGTGGATTTTCCGCCGCCGTGGTCGATAACGACATAGTTTCCGTAGCTGTAATGGAATTTCGCCGTAATGACTTTACCGCCGTTCGACGCGTAAATAGGCGTATTCTTCGCCGCGGGAATATCAATACCCATATGGAATTCCTTAACGCCGTTAAGCACGCGGTTTCCGTAAGGGCTGCTTATGCGTTTGTTTGCGACGGGAACGGGCCAGTTAAACTCACCGCCGACATATTCGCTGTTTTCCTTTGCGGCAAGCTCCGCAAGGTATTTTTCAAGCTCCGCGTCAAGCTCTTTTTCAGCTTTTATGTATTCGGAATACGTACTTTGAAGGCTTGTCATATCCTTTTCAAGCGACTTCATATACGCTTCGTTTTCGTCTTGGAGCTTATCAAGCTCGACTACATTCTTATCAAGCTCGTCTTTATACGCAACCTGAGACTCTCTCGATTTTTCAAGCGTTGCCTCGGCATTTTCAAGCGCAACCTTATTTTCCTTATAAGAATTAAGAAGCTTTTTGCAATAATCCATAAGAGAAGTTATGCGGTCGACGCGCACAAGGAAATCGTAGAAGCTCTCCGCTCCGAGAACCATTTCAAGATAGCTTGCGTCGCCCTCTTCATAAGAAAGGCGCATCATCTGCTTAAAATTATCGTACTGTGAGTCGATATTCGCCTGCGCATCCTTTATTTCGCCCTGTTTTTCCTCTATCTGAACGTCATACTCGGCGATGAGGCTCTTTATAGTCTCTATCTCCTCGGTAGCAAGGTTAAGCTGCTCGTCGATATCCTTTTTCTTGTCTATCGCCTTTGTTTTATTGCTCTGCGCTGCTTTCAGACGATTCGCAACCTCGTTCTTTTTCTTTTTTATATTGCTGATCTTCTCTTCAAAAGCCTTGACTGTCGCGTCGGTTGCCGCCTCGGCGGTATTCTCACGCACAAACAGTCCCGTCATGGGAACGCAGAGCGCAAGAGACAGCACGACCGACACTATTTTCTGTCTTATTTTTGACCTCTTTTTCATAATTTAATCCTCCGAAACTATTACGCTTGAAGATTTCTGTGAAGCGAAATACAGCTTCCGATAATACCCGTAAAAATTCCGACGATGATGAATGCAGAGACGACAAAACTTCTTATATCGCCGAAGGACACCAGCTCTATCATCTGAATATCCGACGCAACCATTTTTTCCATATTGAAGTAGATATACCATTCTATTATGTACGCGATCACACTGGAAAAAATGCCGATTATCACGCCTTCAATGACGTAAGGAACGACAATGAACCAGTTTGACGCACCGATATATTTCATGACTCTGATCTCTTCCATATGCGAATTTACAGCGAGCTTTATCGTATTTATGATAATAAACACGCTGACGACAAAAAGCACGACGAGAAACCAGATAAACACGAGCGATATTCCGTTTTTGAAGTTTTCGAGCGATGTGGCAAGGTCAAGTCTGTTCTTAACCTTCATAACTCCCTCGATCTGACGCAAGTTATATTCAAGCGTCGTCACCTTCGACGTATCCGTGTATCTGACGATAAAGCTGTCGGGAAGCGGGTTATCACCCTCTTCTTTCATTTTATCAAAAATATCCTCAAAACCCGCATACTCCGTTTTCATCGAATCAAGTCCGTCGTTTTTGGAGACGTATTCGACGGAATCGACGTTATCGAGAGTTTTTATTTGCTCGCCGATTTCGGCGACCTTATCTTCGTCAAGGTCATAGTCGGCAAAAACGACTATCTGATTAAGCGAAACGAGCTTATCCATATTGATATTGATATTATAAACGATAAGCGCAAAGCAACCGAGAACTACAAGGCAGCTGGCAAGCACGAGGATAGAAGAAAGAGACATCACTCTGTCGCGCCAGAGGTTTTTGAATGCCTCGCCGATGAACATAAACGGATTATAGCTTTTCTTCATTTTCGGCGGACGTTTTATCTGATTATCATTCATTCAAACATACCTCCGATCCTGTCTGACGCAACCTTGCCGTGGTCAAGTCTGATTACGCGTTGCCGATATGTATTGACAAGATTTTCCGCGTGCGTTACGACGACGACAGTCTTGCCGAATTTCTGATTTATCCAGAGAAGTAGATCCATAATTTCCGCAGCCATCTGCGGGTCGATATTACCGGTCGGTTCGTCGGCGATTATAATATCGGGGCTGTTTGCGAGCGCTCTCGCAATAGCAACTCTCTGCTGTTCGCCGCCGGAAAGTTCTTCGGGAATGTTTTTCGCCTTTTCGATAAGTCCCATTGATTTGAGAATTGCGGGAACACGTCTTGCTATAAGCGATTTAGGTGTTCCGACAACCTGCATGGCAAAAGCGACGTTCTCGTAAACGGTCTTTTTCGGGAAGAGTTTGAAGTCCTGAAAGACAACGCCTATATGGCGCCGATATTTTGCCACCTTATATTTCGGCATTTTCGAAAGGTTATATTTATTCACCGTTATTGTGCCGAACGTAGGCGTCATTTCACGGAGAAGCAGCTTTGTCATCGTTGTTTTGCCCGCGCCCGAATGTCCGACGATAAAGACGAACTCGCCGTCGTTTATCTTGAAGCTGACGTCGTCAAGAGCAACATGATTGTTTCTTTTATATATGCTTCTGACATTTTTGAATTCTATCATTTAATTGTTCCTTTCCGTTAAATTTTGCATTTTCGGCGGAGAACCGAAAATACATGAAAAACGCATAATGTGCTTCACAAGGTTGTAGCCCATGAACGCACACAATGCGTTCCTCATAATGACGTGTCACATTGTAAATGCAATTTCCGTATATCAGAGCTTTGCGGGCTTTGAACTGAGGTACTTCTTTACCATGAGCGCAACCTTAAAGGTTATTGCGTGCTCAAATTCGCGAAGATCAAGCCCTGTGAGCTTGCGTATTTTGTCAAGACGGTAAACAAGCGTATTTCTGTGAACAAAGAGTTTTCTCGACGTCTCGGATACGTTAAGGTTATTCTCAAAGAATGCCTGTATTGTTCCGAGAGTTTCCTTATCGAGCGACTCAAAGCCGCCTTTTTTGAACACCTCTTGCAGAAACATTTCGCAAAGCGTTGTCGGAAGCTGATAAATAAGTCTGCCGATGCCGAGGTTTTCATAGCTGATGATATTCTTCTCGGTTTCAAAGACTTTTCCGACTTCGATCGCAACCTGCGCCTCTTTATAAGCCTTTGCAAGATCTTTTATATTATCGACCATTGTTGAAATACCGATCGAAACCTTTGCATAGAACTCGGTCGAAAGGGTATCGGCAATATTTGTCGCTATCTTTTCGGCGTCCTTTGCTTCGGTTCCGGGCTTTACGTCCTTGACAAGCACGATATCGCGCTCGCCGACGCTTATTACATAGTCCTTTGTCTTATCTGGGAACATATTTTGGAGCATTTCAAACGGAATTATATCCGTTTTGCCGTCAAATTTAATGAGGAAAACTATTCTGCTTTCGTCCGTATTGAAATGCAGTTCCTTACTTTTTATATATATATCGCTCGGAAGAATGTTGTCAAGGATAATGTTCTTTATAAACGAGCCTTTATCGTACTTTTCGTCGTAAAGATTTTTTATATTTCCGAGAGAGATCGAAAGAAGCCTCGATATTCTGTCAGCCATCTTATCCTCGCCCTCGACAAATACGGTATAATCCGTCTTTACACCCGACATTATCGGGCGATATGTATATCCGCCGACGACGGCAGAGTCCGACGAATAGACCATTTCTTCACGAACCCCTTGCATGACCTCGCCTATCTTGACAAGCTCAGAGCAAGCGATTATTACATTATTTTCATCAAGAACTCCGATAACGCGGTCGATTGCGTCCTTCATCTGATGAATAACACCCTGAAACAATCTGTTTGACATATACTTTGCCTCTCCGATTTGAATTTTGTAACTTATAACCTATATTATACTACACCTTTTGTGAAATTTCAACAGATTTTTGAAATTTTTTGAGGGTTTTACATCATTTTTATCGTCGAAATGACGGTAAAAATTAAATAATACACAAAAAGCACGACCAGCGTATAGAAAGTTCCCGCGCTCATAAAGAAGCCGAGAATCGTTCCTGCGATCATTATTCCCGATGAAATACAGAAAGGATAAGTTTTGAATTTTTTGTCAAAGAGGGTGAATTTTCCTATTTTCACCGCTTTCTTCTGTCCGACGAGAACAAGAACCGTACTGACCGCAGCCAGCAGAACAGTAAGCACGGCAAGGACGATATGTTCGGTGCGCGATGCGCTGTTCATCGCCGCAAACAATGCGGCGCCGAGTGCGGACACGAGAGAAAATACGAAAAATTCTTTTGAATAGAGATAGTAGATAAAGTAAAGAGCCGCCGTGACGACGATGAAAACAATAAGTTTTCTTTCGCTTATTCTGCTGTAAAGAGCAAATATTGCGGTAAGCCAGAGCATAAGCGCGGTAAGGAATCCGCCTGACAGGATCTTATACGTTTCGTCCGTTTTCTTCACCCTGCGGACAATAAAAAACGCAAGTGCTGCAGCGGAAAGGCAGGCGAAAACTATCGAAATTATCGGCGCGACGGTGAGTGTAAACTCATTTTTCGCGTTCGCAGTCCTTGTCATACCCGTTATGCAGAAGATCACGGCGATAAGCGCCGCAAGAACGACAAGCATTCTGTAATAAAGCACATCTGTTCTTTTATTCTTTTCCGTTCTGATATTCTTTGCCATAAGTCACACTCCAAAATTTCACATTTCAAGCTCGTAAACAAGCGCGGCAAGTACAAATTCCGATACCGTTTCGGTTCTCAGAATACGTTTTCCGAGCCCTGTCATGAGCATTCCGTTTTCTTTTGCAAATTCAGCCTCGCGCGCGGAAAAACCGCCCTCGGACCCTATTACGACGGACACGGTAAGTCCCGCGTCCGCACGGATATTTCCCTGTTTTTCGTTTTCCGAAAGCCGCGTCCGCACGAGAGCTTTAAGCGGCAGCGTGCCGTCTCCCTCGTAGCAAAAAAGCGGCAGATCGGCTTTCGACGCGGCTCTGACCGCCTCGGCAAATCCGACCGTCGGTAAAACTTCGGGGACAAGTCCCCTGCCGCACTGTTTTGCGGCTTCAAGCGCGATCTTTCTGCGTCTGTCGAGCTTTCTGTCTCTCGACTCGCTTTTCTCCCGCGCAACGCAGAACTCGCTCTCAAAAGTCACAAGCGCGCTCGCGCCGCATTCGACCGATTTCTGAATTATCGCGTCAAGCTTATCGCCCTTCGGAAGTCCCTGATATATCGTTGCAAAAAAAGGCGGTTCGGACGCACTTTCGTGTCTTTCCTCTATTTTTGCTCTGACGTTCTCGCGGTCAAACGAGGCGATAACGCAGTCATATTCGTTTCTTTCTCCGTCGCAAACCGTGAGCCTGTCAAGCGGTTTCATACGAAGCGACGTCGAAATATGGTGAGCATTTTCGCCCGTGAGAACAATCTCGCCCTTTTCCCTATCGATGCTCTCGCGCGAAACAAAAAATCGCGGCATATCAGTCTCCGTTTTTGATTTTTTTCGGAGCAAAAATGCGCAAAAGCACAAAATCCCCCTTTAATCATACAGGAATTATTATACTACATTTTTACCGATTTGTCAAAGGTTTTTTAGCGTTTTCCCATAAAAATCCTATATTTACATCATTTTACGCGCGCAAAATCGGTAGAGTTAACAACTGAGAAACATTTTATTTACACACAAGTTAAAATTCAAACTGTGCCTTCCCGTCTTTGAGTACAAGAAAACCGTCGAACGTTTTTCCTGTTTTTCTTGAAACAAACCCTTGAATTTTCGATGTCCGTCCCGTTTCGAGAAGCATTTTCATATTATAAACGGAGATCGCGCGCGAACAGATATAACAGCCGACGCCGAAGTCGCACCCCTCTTTATACCCCGAACAGGAGTATTTATAGCGGTATCTGACGACGTCTCTGCCGCATTTCGGACATTTACCGACAACATCGCCGAAAAAGCCCGTATCGGTGTCAAGTTCGGGCGGAAGCTCGTTTTTGCCGAAATATCCCGCTATCTCATTCTCGGCGAGTTTTACGCTCTCATCAACGGTCATTTCTCCGTGAAAAACCTTTTTAAGCGCGCGACCGACCTCGGACGTTTTATACTTATCCATATTTATATTCATATTTGCGAGAGATTCTATAAGGAAAATACCGCCCGGCAGAATATAATAAACGTCCTTTTTAAGTTCTATGTACTTACTTTTTCTCGCGTTGTCGATGATGCCCGTTCTCGTCGCCTCCGTGCCGAGTTCAAGTCCCTCGAAAATCGCCTTATAGTCCTCCGCGTCGGACTGCGTTTCGTCATCC
>CAKRPQ010000030.1 GCA_934385225.1 uncultured Eubacteriales bacterium
CCGCAGGAACGCGGAAGAATACTCGGAACGGTGCTTTATTATTACGGCATAAAAGGTTTTCTAAACTGGGGATTCAATGCCTGGCACAACCGTTTGGCAAGAAAAATGATCGACCCACGCGTGTCAAGCGATATGGACGAGGATTTTGTTTCGGGAACATCGTATATCGTCTATCCTAACGGAAAAGGTGTCGATATGTCCGTGCGGCTGGTCACATTCCGCGATTCGATGCAGGACGCGGGAGTGCTTGCTCTTCTCGAAAGCATGACGGACAGGGAAAACGTGCTCGGAATCATCAGAAAACATATCCCCGACATCGGCTTTAATTGTCGCGTGAGCAAGGCACAGCTTCTCGGACTTCGCGACGAGGTGAACCGCAGAATATCCGAAGAATTATAACCGAAAGGTCGTGAAAGCGATGAAGATGTTCGATTCCCATGCACACTACTATGACGAAAAATTCGGAGGAAGTGCCGACGGTATTCTGAAAAAACTGTTTGCGGATAACGTCGGAACGATAATAAACGTAGGCACAAACAACGAAAATGCTCTTGCCTGCATTGCGCAGGCGAAAAAATACGAAAATATGTATGATGCGGTAGGCATACACCCGTCCGACTGCGAGGCCTGCACCGATATCGACGCCGAGATGAAAAGACTTGAAGAGCATCTTGATAATAAGGAAGAAAACAAAACCGTCGCCATAGGTGAGATAGGGCTTGATTTTCACTATGACGGTGTCGACAGAGATAAGCAGAGAGAATATTTCATAAGACAGATGAAAATAGCCGAAAGGCGCGGAATGCCCGTAATTATTCACGACAGAGACGCGCACGGAAGTTCTATGGATATTGTCGATATGTTTCCGAACGTAAAGGGCGTTTTTCACTCTTTCAGCGGAAGTCCCGAAATGGCGCACGAGCTTGCTTCAAAAGGGTGGTACATTTCGTTTTCGGGCGTTGTGACGTTCAAGAACGCCGTCAAGACCAAAAGAGCCGCCGCTGCCGTGCCGCTCGATCGTATAATGGTCGAAACGGACTGCCCGTACCTTGCGCCGCACCCGTATCGCGGCGAACTCAATCATTCGGGACTTATGAGTCTTACGATAGAAGAACTTGCGAGAATACACGGTATTTCGGACGAGGAAATGACCATCATAACCGCCGAAAACGCTTCAAAATTTTTCGGAATCCCGATTGTGCGGGACGACTTCGGTTGGCTTTGTTGAAAATTGCATAAAAAACGTCGAAAAAACCACCGAATAACGAATATTTATTGTGCAAAAGGGAGAAAATCTACGGGAAAAACTTTCCCACTTGACAAATCGACCGTGGAAATGATATAATATCAAGTAGCTTTGGGCGTACTATGCCCGAAAGCACTTAAAGAGACAGTGACGCACGCCCCAAGAAGCGCGCGACTGTATATAAACATTTATTACAGAAGAAGGAGGAATAAAATGCCAACATTTAACCAGCTTGTAAGACAGGGTCGTACAGACAGAGTTTACAAGTCCAAAGCACCTGTGCTCCAAAAGGGCTTCAATACTCTTAAAAACGCTGCGACAAACCAGTCTTCACCTCAGAAAAGAGGCGTATGCACAAAGGTTTCCACAACAAGCCCGAAGAAGCCGAACTCCGCTATGCGTAAGATCGCCAGAGTAAGACTTACAAACGGACTTGAAGCAACAACCTACATTCCGGGTATCGGACACAACATTCAGGAACACTCCGTTGTCCTTATCCGCGGGGGAAGAGTTCGTGACCTCCCCGGTGTGCGTTACCACATCATTCGCGGCACGCTTGATGCACAGGGCGTTGCAAACCGTAACCAGAGCCGTTCGAAGTACGGCGCAAAGAGACCTAAGAAGAAGTAATTCCGCAAAGCGGACAAACCTTAGGCAGGTATAATATCACTGTCAGTATATTAGCTCCCGTCCGATGTTACTGTAACAAATGTTTATATACAGCATCTTCGACGAGCGCAAGCGAAAGTACTGCTTTCGAGTACCTATGAGATTCATTTTTTGTGAAGGAGGGAAGAAAAGTGCCGAGAAGAGGACAAATTTCCAAAAGAGATGTATTGCCGGATCCTATATACGGCTCCAAGCTCGTAACAAAGCTTGTAAATAACATCATGTATGACGGTAAGAAGGGCGTTGCTCAGTCTATCGTCTATGACGCATTTGCTATAATCGAAGCAAAGCAGGGTAAAAACCCGCTCGAAGTATTCCAGGCTGCTCTTGAAAACATCATGCCGGTTCTTGAAGTAAAGGCTCGCCGTGTAGGCGGTTCTACTTATCAGGTGCCGATGGAGGTCAGAGCAGAGCGCAGACAGACACTGGGACTTCGTTGGCTCGTGGCTTATTCCAGAAGCCGCGGCGAACGCACAATGGCCGAGCGCCTCGCAGCAGAAATAACAGACGCTGTGAACAGCACGGGCGGTGCATTCAAGAAGAAGGAAGAAACACACAGAATGGCAGAGGCAAACAAGGCTTTTGCACATTACAGATATTAAGATTTCACCAAATCTTGAAAGGAGAAGAATTATATGCCAAGAGACTATTCGCTTGAGCACACTCGTAATATCGGTATCATGGCTCACATAGATGCCGGTAAGACGACCACCACAGAGCGTATTCTGTTCTATACGGGTAAGACTCACAAGATTGGTGAAGTTCATGAGGGCGCAGCAACGATGGACTGGATGGCACAGGAACAGGAGCGCGGTATCACAATTACGTCCGCCGCTACTACCTGCTACTGGACACATTCCAAGTTCCATAACGATCCCGCAAAGGCAAAGGCAAATATCCACCGTATCAATATCATTGATACTCCCGGTCACGTTGACTTTACCGTTGAGGTTCAGAGATCTCTCCGTGTCCTTGACGGCGCGGTAACGGTTCTTTGCGCAAAGGGCGGCGTTGAGCCTCAGTCCGAGACGGTTTGGAGACAGGCCGATAAGTACAAGGTTCCCCGTATGGTTTATGTCAATAAGATGGATATAAACGGAGCTAACTTCTTCCGTGCCGTATCCATGCTTCACGAGAGACTCCATGCAAATGCCGTTCCGATTCAGCTTCCTATCGGAGCTGAGGCGGATTTTGTCGGAATTATCGACCTTATGTCGATGGAAGCCGACGTTTACTACGATGACCTCGGTAAGGATATGCGCGTTGAGCCTATCCCGGAAAATATGATGGAGCAGGCAAGGGAATACCGCGATAAGATGGTAGAATCCATTTGTGAGACCGACGAAGAACTCTTTGAAAAGTACTGCGACGGTGCCGAAATTTCCGTAGATGAACTTAAAAAGGCTCTCCGTGCCGCTACCATAGCAAATAAGATAGTTCCCGTTATCTGCGGAACATCTTATAAGAATAAGGGTGTTCAGAAGCTCCTTGACGCGGTTGTTGACTATATGCCCGCACCGACCGATATCGAGTCGATAAAGGGTATTAACCCCAACACCGAAGAGGAAGAGGTAAGACACTCTTCCGATACAGAGCCGTTCTCAGCTCTTGCGTTCAAGATCATGACAGACCCGTTCGTCGGAAAACTTTGCTTTTTCAGAGTTTACTCCGGTAAGGTTGATACGGGTACAAACGTTTATAACTCTACAAAGGACAAGAAGGAGCGTTTCGGACGTATTCTTCAAATGCACGCTAACGAGAGAACAGATATCGACACCTGCTATGCGGGCGATATCGCCGCTGTCGTTTCCACAAAGTACACCACAACAGGTGATACTTTCTGCGATGAAGACCACCCGATAATCCTTGAATCCATGGAATTCCCCGAACCCGTTATCCGCGTCGCTATCGAGCCTAAGACTCGTGCGGGACAGGAAAAGATGGGTATCGCTCTTGCAAAACTCGCAGAGGAAGACCCGACATTCAGAACCTATACGGACGAAGAGACAGGTCAGACCATCATAGCGGGCATGGGCGAGCTTCACCTTGAAATCATTGTTGACAGACTTCTTCGTGAGTTTAAGGTAGAGGCTAACATCGGTAAGCCGCAGGTTGCATACAAGGAGACCATTCGCAAGAGGGTTGACCATGAGTGCAAGTATAAGCGTCAGTCCGGTGGCTCGGGTCAGTACGGTCACGTTAAGATTATCGTTGAGCCGAACGAACCTGGTAAGGGATATGAGTTCATCAATGCCGTGACAGGCGGTGCTATCCCGAAGGAATTCATCGAACCTGTAAATCAGGGTATTCAGGGCGCAATGCAGAACGGTGTCCTTGCAGGCTATAACGTTGTTGACGTTAAGGTTACTCTTTATGACGGTTCTTATCACGAAGTCGACTCGTCCGAAATGGCATTCAAGATTGCCGGTTCTATGGCATTTAAGGAAGCCATGAAGATGGCAGATCCTGTGCTCACAGAGCCTATCATGAAGGTTACCACGATAACTCCCGACGATTATCTTGGCGATATTATCGGCGACTTCAACTCACGCCGCGGTGCTATCCAGTCAATGGAGCCCGGTTCTGGAGGAGTAACCGAAGTTATTGCATTCGTACCGCTTTCCGAAATGTTCGGATACGCAACGGATATGCGTTCCAAGTCTCAGGGACGTGCTCAGTATACAATGGAACCGAGCCACTTCGCAGAAGTGCCGAAGTCCATTCAGGAGCAGATTATTTCCGCGAGAGCAAAGAAATAATTAAAAATAAAACAATATATTTATTATTAGGAGGATTTTTACAATGGCAAAGGAAAAATTCGAAAGAACAAAACCCCATGTAAACATTGGTACCATCGGTCACGTTGACCACGGCAAGACAACTCTTACCGCTGCTATCACAAAGTATCTTTCTCTTGCAAACGGCAAGAACGAGTTCCTCGCTTATGACCAGATTGATAACGCTCCCGAAGAGAGAGCAAGAGGAATCACAATCAACACCAGACACGTTGAGTACGAGACTGCAAACCGTCACTACGCTCACGTTGACTGCCCCGGCCACGCCGACTACGTTAAGAACATGATCACAGGTGCCGCTCAGATGGACGGCGCAATCCTCGTTGTTGCAGGTACAGACGGACCTCTTCAGCAGACCCGTGAGCACGTTCTTCTTGCTCGTCAGGTTGGCGTTCCTGCAATCGTTGTATTCATGAACAAGACTGACCTTGTTGACGATGCAGAGCTTCTCGACCTCGTTGAGATGGAAATTCGTGACCTTCTCAGCCAGTACGACTTCCCGGGCGACGATGTTCCGATAATCAGAGGTTCCGCTCGTAACGCTCTCGAATCCACAAGCACAGATCCTAACGCTCCCGAGTATGCTTGCATCAAGGAGCTTATGGACGCTGTTGACTCCTACATTCCTACTCCCGAGCGTAAGTCTGACCTTCCGTTCCTTCTCCCTGTCGAGGACGTATTCTCGATTTCGGGTCGTGGTACGGTTGCAACAGGCCGTGTAGAGCGTGGTACTGTCAAGCTCAACGACGTTGTTGAAATTATCGGTCTTACCGAAGAGAGAAAGCAGACAACAATTACCGGTGTCGAGATGTTCCACAAGCTCCTTGACCAGGCAGAAGCAGGCGATAACGTTGGTCTTCTTCTCCGTGGTATCGCTAAGGACGAAATCGAGCGTGGACAGGTTCTCTGCAAGCCCGGTACAATTCACCCCCACACAAAGTTTGAGGGTCACGTTTACGTTCTTACCGAAAAGGAAGGCGGCCGTTCAAAGCCCTTCTTCCCCGGTTACAGACCTCAGTTCTATTTCAGAACAACTGACGTTACAGGTACAATCGAGCTTCCCGCAGGCGTTGAGATGTGCCGCCCCGGCGATAACGTTGATATGACTGTTGAACTTATCACACCTATCGCTATCGAGGAAGGTCTTCGTTTCGCTATCCGTGAGGGTGGTAGAACAGTTGGATCGGGCGTCGTTAGTAAGATTGACGGCTGATTTGCCACTGATATTTGAGTTAAATCAAAATATCGCTTAAATAAAGGGACGCCGGAGTTGCTTTTGCATCCCGACGTCCCGATATTTTATTATTTTTAACTTTGCTTAATAATTGAAGCAAAATTACAGACATATATTCTTTGAGGAAGGTGAAATTCCTTACCGGCGGTGATGTTTTGTGCGAATTTCAAAAAAATCGCACATGGCAAAGTCCGCAAACACTCGAAAAAAGAGTGCCGAACGGGTGCAAGTCCCGTACCGACGGTAAAGTCCGGATGGGAAAAGATGAAGAAAATGCGTCGGCGGTTTTTCGCCGCCAAATGACAATTTATTCTGCATCTTTGAATTTTTTGAAAAATCAGAGGTGTTTTTTTATGGAAAAAAGTAAAAATGCAAAGTATATTACAAAAGTGGGCGTACTCACCGCCATTGCCACGGTTCTTATGCTCATTGAAGTACCGCTCCCGTTTGCTCCGCCGTTTTATAAACTTGATTTCAGCGAGATCCCGATAGTTATAGGCGGTTTTGCACTCGGACCTTTCTCGTGCGTGATAATGGAACTGCTTAAAAACATTCTGCACATTGTAATTAAAGGCACTCAGACCGCTTTTGTCGGTGAATTTGCAAATTTTGTCACGGGTCTGGCACTTGTTCTGCCCGCGACGTTCATATATAAATACAAAAAAACTCTGAAAGGCGCGCTTGTCGGTATGCTTTGCGGCACTGTCTGCCTTGCCGTTATAGGGTCGCTAATCAACTATTTCGTGCTTATTCCTACATTCTCGAAAATGTATCATATGCCGCTTGACACCATTATAAAAATGGGGACTGACGTTAACAAAAATATAAGCGATCTCAAAACCCTGATAGTTTTTGCGGTTCTCCCGTTTAATCTTGTAAAATCTGTGGCGACTTTCACGGTATCGCTGCTTCTGTATAAAAGAGTTTCAAGAATTCTTCACATTTAATAGGGGATTTAAATGATAAAATCAATCGAAAATTTTCTGTTTTTAACCCTCGGAAAAGAACTTTGCGTATTCATTTGTTCTATGATACCGATAATAGAGCTGCGCGGTGCGATACCGCTCGGCGCACTTTACGGTATGAACGTTTTCGAAACATATTTTCTCAGCGTTCTCGGCAATCTTCTTCCTGTGCCGTTCATTCTGCTTTTCATACGGGCAATTCTTGATTTTATGAAAAAACGCAAAGGACTTAAAAAAGTTGCGCTCTGGGTCGAAGCAAAGGCAAACAAAAATAAGACTAAAATAGAAAAGTACGCCTATTTCGGGCTTCTTCTGTTTGTCGCTGTTCCTCTTCCGGGAACAGGCGCGTGGACGGGCGCACTCATTGCGGCACTTATGAAGATGAAATTCTGGAAATCCTTCCTCTTTATTGCGCTTGGCGTGCTTGGCGCAGGTATCATAATGTCTCTTATTTCGTTCGGAATTGCGGGCGTAGTAAATATTTTTTCGTAAAATGTCGAAAAACTATTGATTTTATCCGCAAAATGTGTTATAATACTTCTCGTTAAAATCGAATAGTAATCTGATCTTATCAAGAGTGGCGGAGGGACTGGCCCTGTGAAGCCCGGCAACCTACATTATGCAAGGTGCTAATTCCCGAGAGATGAGTGTTATGACGAACTTTCCTCCCTCGGTGTGCCGAGGGAGTTTTTTTACGGGTACTTGTTGTCGGTTTACTGTTTGTTTCACTAAATGCAAAGGAAGGAAACCAAAATGAAAAAAGTACTTTTCACATCTGAATCCGTAACCGAAGGACACCCCGACAAAATTTGCGACAAGATTTCCGATTCTATTCTTGACGCAATGCTCGAACAGGATCCCATGTCACGCGTTGCCTGCGAGACTTGCTGTACGACGGGTCTTGTAATGGTAATGGGCGAAATCACGACAAAAGCAAGCGTGGATATTCAGCAGATAGTCAGAGATACGGTAAGAGAAATCGGCTACGACAGAGCAAAATACGGTTTTGACTGCGACAGCTGTTCCGTAATAAGCTCAATACACAAGCAGTCACCCGATATTGCACTCGGAGTTGACAAATCGCTTGAAGCAAAAGAGGGCGAGGACACCGACGAATTTGACACGGGCGCGGGAGACCAGGGACTTATGTTCGGCTTTGCCTGCGACGAAACTCCCGAACTTATGCCGCTCCCGATCTCGGTGGCGCATAAGCTCGCAAAGAGACTTACCGAGGTCAGAAAGAACGGAACGATCCCGTACCTACGTCCCGACGGAAAAACGCAGGTTACGATTGAATACGACGACGATAAGCCTGTAAGAGTTGACACAATCGTCGTTTCCTCGCAGCACAGCGACAACGTAACTCTCGAACAGATCAGAAAAGATATAATCGAGAATGTTATAAACGTTATTGTTCCCGCAGATATGATGGACGATAACACAAAGATACTTGTAAACCCCACAGGGCGGTTTGTCGTCGGCGGTCCTATGGGCGACAGCGGTCTCACGGGAAGAAAGATAATCGTTGATACTTACGGCGGATATTCACGTCACGGCGGCGGAGCATTTTCGGGCAAAGACCCGACAAAGGTTGACCGCTCGGCGTCCTATGCGGCAAGATATATCGCAAAGAACGTTGTCGCGGCGGGACTTGCGAAGAAGTGCGAAGTCCAGATTGCCTATGCTATCGGCGTTGCGCGCCCGGTTTCGGTTATGATAGACACATTCGGTACGGCAAAGGTCGATGAAAAGAAAATTTCCGACGCGGTGATGAAGCTCGTTGATCTCAGACCTGCCGCTATAATCAAAAAATTTGATCTCCGCCGCCCGATATACAAGGAAACAGCGGCATACGGACATATGGGCAGAGAAGATCTCGGCGTTCTTTGGGAGAAAACCGACATTGCCGATAAGCTCGCGGCAGAACTCGGCGTATAATATAAGATAAAATTGTAAACAACCCCGGATTGGAGGTGAGGAATTGGAGAACGAGAACAGAACAGAACGCCTGTGCGGCAGCGTTGACAGGGTCGTTTATCAGAATGAGGAAAACGGCTACGCAATATGCAGCTTTGGCACGGACGAGGGAGATCTTATCACCATAGTCGGCACAATTCCTTACGTCACGGAGGGAGAACGTCTCTCCGTTATCGGCACATGGGTACATAATGCAAAGTACGGCAGACAGTTCAAGGTGAACTCGTATGAAAAAGAGCTGCCCGCCGATACCGATTCGATGATACGTTATCTTGCGTCGGGAACGATAAAGGGAATAGGCGCAAAGCGCGCGATAAAGATTGTCGAAGAGTTCGGAGAAGACACTTTCGACGTGATCGAAAACCATCCCGAATGGCTTGCGCGCATTTCGGGTATTACGAAGAAAACTGCTTTTGAAATCTCGGAAAATTTCAAAGCCGAGGCGGGTATGCGCTCGGTTATGATATTTTTCAGAGAGTTTTTCGGACCCGCAACAATAGTAAAGATATATAAACAGTGGGGGTCGGAGGCTGTGACCGTTGCAAAAAAGAACCCTTACCTGCTCTGCGACTGCATTGACGGTATAGGGTTTGAAAAAGCGGACGCTATGGCTGCAAAGCTCCTCGCCGACCCGAATTCGGACGGCAGAGTGATGAGCGGAATGCAATATCTGCTGACGCATAACGCCGCACAGAACGGTCACGTCTGCCTGCCGAAGGAAAAGCTGATCGAAGGCACTTCAAAAATGCTCGGAGTAAGTGCCGAACGTGCCGAAGAGGGACTGCGCCTGCTTTTATCTGCCGGGCGCGTGAAGTATTCCGTTTTTGACGGCGTAACCTACATTTATGAAAAGTCGGCGTACAGCGCCGAAGTTTTTATTGCCGAAAAACTCACCGCCATCGACGGCACTTGTCCGAAAATGAATGTTTCGGATATAGAACGCTTCATTATGAAAGAGGAGGCGGCGGGCGGAATAAGGTATGCGGCACGCCAGCGTGAAGCTATATCCTCGGCGCTTGAAAACGGCGTTATGATACTCACGGGAGGACCCGGAACGGGAAAAACGACGGTAATAAAAGCACTTATCGGCATTTTTGAGAGTATGAATATGAAGGTCGCGCTCGCGGCACCGACGGGACGCGCGGCAAAGAGAATGTCCGAATCGACGATGTGCGAGGCAAAAACGATACACCGTCTTCTTGAAATGGAGTATTCGGAGGGCGAAAATGCGATTTTTCTCCGTGATGAGAAGAATTTTCTTGACGAAAATGTTATAGTCATTGACGAAGCGTCAATGATAGACTCCGCGCTTGCGGCGGCGCTTCTTCGGGCGATAAAACCGGGTGCGAGGCTTATTTTTATAGGCGACGCGGATCAGCTCCCGTCTGTCGGCGCAGGTAACGTCCTGCGCGACATTATCGCAAGCGACCGTTTCGCGACCGTAAGACTTGATGTGATTTTCAGACAGGCGGAAAAAAGCCTTATCGTGACAAATTCGCACACCATAAACGAGGGAAGATGCCCGAATCTCGGCGTAAAGGACAACGATTTCTTTTTTCTCGCGCGTGAAACAGACCGTGAAATTGCCGCAACTATTGCAGACCTTTGTAAAAACCGTCTGCCGAGAACCTACGGCGCGGACACGGTTTTTCGTATTCAGGTCATATCGCCGTCAAGACGCGGCGAGGCGGGAACGGATAACCTGAATATCATTTTGCAGGAGACGCTTAACCCGAAGGACGAAAAAAAGCGAGAATATAAGTTCCGCGAGCGTGTTTTCCGTGAAGGCGACCGTGTTATGCAGACGAAAAACGATTACGATATCGAGTGGGAAAGCTCCGACGGCGGAAGAAGCGGTCACGGCGTTTTCAACGGCGATATCGGAACGATAAAACGCATATCCGTCACCGAACAGTGCATGGAAATAATGTTCGATGACCACCGCGTAATGTATGATTTTACCGCGCTTGAAAATCTCGAACACGCTTATGCGATAACGGTACATAAAAGTCAGGGAAGCGAATACCCCATCGTGATAATCCCTATGTATTCGTGCTCGCAGGTGCTTATGACGAGAAATCTGCTTTACACCGCGGTCACACGAGCCGAAAAAATGGTTATACTTGTCGGCAGGGAAGAGTATGTCAGAAAAATGGTTGAGAATAACAGACAGACGCTCCGTTATACGGGGCTTGCGAAGCGTCTGCGGAAATCGGAGATGGTACTATGAGACTTGCCGATCTGCTTTTTCCTCCGAAGTGCGTTTCATGTAGAAAGATACTGAGTGCCGAGAAGAGAAACGGCAAAACTGTCGGCATTGCTCTTTGCCCCGATTGCAGAGCCGAATGGGAGAAAGCAAAACTTGAAAAGTGCCGTTTTTGCGGTGAGGCGATGATAGACTGCCGATGCAAACCTCCTCTTCTCTTTGAAAACGGGAAGATACGCGATTGTATAAAGCTCTGTAAATATAAAACGGGCAAAAGAGTCGTACAGAATAAAATGATATACGCTCTTAAAACCCGCGCTCTTTGGAATAATGGAACTTTTCTCTCGTCGCAGCTCGCAAGAGTTCTCGAAAACAGAGTTCCGCACGCGGAGGAAGCCGTCGTTACGTTTGTCCCGCGCAGAACAAAGAGTATAAGATTTTACGGCTACGATCAGGCAGCCGTCCTTGCGGAGGGAATTGCCGAAAATCTCGGTGCCGATTTTGTCCGCGTTATAAAACGCCGCGGAGGTCTTGAACAGAAGAGGCTGCGAGCCGCCGAAAGAGATAAAAACACAAAACTTTCCCTTGCACCGAGAAAACATATAAAGACGGATCTTGCGGGCAAAACCGTTATTCTTGTCGATGATGTTATAACGTCGGGCGCAAGTATGGCTGTTTGTGCCGATATTCTCGTCTCGCTCGGAGCAGACAAAGTTTATTGCGCCGCCGTCGCCGAAACAGAGCGCAGATTGTGAGCTTATGCTCCGTGCTGGTTCCTGAATTTTGAGGGCGACAGCCCGACTACTTTTTTGAAGCTGTTGGAAAAATATGTAGCGTCCGAGAATCCGGCGAGGTTCGCCACCGCGCCGATCGGAAGTGTGCTGTCTTCAAGCAGAACTTTCGCAACATTTATGCGGTAATTTATAATATAGGAATGTAGTGAGACGCCTGTTGATTTTTTGAAGATCCTGTTCAGATATACGGGGTGAAAATGAACCATTTCCGCTATTTCGGAGTCTATCCGCGGGTTTTTGAAGTTCGATTCGATGTATTTTATCACTTCGACGGAAATGTCGTTTTCAGCCCTGTTTTTGTGAGATTCTTCACCACGCACGATTGAAATAAGTATTGATTTGAGTAATGACGAGAGAAGCTCGTTTGTGTATTTTCCGCCTAAAAGGTATTCCCTTAGCAAAGTATCGAATCTGTTCCTGAAATCGGGAACATTTTTTTGTATTATCGGACGGTTGAGTTCGGGGCAGTCGTCGAAATACACCTTTTCGAGCACATCGCTTTCGCTGAATTTTTCACTTAATATCGGGTGATAGCTTTTGCGCCTGTTCATATGATTTTCAGTGTAGTCAAAGTTTACGGAGATGAATTTGAACGGATTGTTTTCGCTTTTGTGCCACATATATTCGGTTCCGCTGCCAATGAGAATGACACTTCCCGTGCCTATTTCCACGCATTTCCCCGAAACGGAGATTTTGCCTTTGCCCGAATTTATATAAAATATCCTGTGATCGCTTGCTTTGACGAGACGAAAAGAGTCGTTGCACTTTGCGTCTGAAAAATCAATGGAAAGGGTCTGTCTGACGAACGGAGATATTTCCGAAAACTTCATATTTATCCTCCGAAAGTTTATTTTTTATAAATATACGTTTAAAAAAAGCATTTACCGTAGGACTTTACTACATTATAATATATTTATAAAGATAAATCAAGGAGATAATGAAAAATGAACAAAAAAATCAGAATTTGTGTCATAGGCTGCGGCGGATTTGCAAATTACTTCGTCCCCCTTTTCAAGGCGCATCCGCTTGTCGAAAAAACGGCTGTCTGCGACCTTATACCCGAAAGGGCGCAGGAATATTCGGAAAAGTACGGTGTTCCGACAGTAAGCAGTTTTGAGGAGGTTCTCTCCTCGGACGATTTCAACGCGGTGGCAATAATAACGCAGCGCTATACTCACGGTGAGCTTGTAAAGAGAGCACTTGAAGCGGGAAAGAATGTTTACAGCGCGGTTCCGTGCGGTATTACGGTAGAGGAAATAAAGGATATTGAAGCACTCGTCAGAAAAACACGTCTTACATATTCGATGGGCGAGACGGGATATTACCGTGCGCAGGCGATATACTGCCGCGACCTGTTTAAGAAAGGCGTTTTCGGTGAATTTGTCTACGGTGAAGCACAGTATAATCATGATATAAGAAATATGGAAAAGAGTTTCAAGCGTTCGGGCGGCGACGATTGGAAGAAATACGCGGGATTTCCGCCTTTCTTCTACCCGACACACTCAACGTCGATGATCCTCGGCGCAATGCCGGGTGTAAGAGCCGTAAGCGTTGTTGCGGAAGGGTATGAGAGCAAGACAAGGAAGGACATTTTCGGCTACGGAGATACGAACTTCTACGGAAATCCCTTTGCGAACTGTTCAATGCTTATGAAGCTTTCAAACGGCGGTGTGGTTCGTATCAGCGAAAACCGCTGCATCGGATGGAAAGCTCCTGAAACCTACATAAGCAAGTTTTACGGCAGTGATGCCGCGTATGAATTTGCCGTCGCAAAGCATTATCTTGAAACATGGTCGGATAAGGGCGACGGAAGCGTTGATATAAAGGACGTGAGCGATCTTCTTACACCTGTAAGCTATCATAATGACCTTAAAGAAAAGTACGAGGAGACGCTTAACGAGATAGCAAACGGCGGAAGATTCTGCGAAGGCGCACCGATACACCCCACAACAAGACTTCCGAGAGAGTTTGACGGAATGCCGAACGGTCATAACGGAACACATCATTTTATGGTTGACGACTTTTGTAAGGCGGCATATACGGGAAAACTTTCTCCGACGAATATCTGGGAGGCGGCTCGGTTCAATATTCCCGGACTTGTTGCCCACGAATCCGCTCTTCGCGGAGGAATACCGCTTGAAGTCCCGTATCTCGGCGAACCGCCGAAAGACTGGGAACTTCTTGACCCAGACGGTTACTATAAAAATTAAACATCAGATCTGCCGCTCTGCCGCTTACGCACATGAGCGGCAGATTTTTGCACCGCCTTTTTCGGATACATATTGAAAAAAGCAAAAAAATATGTTATACTTATTAAAAATTGTTTTGGGGAGGTGTCATACACTGAAAAGCAGAATGAATTCGATAGGCTGCGCATTGCTTATTTTTATCGGACTTGCGACGGCGGTTCAGCTTGCTGTCGTGTTTGGCACGGAACTGCTCTTTGCGCTTGTGGATTTTGGCGAAAATACCGAAAAAATAATATCCGATCTTGCGGGTGGTCTGCCGTATCTTGTTTCGTGTATAATTACGCTTCTTATATATAAAAAGGCGTTCGGGAAAAGATATGTTCCCGTTTCGTTTGAAAGAAAACTCGGTCGGCACCCTGTCGCAACGATTTTCGCCGCACTCGGCGTTATTATGACGGCGTCAAATCTTGTGTCGATGTTCGGCTTCGGCGAGCCTGCCACTATCGCAGACGAATACCACGGCGAGAGTATTGTCGTGATGATGATTACGACTGTCCTTATCCCCGCTTTTTGCGAGGAACTTATGTTCAGAGGGCTTGTCCTTTCCAACCTTCTTCCTTTCGGACGGACTTTTGCCGTCGTTGCAAGCGGGATAATTTTCGGCCTCGTTCACGGAAATCACGACCAGATAGTGTTTGCGACAATATCCGGTATCGCGCTCGGATACCTTTATGCCGAAACGGGAAGCATCTGGTGCGGAATAATCGTTCATATGTTCAATAATTTCAGCGCGCTTGCCGAAACTGTGATATATTCCGACCTTGCCGAAGCGCAGGCATATAAGGTTTGCCTTGTTATCGAGCTTATTCCCGTTCTTCTCGGTGCTTTTTCGATAGTTTATCTGCTAAGGATAAAGGGAAGCGAAGATAAAAAGGAATTCTCGCACGGCGGAATGGGATTTGTATCCGAAAAATTCAGATGCGCGGCGGAAATACGCCCGCTCGGCGAAAAAATAAAGAGTTTTTTTGCTCCCGCGATGATAGCGTTTTACTGTTATGTTATTTTTAACGAGGTGGCGTATGTCCTTATGTTCTGATTTTGCGGAGGATAACCTCTTTATGCTCGAAGCACTCAAAGAAGCCGAGAAAGCGGCGGAGGAAGATGAAGTACCCGTCGGTGCGGTGCTTGTATCGGACGGAAAGATTGTTGCAAGGGCGCATAACAGGCGCGAAAACGAAAAAAACGCGCTTCGTCACGCGGAGATAACCGTTATCGAAGAGGGGTGCGGACTGAAAAAAACATGGCGTCTTTCGGACTGCACGCTCTATGTGACGCTTGAACCTTGCCCTATGTGTGCCGGTGCAATTATCAATTCGAGAATATGCAAAGTCGTTTACGGCGCAAAGGACGCGAAAGCAGGCGCTTTCGGGAGTGTTGTAAACCTTGCGACCTATAATTTTAACCACAAACCGACCGTTACGGGCGGCGTTCTCGGTGATAGGTCCGCAGAACTTCTGAGAACCTTTTTTGCAAGAAAAAGAATGTGATTTTTCATATTATTTGAACCCACTTGTGCATAATAGCCAAAAATCGACATTTTATTTTGTGCAATAATCGTCAGAAAATATATTGACATTTGGAATCTTAAATGCTATAATAGGAACATCAAAAACAAGTAAAGGAGTCGCGGTTATGAAAAAGGCATTTTTTGAATCGAATAAATCGGCGTGTGCCTCCGTATACTGTGGCGAGGCTTGTTTTTCATGCGGCAATAAAACTGCCGAAAGTAAGACTTGCGGTCATAATACTGTCATTATGTCGGACACTGTTTTTGCAGTGTCTGTTTTTGTTTTTCTCGTGAACGTGCTCGGAATAATTATATCCTCCGTGCTAAATGCGGTCGCTGTCGTGATTTCCGTCGTGATTATTTCGGTCATTATTGCAGACCTTATTATTATCGTGAGAAAAAAATTGAATTGTCACAGTTGCATAAGTTCTTAAAGGACAATATAAAAGTCAAAAAAGAATCGTAAAAGCAGCGTGGCAATAAAAAGCCGGGCTGCTTTTTGATTATAAAAAATATGCCGAAAGGCAAAAAGGAGACAGAAAAATGAAAAACTTCAAGAAATTTTTATCGGTTGTTCTTGCGACTCTGATGGTCGCAGGATGCGTCGCTCTCTCATCGTGCGGTAAAAGCGGCGGTGATGCTGCAAGTGACGAGCTTCTTATCGGCGGAATCGGTCCTCTCACGGGCGACTACGCAAACTACGGTAACTCGGTAAAGAACGGCGCAGAACTCGCTGTCAGCGAAATCAACGCGGCGGGCGGCGTAAACGGCTTCAAATTCAAACTTTCCTATCAGGACTCAAAGGGTAACAACGCAGACGCTGTTGCAGCATACGGTAAACTCGTCGATAACGGTATGAAGCTCTCGCTCGGCGGTGTTCTTTCGGGCGAAACGGCTGATATCGTTGCCGCAGCAAAGGACGACGGACTTCTGGTTCTTACTCCTTCGGGTTCCGCAACGAACATTCTTCAAGGAAACGACGCGGCTTTCCGTGTTTGCTTCTCCGATGCTTCTCAGGGTGTTGCTTCCGCAAACTATATCGGCGAGCATAACCTCCCCCAGAAAGTCGCCGTATTCTATCAGTCCGATATCGACTACTCCACGGGACTTCTTGAAAACTTCAAAGCAAGTGCTGCCGCAAACGGTATAGAGATCGTTGAGGAGCAGTCCTTCACAACAGACACAAAGACCGACTTCACGACTCAGATCACAGCTATCCAGAATTCGGGCGCAGAGCTTGTATTTATACCGATCTACGCGTCGGAAGCCGCAACATTCCTTACGCAGGCAAAGGGCAAGTTCTCCTCCGATATGATCTACTTCGGCTGCGACGGACTTGACGGCATACTCACAAAGATCAAGGACTCCGCAGACGCAGAGAACGTAATGCTTCTTACGCCTTTCTCCGCCGACTCAAAGGACGAGAAGGTTCAGAAGTTCGTTTCCGATTATAAGGCAAAGTACAACAGCGTTCCCGACCAGTTCGCGGCTGACGGCTATGACGCCGTATATGCTCTCAAAGCGGCTGTCGAAAAGGCAGGTCTTAAACCCGATGATACGGCAGACTTCAACACTCGTGTTGTCGGCGCTATGACGCAAATTGAAGTTACGGGAGTTACGGGCACTATGACATGGAGTGCCGACGGCGAGACCACAAAGGGCGCGCTTGCAATGATAATCCACGACGGCGTAGCAACGCTTTACGGACAGGACTGATTAAAAGATTGCCGAGGACGGCTGCGGGGACAAACGTCTCTGTGACGGACGTCTCCGCGGTCTTCCGACCGCTTTAAGGAACGGAAGACAAAATTCCCGAAGAAAGGAATAGTCAAAATGACATTATTTTTACAAACCCTGATAAGCGGTCTGAACCTGGGCAGCATTTACGCGCTTATCGCTCTCGGATATACAATGGTTTACGGCATCGCAAAGATGCTTAACTTCGCACACGGCGACGTAATTATGATCGGTGCCTATTCGATAATAGTATCGGTTTATCAGATGAAAATGCCGGGCATTGTCGCAATTCTCATAAGTGTTGTTCTTTGCGCACTTCTCGGCGTGCTTATCGAATTTCTCGCGTATAAACCTTTAAGAAAGGCTCAGCCGCTCGCGGTTCTTATTACGGCGATAGGTGTCAGCTATTTTCTTCAAAATGCCGCACTGCTCATTTTCGGTTCGGAACAGAAATCTTTTCCGACATCGATAGTAAACCTTCCCGCTGTCACTCTCGGCGAGGTCAGAATCGAGGGTAATACTCTTATGACGCTCGCTGTAACGGCACTTATAATGGTTGCTCTTACACTTTTTATCGGCAAAACGAAAATGGGTAAGGCAATGAGAGCCGTTTCAGAGGATAAAGAAGCGGCGGAGCTTATGGGAATAAGTGCAAACAGAACGATTTCGATGACTTTCGCTATCGGTTCGGCACTTGCGGCTGTTGCCAGCCTCTTTTACGGTGCAACATATACCTACATAACCCCGACGACAGGCTCAATGCCCGGTATCAAGGCGTTTACGGCGGCTGTTTTCGGCGGTATCGGTTCGATTCCCGGTGCAATGCTCGGCGGTATCCTCCTCGGAACGATAGAGCAGTTTGCAAAGGCTTATATTTCGACGGCAATGTCGGACGCAGTCGTGTTCGCAGTGCTTGTCCTCGTGCTTGTCGTTCGTCCTTCGGGACTTCTCGGCAAAAAAATCAGGGAGAAGGTGTAATATATGGCAAACAACGTAGTAAAAAAGGTCTTCTCCAAAAATGCGGTGACAATGTATATCGTCATTGCCTTGTATGCGGTCGTTTCGGCTATGCTTTACGGCGGAGCAATGGGACGCCAGATGACAAATATGCTTATCCCCGTTTCCTGCTACATCGTTCTTGCCGTTTCGCTTAACCTTGTAGTCGGACTCCTCGGCGAGCTTTCGCTCGGTCACGCGGGCTTTATGTCGGTCGGACTTTTCAGCGGCTGCCTGCTTTCAATGGCACTTGTTGACGTTTTGCCGACGGTGGTCAGACTTCCTCTTTCAATGATATTCGGCGGAATTTTCGCCGCCGCCATAGGACTTGTAGTCGGTCTGCCCGCACTTCGACTGAACGGCGACTATCTTGCGATAGTTACGCTTGCCTGCGGAGAAATAATCAAGAATATAATCGGAAACCTGTCAATTACGGGCGGTGCGCTCGGCCTTGATACGAACAAGGGCGGTATTTATTCAAAGCCGAAGGAGCTTCTTCCTTACGCGATAGGACTTGTACTTATAACCGTCATTGTAATGATGAATATAAAAAAATCAAAGCACGGCAGAGCTATAATGGCGATACGCGACAATAAGATCGCGTCCGAGGCGACAGGAATAAACGTTACCTACTATAAACTCGTCGTTTTCATGCTTGCGGCGTTCTTTGCCGGTGCCGCGGGAGTTCTTTACGGACACGCTTTCGCAAAGACATATCCTACGACCTTCAACTATAATATGTCGATAGAAATACTTATTATCGTCGTGTTCGGCGGAATGGGAAGTATAAACGGTTCTATCATTGCCGCAATCGTTCTCCGCGTACTGTCGGAGGCAACGCGCGAATTCGGCGATTACAGAATGCTTGCATATTCGATACTTCTTATCGTAATAATGCTTCTTAACAACAACCCGAAATTCGCCGATTTCAAGGCGAAGATCACTCCTAAAAACTGGTTTGTAAAGAAAAATAAGGGGGGAACGGTAAATGAATAACGGTGCAAACGAAAATAAGCCAAAACTCGTACCATATCCCTCAAACGCGTATGTTACCGAGAGGGATCTCGGCAAGCGTCCCGTGCTTGAAGTCGCGCATCTCGGAATCGACTTCGGCGGACTTACCGCCGTCGATGAATTTTCGCTTGTCATAGGAAGAACGGAAATAACAGGTCTTATCGGACCTAACGGTGCGGGAAAAACTACTGTTTTTAACCTTCTGACGAACGTATATCAGCCGACAAGAGGAAGCATTCTCCTTGACGGTATCAGTACGGCGGAAAAAAAGACGTACCAGCTCAATCATATGGGCATTGCGAGAACGTTCCAGAATATCAGACTTTTTTCGAACCTTTCGGTGCTTGATAACGTAAAAGTCGGACTTCATCATTCTATGAAAGAAAATCTCTTTGCCGCACTCACTCACGGTTTCGGGTATATGAAAGCCGAGCGCGAGGCGGACAAAAAGGCTCTTGAACTTCTCGACTTCTTCAATATGGCTGATCTCGCCGACGCACCTGCGGGAAGCCTTCCTTACGGCGCGCAGAGAAGACTTGAAATTGCGAGAGCACTTGCGACCTCGCCGAAAATAGTTCTGCTTGACGAGCCCGCCGCGGGAATGAACCCGTCCGAAACGGCTGAGCTGATGGAGAATATCAGACGCATACGCGATAACTTTGGAATTGCCGTAATGCTTATCGAACACGATATGAAGCTCGTCATGAGTATCTGCGAGGGTATCTGCGTTCTTGACCACGGAAAAGTAATTGCAAAGGGAACGCCCGATCAGATAAAGTCGAACAAAAAAGTTATCGAGGCTTATCTCGGAAAGGCAAAGGAGGCGTGAATATGCTTGAAGTACAGAATATCAATGTTTATTACGGCAAAATTCATGCACTCAAAGACGTGTCTTTTAACGTAAATGATAAAGAAATAGTGGCACTTATCGGCGCAAACGGCGCGGGAAAATCGACCACGCTTAAAACCGTTTCATGTATGCTCCGTTCGCACACGGGCAGCATCACATTCTGCGGAGAGGATATATCGCACGCGGACTCATATAAGCTGATAACGAAAGGAATGGCACACGTTCCGGAAGGGCGACGCGTATTTCTTCAAATGACGGTCGAGGAAAATCTTGAAATGGGCGCATATACGAACGGCGGCTATATAAAGGACGGGCTTCTTGACGTATATAACCGTTTTCCGAGACTTAAACACAGAAAAAATCAGGTTGCGGGAACTCTTTCGGGCGGTGAGCAGCAGATGCTTGCAATGGGAAGAGCGCTTATGGGACAGCCGAAGCTGCTTATGCTTGACGAGCCGTCTATGGGACTTGCGCCTATTCTCGTTGACCAGATTTTCGATATTATAAAGGAACTTCACACGCAAGGGACAACTATACTCCTAGTTGAGCAGAACGCCGAGAAGGCACTTAATATCGCCGATAGGGCATATGTTCTCGAATCGGGCAGGGTAGTCCTTTCGGGAACGGGTGAAGAGCTTGCCGAGAGCGAAGAAATCAAAAAAGCGTACCTCGGCGGCTGATTTTTGCTATGGCAAAATATTGGAGCTGCCCAAAAACTCATTTGGAGTTTTTGGGCAGCC
>CAKRPQ010000031.1 GCA_934385225.1 uncultured Eubacteriales bacterium
GGGCGGAATAAGCATTGCGAGGTTTGTCTTACCGCAAGCGGACGGGAATGCGGCGGATACATACTTGATATCGCCGTTCGGGAATTCTACGCCGAGAATGAGCATGTGCTCAGCCATCCAGCCTTCTTTTCTGCCGAGGTAAGAAGCGATGCGGAGCGCAAAGCACTTCTTGCCGAGAAGAACGTTTCCGCCGTATGCGGAGTTAACGGACCAGATAGTGTTGTCTTCGGGGAAGTGGCATATGTATCTGTTTTCCTGCGAGCAGTCGGCGGTAGCGTGCAGCCCCTTTACAAAGTCGGGCTTGTCTCCGAGAGCATCGATAACGTTTTTGCCGACTCTCGTCATGATAGCCATGTTGAGAACGACGTAAATGGAGTCGGTAAGCTCAATACCGATCTTGGCAAAATCGGAACCGACAACGCCCATGGAGTAGGGAATGACATACATTGTCTTGCCCTTGTAGGAGCCTGTGTAGAGCTTTGTGAGCTTTGCATAGCACTCTGTGGGATCCATCCAGTTGTTGATGTTGCCTGCGTCCTCCTTCTTTCTTGTGCAGATGAAGGTTCTGTCCTCAACACGAGCAACGTCGTTGACGGCGGTTCTGTGGAGGTAGCAGCCGGGGAGCTTTTCCTCATTCAGCTTTATCATTTCGCCTGTTTTGCAGGCCTCGGCACGGAGCTCATCGAGCTGTGCTTCGCTTCCGTCGATCCAGACGACCTTGTCGGGCTGAACCATAGCCTTCATTTCGTCGATCCATGAAAGGACATACTTGTTGTTTGTCATAACGGTAAAATCTCCTTTATATAATATGAATATTTTGTCAGTTTTACATTTTGCCTCATCAGGTATAATAATATCACAACTTGTAGGAGAGTTCAAGAGCTTTTGAGAAAAGGTTACATATTGTTAACAAAAAAACAAACGCATATGCAATTCGTCAGTTTTCAAAATTCTTTCTTGTTAATATTATGTTCAAATTTCCGTTTTTTGTACGAAGCTCGTCCATAAATTCTTTTTGACGGGACATATCCCTTAAATTAACGGTATAGCGCAGTTCTACAAGTGTCCCGAAATCGGTGGTTTTGATTGATTCGAGAATGTGAGATTTGCAATATTCGTCAAGCGTTCCGTCAAATACACCGCAGTAGTTCATATCTTCGGGTATCGTTATGCGCAGACGCATGACATTTGAATTTGCGTCTGCCCCGGATATAAGCGGAAGAATCAGAAGCAGAATTACAAACACGATATCTGCGGCGACGGCAAGCCCGATAAGTCCCGTTCCGCACGCAATTCCGACGGCGAAAGACATAAATATGTAGGTCAGGTCTTTCGGATTTTCAAAATTCGTTCTGAAACGTATAAGTGCAATTCCGCCGCCTATGCTGAGTGCTCGCGCCATACTGTTTCCGATAATGAGCATCAGAAGCGACGCAACGGGCGAAAGAAGAATAAGCGTTGCGGCGAAAGACGGTCTGTAACCGACTTTTCGGTGCGTAAAAATGTACAAAAGTGCGGTAATACCTGCGAGAATTACCGAAATTCCGAAGATTAAGATCACATTTCCGAACGTCAGCGGACTTGTTGAGACCGAAAATAATTCTGTATTCATAAAATGATCCTTTCAGTTTTTGTTTTAGCTTTGTTTTTATCTCTATCTTTTTCGGCGGCGTGTTCCGCCGTTTCTTTCATAAAATCTCTGCCGACTTTTGAGTAGTTTATGTAGGAAAGACCGTATTCGCTTAGCGTGTGCGCAAACCATAGAGGTGTTGCACCCGAAAATTTGATTTCCATAAGAAGTTTACCTTCGGGCAGCAGCGGACTGCCGTATCTGCCCGATTCGAGGAGCAGATCGTCGTATCTTGTAACGATGTCGCGGTCAACAGTCAGACGCAGAGACGGGTCGTCACGGTCAAAATAGGCATTGCGCATATATCCGATATATACCGACGGACGAAGCGATTTTGACTTTATGAAATAGTCCGCCTCGCGCATTACCTGCCCGTCAATGTAGGTGTCGAAGCTCGGCAGAATACCCGTTTTGAGGTATTCGTACATTTTGGAAAGCGAAAGGCGGGCGCGTCTTTTTGTTCCTATGCCCGCAAGTTTTCTTTTTATTTCGAGAAAAACGTCCTCAGAGAGAGTCGGCGTGCCGTAGCTGCGCAGACGCAGTTTTTCTTTGTATTCGGGCTTTGATACCGAATGCCTTGTCACGCTTCTGTATTCGTCGTCGAAGTAAATGTTACATATTTCGTAGGGTTTTCCGCCGACATTATATTTGTCCGCGACAAAATGCGTGAGGATTTTCTTTTCTATTTCGGGAAAAAGCTCTTCATCGACAAGAACTTTCTTTTCCCGCCTTTCAAAGGTGTTTTGCAAGGAAAAATCACGTCTCCTTTCCGCTTGTTTTCGTTTATTCCAAATAATCAGAATAGGCAAATAAGAATTTTTGGGGAAGAATGATATTGCGGAAATCCGCAAAGAACGGGGAGGGATAAAAATGAAATACAGGATTTTACCCGCATTTTCCGTGGCGGTCGGGCTTGCGCTCATATTTGCTTTGACTTCACGGGCTGCGGGAACAGGCTGGTACTGCGTGCGCGCAAAGGATCATGCAAGACCGCGGTGCGACGCGAATATGCAGTATATCGAAAATTACGGCGGCTACTATATAAGTCCGCGGGACGAAAAAGTCGTTTATCTGACTTTCGACGCAGGCTACGAGAACGGCAACGTCGAAAAAATACTCGATACAATGAAAGAGAAGAACGTTACGGGAACGTTTTTTGTTCTCGGAAATCTGATCGAACGTAACGGTGACCTTGTAAAGCGCATGGAAAGCGAGGGACACACCGTCGCGAACCACACCTATTCGCATAAGGATATGACAAAGTGCGGGAGTGCGGAGGAATTTCTCGCCGAGCTTTCAAAGCTCGATACAGCCTATAAAACGCTGACGGGAAAGGATATGCCGAAATATTACCGTCCGCCTGAGGGAAAATTTGACGAAAAGACTATGAAATACGCGTATGACGCGGGATACAAGACGATTTTTTGGAGCTTCGCATACGCCGACTGGGACAACGATAAGCAACCCGACGCGGCATCGGCAAAGAAGAAGATACTTGACAACGTCCATAACGGAGCGGTCATTCTGCTTCACCCGACTTCGGCGACAAATGCGGCTGTTCTCGGTGATGTGATCGACGAACTTCGCGCGGAAGGGTATAGCTTTGGCAGTATGGAGGAACTAACGGAGGGGTCATGAAAAGATTTATCGCTTTTTCCGCGGTGCTTGTCCTGCTCGCGTTTTGTCTCGGCACATCGGGCTCGGCAGAGGAGCCTGATACCGAGAACGAAAAGGCTGAGGTGTACCGTTCAAAGGAAAACGACGAGATGAAGATAGCACTTACCTTTGACGACGGTCCGCACCCGTATTACACGGCGGAGATACTCGATATACTTGAAAAATACGGCGTAAAAGCGACGTTTTTCTTCGTCGGGCAGAACATTGAATATTATCCCGACGTTGCGGACAAGGTTTACCTTGCGGGTCACGAGATAGGAAATCACACCTATACGCATCACAGAGTTCGTGCGCTTGACCACGCCGAGCTTCTGCGCGAGATGAACAAATGCGACGACGCGATATACGAGATACACGAATATCGCCCGAAGCTGTTCAGACCGCCCGAAGGCGCATTCGACGACGATGCGAGACGAACCGCGAAATATATGGATTATTCCGTTATTCTTTGGGCTGTCGACACAAGAGACTGGGAACATCCGTCGCCCGACATGATACTTCGAAACGTGATGACAAACGTCAAAAGCGGAGATATAATTCTTATGCACGATTATATCGGTCACGACAGTCCGACGCCGCGCGCTCTCGGTATGGTAATTCCCGCACTTCTCGAAAAAGGCTACAAATTCGTCACGGTGAGCGAGCTTATAGGAAAGTAAAGAAGATCTGCGGCGGCGGTTTTTATGCTGCCTCCGCAGTCTTTACATACGGGTCGACCATATATTTTTTTATGTTCGGGTAAGCGGCGTAAGCGGTCATAAATGCCGATACGGGCAGGAAATAGACGAACGGGAGAATGACGAACACAATGACGTTTATCTGCATAAGCAGAACGGCAAGTACAAAGTTGAGGAGTGCCATAAGAACAACGCCGAGGCTTGCCGCGAGGTTTCGCTTTACGCCGAGAGCGGTGAAGATAAGCGAGTTTTTAAGCAGCTTGAATGTGGAAAGATCGAACGTTATAAGCATAAGATACAGATAGTATCGCATTATGCAGTAGATGACGGCAAGACCTATTGTGCAGAAGTACATAACGTCCTGCCAGAATGACCCCGAAATTCCCGAAAAGAAGAAAATGTCAAAGCCGAGTACGCACATGAACACGAAATCGAGAAGTCCGACGAAAAATCCCTGCTTCATATTCTTTTTAATCGCGTAAAAGTAGTCCGACCACATGAAAACGGGTTCGCCGCGCACCATACTGCGCAGAATATATGTAGCTCCGACGTTCTGCCAGCCCCAGGTAAGCGCGAGAATGAGGGCAAGAACACCTATTATAATGAAAACGGGAGAATTTGCCGCCGGTATCGAAGTGCCGAAGCCGAGTGTCGTCTTCATGAGTGCGACCGCGGGCGAGTCGGATATGAGCGAGACGCCGAAAAGGGTGGGCGAGAGAACGGAGGTTTTTGACACCGTCATAGGCCCTTGCAGGTAAACGTAAAAGCCGATAACTATCGGTATGACCATAAAAAGCATAAACAGATTGAGCGTTAAGAGCTTTGAAAAGTTCCTTTTAAGGAGCTTAAAAAAAAGTTTTACGTTTCTCGGTGAGTTTTCCTCTATCTCGACTTCTTCTTTTGTCACGCCTTTCGGCTCTTTCTTTTTGAAAAATGAAAATTTTTTGTTCTGTTCTTTTTCTTCCATTTCTGACCTCTTTATATGGGTTTGTATTTTTGAACTGCCATGAAGAATATGTATATCGCGTTCACCGCGACGGACGTACCTGCCGCCGAGAGTGAAAATTTAATGTAATCCGTCGACTCCTCGGACAAAAACGGTGCTCGGTATCTTGTAAACAGACTGCCGTAGGTGTAGGAGAAGCGTTCGCTTTTTGCCGCCGCCGCGCTTGCCGCGAGAAGAACGAGAATTTTGCAGGCGGCGAAGAGTATAAAAGCCGTTTCTCCGTTTTCGACGGCGGGAGACTCGACAAGCGTTCCGTAAAGTAGAGAGAGGCAAACGCCGAGCCGTGCGGACATAACGGAGAGTGGGAGCAGAACCGCACCGCGGAGCATCACATATCCGAGAGCGGAGACAGCGAGAATAAAGAGCATATCGGGGAGCGAAAATGAAACGATCCCCCGAATTTTCTCCGCAAGGTCCGCACCGTCAAAGAACGAACAGAAATGCGCTTTTGTAAGCTCCTCCGCGGCAGAGCCGCCATCCGAGAGTCTGCCGACGAAAAAGCCCGCCGCCGTAAACGCAAGACAAAAAACAAAGAAAAGGAAATATCTTTTTGCCGTCCGTACATTTTCACGACTTAACTTTTCTATTCTTGAAAAAAGCTCTGCTTTGTATTCTTCGGTCATAACCCGTCCCCGTATAAATCTTTATTCGATTATATGAGGCGAGCCGTTTTTTGATACATACATGATACCATATTTCCGCCCTAAAATCAACAGAATACGTAAAAATTCATTTGTCCGACATAAAAAATCACTTGTCTTCCACAAAAAATCATATTGCAAAAAAAAAATGAATGTGGTATAATAAGAAAGTGATAAAAAAACAAAAAATCGGAGGTAGACAATGTTTCGGATAGTATATAAAAGATCGCTTAACGATACTACGGATATGATTTCCGTTTATGCGCCCGAAATCGCAAAAAAAGCAAAGCCGGGGCAGTTTATAATATTCAGAGTTGACGAAAAATCGGAGAGAATACCGCTCACGATAGCAGGCTACGACGCGGAAAAAGGGACGGTCAGCGTCATTTTCCAAAAGGTCGGAAAATCGACGATGAAGCTCGGTGCTCTTCATGAGGGTGACGAACTTCTCGATTTCGTAGGTCCTCTCGGTACACCGTCCGAGCTTGACGGATATAAAAAGGTCGCCGTTATCGGCGGCGGTCTCGGTTGCGCGATTGCGTATCCGCAGGCGAAGTATCTTCATGAACACGGTGCGGACGTTGATATGATAGCGGGCTTCCGCTCGAAGGATATAATAATTCTTGAAGACGAGATGAGGAGCGCGTCTGCTCGTCTCGTAATCAAAACCGACGACGGCTCGAACGGAAACAAGGGACTTGTCACCGACGCTCTTAAAGAACTTATCGAAGGCGGCGCGAAATACGATCTTGTTATCGCGATAGGACCTCCCGTGATGATGAAATTTGTCTGTCTTCTCACAAAGGAGTACGGAATAAAGACTGTCGTCAGCATGAACCCGATTATGATAGACGGAACGGGAATGTGCGGCTGTTGCCGCGTTACCGTCGGCGGAAAGATAAAGTTCGCCTGTGTTGACGGTCCCGATTTCGACGGTCACGAGGTCGATTTCGACGAGCTTATCAGAAGAAACCGCACATATGCGGAAGAAGAGAGGGAAGCGGTGAGAGACTATAACTGCAACCTTCTGAAAAAAGAAGTAAAGTGAGGTGTGCGCAAATGCCGAATATGTCACCGAATAAGGTTAAAATTGAAGAACAGCTTCCGTGCGTCAGAAATAAGAATTTCGAAGAGGTCTCGCTCGGTTACACGGAAGAGCAGGCGATGGAAGAGGCGACGAGATGCCTTAAATGCAAAAACCGTCCGTGCGTCGGCGGCTGTCCCGTCGGAGTGCATATACCCGATTTCATTGCCGAGGTCGCAAAGGGAAATTTTGAAGAAGCATATAAGATAATTAAGGAAACGAACGCGCTTCCCGCGGTGTGCGGCAGAGTATGTCCGCAGGAAAATCAGTGCGAGGGCAAGTGCGTAAGAGGTATAAAGGGCGAGAGTGTAGGTATCGGACGCCTTGAACGCTTCTGCGCGGACTACCATATGAAGCATTCGGGCGATGAAAAGCAGGAATCGTCCGTAAAGGAGGATATGCCGCGCGTTGCCGTTATCGGTTCCGGTCCGTCGGGACTTTCGTGCGCGGGCGATCTTGCGAAGAAAGGTTACAGAGTGACGATATTCGAGGCGTTCCATACTGCGGGCGGCGTGCTTCAATACGGTATCCCCGAGTTTCGTCTGCCGAAAAAGATAGTTGACCGCGAGATCGAGTCGCTCCGCGAAATGGGCGTCGAAATAAAGCTCGATATGGTCATCGGACGTGTTATGACGATAGACGAACTGTTTGAGGCGGGATATAAGGCTGTGTTTGTCGGAAGCGGCGCGGGACTTCCCGGATTTCTCGGCATAAAGGGCGAGAGCGGTTGCGGCGTTTACAGCGCGAACGAGTATCTGACGCGCGTAAACCTTATGAAGGCTTATAAAGACGAGTACGACACGCCTATCGTAAAATCGAAAAATGTCGCCGTTGTCGGCGGAGGAAACGTCGCTATGGACGCGGCAAGATGCGCAAAACGTCTCGGCGCGGAAAACGTTTATATCGTTTATCGCCGCGGAGAGGCTGAAATGCCCGCACGCCGCGAGGAGATACATCACGCAAAGGAAGAGGAGATAATCTTCAAAACTCTTACTAACCCGTGCGAGATAACGACGGACGAGAAAGGTTTTGTCACGGGAATGATATGCGACGTTATGGAGCTGGGCGAAGCTGACGCGAGCGGACGCCGCCGTCCCGTCGCAACGGGCGAAAAGGTGAATCTTACGGTTGATACGGTAATTGTCGCAGTCGGAACAAGCCCAAACCCGCTTATCAGAATGACGACACCGGGGCTTGATACCACGCCGAAAGGCTGTCTTGTCACAAGCGACGGTGTTACAACGACGCGAGAGGGCATTTACGCGGGCGGAGACGCCGTAACTGGCGCGGCAACGGTAATTCTCGCAATGGGCGCGGGCAAGGAAGCAGCGGCTAAAATCGACGAATATCTGAAAGAAAACAAATAAAATTTGGGCTGTTAAAAAACTCATTCAGAGTTTTTAACAGCCCATTACTTCTTAAATTACGTAGAAGAAAATGCAGAAAAACTGCAAAAGCGAACCTATGCACACAAAAATGTGAAACACGGAGTGAATGTATTTCGTGTTTTTCTTTTTGCCGATGCAGTAGAGGAGTGCGCCGAGAGTGTAAGCGACACCGCCGAGAATGAGGAAAAGCGAACCGCCGAAGCCGAGTCCCGCGGAGGTCGTTTTCCATGTAAAAATAACGCACCAACCCATCACGATGTAGCAGATGAGCGAAAAGACTTTAAATTTTTCAAGATTTACCGCCGTCAGCGTGATGCCGAGGGCAGCCATGCCCCAGATTATGCCGAAAATTACCCAGCCGAGGGCAGTGTTCTGCTCTCTTATAGTGCAGAGGGAGATCGGCGTGTATGTTCCCGCGATAAGCAGATACACGGAGCAGTGGTCGATCACGCGAAATACCTTTTTCGCACGAAGCTCCGCGTGCAGACCGTGGTATATGCTCGACATCGTGTACAGAACTATCATCATCGCACCGTAAATGCTGCACCCGACAACGCCCCATACATTGTGATGAAGCGCGGCGAATACAACACAGAGTGCCGTCACAGCGACGCCTATCCCGCCGCCGACGATGTGCGAGGTCATGTTGAATATTTCTTCGCCCCGTGTATAGGGCGGAATTTTAATGTTCTTGTTTCCCATATTTTGCACCTTCCGAAAAAGTATTTACTATATTATAACGTGGTTTTGTAAACTACATTCTGCTTATTTGTTTATAATTTTTGAATTTTTTCGATTGACAAAAACCGTAAAAAGAGGTACAATAATAAAGTGAATTTTTTCGGGAGGTATTTTTATGAAAATTGCCGTAATTACGGGTGCTTCGTCGGGAATGGGAAGGAGTTTTGTTCTCCTGCTCGATAAAAAATACGATTTTGACGAGATATGGGTCATTGCGAGACGAAAGGATCGCCTTGAAAGCCTTTCGGGCATGACGCGTGCAAAGATACGTCCGATAGCGCTTGACCTTTCAAAGAAAGAGTCGATAGATGAGTACAGGGAACTGCTCCTTGCGGAAAAGCCCGATGTCGATACGCTTGTATGCGCCGCCGGCTTCGGTCGTTTCGGAGCGTTCACGGATATTCCGCTCGAAACCGAACTCGATATGGTAGATCTGAATGTAAAGGCTCTTGTCGCCGTCACCTACGAAACTCTTAAATATATGAAGAAAGGCTCGAAAATATACGAGCTCGATTCGCTTTCCGCTTTTCAGCCCGTTCCGTATATAAACGTTTACGGCGCGACAAAGGCATTCGTTCTCAGCTTTTCTCGTGCGCTCGGAACCGAGCTTCGCCCGCGCGGAATAAGAGTTATGGCTGTTTCACCCGGGTGGGTAAAGACCGAATTTTTCGATCACGCCGTTACCGATAATACTATTACCTATTATAATAAATATTTCACCGCCGACGAGGTCGTCATTCGCGCCATACGCGATATGGAGCGAGGGAAAGATGTTTCCGTGTGCGGTGCGTCGGTGCGCGCGCAGGTCCGACTCACAAAGATACTGCCGCACCGCCTCGTCATGAAGATTTGGTGCCGCCAGCAGAAAAAGCCGTATTGAGGGGAAAAATGCTTTGAAACACTTACTGAAACACGCAAAAAAATACACAAAAGAATGTATATGCGGTCCCGTTTTCAAACTGCTCGAAGCGTCGTTTGAGCTATGTGTTCCTCTTGTTATGAAGCGCATAATCGACGTCGGAATAGCAAACGGCGACAGACCGTATATCATTAAAAATGCTCTCCTTATGGTTCTTCTCGGACTTCTCGGCTTCGCCTGCACCGTTGTCGCACAGTATTTTTCGGCAAAGGCGTCTGTCGGTATCGTCGCGGGGCTTAAAAGAGAACTTATAGGGCATATTTCATCGCTTTCGCATACAGAGCTTGATACGCTCGGCTCCTCTACACTCATAACGCGAATGACGAGCGACGCGAACCAGGTGCAGTCGGGCATAAACCTGACTCTCCGCCTCTTTATGCGTTCGCCTTTCATCGTTTTCGGCTCGGCGATAATGGCATTTACCATTGACGTAAAGGCTGCGACGACGTTTGCGGCTGTTATACCCGCTCTTTCCGTCGTTGTCTTCGGTATAATGCTTATCTGTATTCCGCTCTATAAAAAGGTTCAGTCGGGACTTGACGGCGTAATGCTCCTCTCGCGCGAAAACCTTGCGGGCGTGCGCGTTATTCGTGCTTTCAGACGCGAAGACGCCGAGATAAAGGACTTTGACGCAAGCTGCGAAAGTCTTAAAAGAGAGCAGAACCTCGTCGGACGCATATCGGCATTGATGAACCCGCTCACATATGCTCTTATAAACGTCGCGATACTTGTACTTATATACGTCGGCGCGTTAAGGGTCGATTCGGGCGCGATCACGCAGGGTGCCGTCATTGCGCTCTATAACTATATGTCGCAGATACTTATCGAGCTTGTCAAGTTCGCTAACCTTATCATTACGATGACGAAGTCAGTTGCGTGTGAGAACAGAATGGAAAAGGTTTTTGACGTCGGTTCGTCGCTTAAAGAACTCGGAAACGAAACTCCCGATTTCTCGTCGATAGAGATGAGGGATGTTTCGCTCACATATAAGGGTGCGTCCGCACCGTCGCTCGAACACGTCAATTTCAGAGCCGAACGCGGTGAAACGATAGGAATTATAGGCGGTACGGGATCCGGAAAAAGCTCGCTCGTCAATCTTATACCACACTTTTATGACGCAACGGAGGGTGAAGTCCTTGTCGGCGGGAAGAACATAAATACCGTCGATACAGAGAAACTGCGCCGCCGCATAGGCGTTGTCCCGCAGAAAGCGATGCTTTTCAGAGGTACGATAAAGGATAATCTTCTCTGGGGAGATAAAAACGCGGACGATGACGCGCTTGAAGAGGCACTTGAAGCGTCGCAGTCGGCGCAGTTCGTCTCCGAAAAGAAGGACGGAATAAACGAGAGGGTCGATCAGGGCGGCAGAAACTTTTCGGGCGGTCAGAGACAGAGGCTTACCGTTGCGCGCGCGCTTGTGCGCCGTCCCGACGTATTGATCCTTGACGACAGCTCGTCCGCGCTCGATTTTGCAACCGATGCGGCAATGAGAAAGGCGATAAAAAATCTGCCGTATAAGCCGACGACATTCATCGTTTCGCAGAGAACGTCGTCTATTGCCTCGGCGGACAGGATAATCGTTCTCGACGACGGAAAACAGGTCGCCTGCGGCACGCACGAGGAACTGCTTGAAACCTGCGACGTTTACAGGGAAATTCACGAATCGCAGACGGGAAAGGAGGCGGCAAAAGCATGAAAAAAACGCAGAATAAAAAGGGCGGAAGCACCGCCACATTGCGCGAAGTGATAAAATTTCTCGCACCGTATAAGTTTCTTACGTTGCTTTCGGTAATTTTGTCCGCAGGGTGCGTGTTCTTCACTCTCTATGTTCCCATTCTCGTCGGCGATGCGATCGACTGTATTGCCGAGAATGGAAGCGTTGATTTTGCCGCGCTCCTCCCGATACTTTACCGTGCGGGAGTATGCGTCGGAATAACGGCGGTTCTTCAATGGATCGTCAGTACGATAAACAACAATATCACGTTCGAGGTGATAAGGGACGTCAGAAAGGCTGCGTTCGCAAAATTGCAGCAGCTGCCGCTTTCCTATCTTGATACGCACCCGTCGGGCGATATCGTCAGCCGTATGATTGCCGATGTAGATACATTCGCCGACGGTCTGCTTCTCGGCTTTACACAGCTCTTTACGGGCGTGCTTACAATACTCGGAACACTCGTCTTTATGTTTTACCTGAGTCCCGTGATCGCAGCCGTTGTCGTCGTCATAACACCTCTTTCTCTGTTTATGGCACGGTTTGTGTCGAAACGCACGTATTCGATGTTCAGAAAGCAGTCGGAGGTGCGCGGTGAACAGACGACAATAATCGACGAGGCGATAACGGGAGCAAAGATCGTAAAAGCGTTCGCACACGAGGACGAAATGCTCGCCGATTTTGACGAAAATAATGACAGACTCTCAAAATGCTCACTCAGTGCTACATTTTTCTCGTCGCTCGTCAATCCCGGTACGCGTTTTGTCAACAGTGTGGTGTATGCGGCGGTAGGGTGCTTCGGCGCACTGTTTGCAACGGGACTTTTCGGTTCGGGTATGACCGTCGGAACGCTTTCGTGCTTCCTCAGCTATGCAAACCAGTACACGAAACCGTTCAATGAAATTTCGGGCGTCGTCACCGAGCTTCAAAATGCGCTTGCCTGCGCGAGACGAATATTCGATTTCATTGCCGAAACTCCCGAAGTCCCCGACAAAGCGGATTCGATCGACATCGGAACGGCACGCGGTGACGTTTCGCTTACGGACGTTGAGTTTTCGTATGTTCCCGAAAGACCGCTTATACGCGATTTCAACCTCTCGGTAAAGCAGGGACAGCGTGTTGCCATCGTCGGTCCCACCGGCTGCGGCAAGACTACCGTAATAAATCTGCTTATGCGCTTTTATGATGTAAAAAGCGGCTCTATAAGGGTTGACGGGTGTGACTTGCGCGATATAAAACGCGCTTCGCTTCGCCGCAATTACGGCATGGTGTTGCAGGAAACATGGCTCAAAACGGGAACGGTTCGCGATAATATAAAAATGGGTCGTCCCGACGCCACGGACGAGGAAGTCGTCGAAGCCGCAAAAGCCGCGCACGCGCATAGCTTTATAAAGAGACTGCCTAACGGATACGATACAGTCATAAGCGACGACGGCGGAATTTCGCAGGGACAAAAACAGCTTCTCTGCATTGCACGCGTTATGCTTTGTCTGCCGCCGATGCTGATACTCGACGAGGCTACGTCGTCAATAGATACACGCACGGAAATGCGTATTCAGAAGGCGTTTGCGACAATGATGAAGGGCAGAACGAGTTTTATTGTCGCGCACAGACTTTCGACGATACGCGAGGCGGATATAATTCTCGTGATGAAGGACGGCAGTATTATCGAAACGGGCAACCACGAAGAGCTTCTCGCAAGAGGAGGCTTCTACGCGAACCTGTATAACAGCCAGTTTGCAAAATAAAAAAACGGTGCGGATTTTCCAAAATTATAAACGATACAGATCTTTATCGGAGGTGATTGTTTTGCATAAAACCAAGGAACAAATATCATATAATATGCGACAAGTCAAATCCAAAAATACGAAAATTGAAGTAATGCTTAGAAAAGAACTTTGGTCGAGAGGGTTGCGATATAGGAAGAACTCGAAAGAGGTATTCGGAAAGCCGGATATAGTTTTTATGAGCAAAAAGACAGCTGTGTTTTGTGACAGCGAATTTTGGCACGGGTACGATTGGGATAATAAGAAAAAAGAAATTAAAACCAATCGGGATTTTTGGATTCCTAAAATCGAAAAAAATATTTCCCGTGACAAGGAAGTTAATGAAACGCTGGAAAATTCGGGGTGGACGGTACTAAGATTTTGGGGCAATGATATAAAAAAGGATTTACAGGCGTGTGCCGATAAAATTGAGAGGACGGTAAAAGGTAAAAATGACCAAGTATAAATCCATAGATTTGTTTGCCGGAATCGGTGGCATCCGTCTCGGGTTCGAACGCGCTTTCGGCGATGAAATCGATACGGTTTTTGTAAGCGAATGGGATGAATATGCAAAAAAAACGTATGAGGCTAATTTTGGGGATGATTTCGAAATTGCGGGAGACATAACAAAAATCAATGAATACGATATTCCGCAGTTTGATATTTGCCTTTCGGGTTTTCCGTGTCAGGCATTCAGCCTTGCGGGGAAAAGACAGGGATTTAACGACAACTATAAAGGTCTTTGTCGGGGAACATTATTTCTTGACGTTGCAAGAATTTGCGAGTTTCATAAACCAAAGGTTATTTTTTGTGAAAATGTTAAAGGGCTTAAAATACATGATAAAGGCAGAACGTTCGGAATAATACAAAAAACTTTCGAAGATTTGGGTTATAAAGTTTTCAGCGAGGTTTTGAACAGCAAAGATTTCGGTGTGCCGCAAAACAGAGAGAGAATATACGTTGTAGCTTTCAGAAACGATATTGCTCCGGAAAAATTCGAATTTCCGAAAGCCACTGATAATACCAAACGTATTAAAGATATTATTGAGGAAAAGCCGGTACCCGCAAAATATTATTTGAGCGATGTTTATGTTGAAACATTGAGAAGGCATAAGGCGCGTCACGAAGCAAAGGGAAACGGTTTCGGTTATGAAATCCGAGATCTTAACGGTATTGCAGGTGCCATTGTATGCGGTGGGATGGGCAGAGAACGTAATTTGCTTATAGACAAGCGTCAAGAAAATTTGACGCCGACAACACACATAAAGGGGAAAATCAACAAAGAGGGAATCCGAAAAATGACTCCGAGGGAGTGGGCTCGTCTACAAGGGTTCCCCGACACTTTTAATCTTCCGCTTGCCGATGTTCATATGTACAAACAATTTGGAAACAGTGTGACTGTAAATGTTATTGAGGCAATCGCAAAAAAAATTAAGGAGGTGCTTGATATGCCGAAATTGTCTGGCAATAAAGGCGAATGGAGTGAAATATATGTTTTTCTTCGTTTGCTCGAAATAAAGAAACTGTATGCGGCAGATGCCGAGTTGAATAAAAAAGACGATATGTTTTACAACATTATCAATATTATACGTAACGAATCGTTTGGAACGATTGAGTTCAGAATTAACCGAGATGATGATACGATTTCTGTTGTTAGAACAGCTGACGATACGATATTGCTTACATTATCTTGCGGCGAATTCAGGCTGGCGGCAGACACACTTTATAAAGAAATAGTCGATGCGACAAAGGCATCTTTTGAGCTGCCTGATACCGAAAACTTTTTGGACACTCTAAATATCGGTGTGCTTAAAGCGAAATCTGCCGATAAAGCAGACATTCGGATAAAAATCCATGATATAAATACAGGCTACGAAACCGTTCAAGGGTTCAGTATTAAGTCGAGGTTAGGTAGTCCGTCAACCCTTGTTAACGCGGGGAAAACAACAAATTTTGTTTTTGAAGTGTCAGGCGATATGAACGACGAAATAATGGGTGATTTTAATACCTGCTCAAAAAAGTTCAAAGACAAATTTGATGTTCTTAAAGCCCATAATTGCGATATAAAATATCATTCGATGGAAAATGGTATTTTTGAGAGCAATTTACGGCTGATTGACGGCGATCTTCCTGAAATCTGTGCTTATATGCTTAAAGAGTATTATTCATCCGGAATCAATACGGTGAAAAATTCTCTCGAATCGGTGAACATATATAATCCTATCGGATATGATTTATCAAAAGGGCATCCGTTTTACGAATATAAATTCAAAAAATTTCTTGCCGAATGTGCTCTCGGTATGCTTCCGTCAAGAGTTTGGGACGGTACAGCCGATGCAACGGGCGGATATATTATAGTCCGTGAAGACGGTGAGGTTTTGTGTTATCATCTTTTTAACAGAAACGAATTTGAAACATATTTGATAAACAATACAAAATTCGAGACTGCAAGCACGTCGCGTCACGAATTCGGTTTAATATACAAGGAGAACGGAAAGTACCGTATAAAACTGAACTTGCAGATTAGATTTATAAAGTGAATAAATTAAATAAAAAAAGGAGTTTACCGAATAAGTAAGCTCCTTATTTAATTAGGATTTTTTATTTATTCTTCATTTCCCGTATTCTCTTCCGCCTTTGTTTTTGTCTCTTTTTCCGCTTTTTCTTTATCTGTCTTATCCGCGGATTTCTTTTTTGCCTTTTTTTCTTTCTCGGCTTCGGCGTTTTTTTGCGGAAGCGGCGTTGGGTATTTTGCGTTTATCATTTCGAGGAAGATGTTTTTAAGCATCTCGGACACCGACGCGAGCGACAGACCGAGAACGAATAAATCATAGTCGTTTTCAATGTCAAGCCCCTGTTTTTCGGCTATCTTTTTGGAAATATCGCGGCATATTTTACCGTTTTCCGTGCGTACTTTCAGAAATCTTTCGTAGCAGTCGGTCAGCTCGTTCTCACCGAACGTTCCGTCAGAATAAATGCCGTCAAAAAGCCGCTTGATATCCCCTATCGAAAGAACGCCTTTCAGATAATATATAAGCATCATCTGCAAAATGTGTTCTTTTGAATATTTTTTGCCCTTGACAGGTTTTATAAGACCGTCCTTGCTGTAATTGTTTATCATAGTTTTGGTCAGACCTGCCTGTCCCTTTTCGCCGAGATGTGCGGAAAAAAGTGTCAGTATCTGATCAAGGTAAAGGTCAAGCGACGGTATGTCGTACGCGTGGAGCTGTCCCTCCTCGGCGCATTTTTTTATAATTATGTCAAGTTCAGCTTCGTTCACTTTTCTGCCATACCCTTTCAAATCTTCTTACGGACGCCATATCGGACCCCACGGATCGTCCGGTTTCGGCGGTTCTGTCTCGCGTCCCGTTGTCTCTGTCTCTGTTTCCTCCGTTACGGCGTCCGTTACGGCACGATTCTTCTTGCCGAATGCATACTGTACGTTCTTTACCGCGCTTTCGTAGTCGTCCGCGGTGATAATACCGAGCGATATAAGATTTTCGGCAAATGTTACATTGCTTTCGGGCATAGTTACACCGAGCATATTCCAGAGAATTTCGCCGAGCTGTGCGCCGTTCATGTAAAAGAGCAGATCGTCGCTGTCGTCATAGGCGTATATGCCCGTATTTTCGGCTTCTCTGTGAATATCGTTTGCTGTAATCGTAATCGACGTAATGCTGTATCCGATCGCGCGGAGGCACATAAGAAGCATATCGTCGGTCTGCATGCTTTCGTATGGCATAAAACGGTCGAACCCGCCGCCGATAACCAATCCTTTTTCATAGGCGTAGCCGATTCGATTGTCAAGGACATCATAAAAAGGGCAATCGCCCGTGTATGTCCGGGCTTCTTCCGAAAGCCCCATGACAGAGAGCAGAGAGTAAAGCGCATTCATGCGCGAAACTTTGCTGTCCGCATCTATCGAGACGTCGACGAGAGACAGCGATTTCAGAGCGGTGAGCTGATCTTCACCCTCCCGTTTACCAAAAACATTCACGCCGAGCGAAAGAATAATTCCGAATATAACGAGAATCGAAAAAAGCGAGGCGACAAGCGCCGATTTTCTTTTGTTCATAATTATTATATATCCTTATCGTTTTTTATAAGTGTAACACAAATATCTCCGTTTGTCAAGACGAACAGCATAAAAAAGGGTGCCGCAAAAGCGGCACCTTCCGTAAAATGTATTCAAACTGTCGGAATGTGAATTTCGACTTCCTTGCCCTCGTCGGAGGATCTTGCAATGCCGTCGATAATTGCCTGATTTATAATTATTTCGGAAGAAGGTATCGGGGACTTGCTTCCCGTGATTATCGCGTCGAGGAACGAGCGTATCTTGCCGTTCCAGAGGTCGCAGCGACCGCAGAGCGGGACTGTCGTTTCAACCTGCTCGCCCGCGATTTCGTGGTAGATCGTCATAGGACCGCCGACAGAGCCGTTCCAGCAGTCTGTGGAGGGGATTCTGAGACCGCCCTTTGTTCCGAGGATAATTGTGTCGCCGGGTGTGTTTATATTCATCGCCCATGCAATACGGAAGTCGAGAATTATACCGTCCTTTACACCGTATTTACCGCCTTCGAGGCGAATGTATGCCGATGCAAAATCATCGACGCCGAATTTTTCCGAGATTTCGGGAGCACCCTCTTTTACATATGTGCAGTAGTTCGGATCTTTGCCGAAGTATGCTGATTTTGTGCCCGAAACCGTGAGCGGCATAGGGTATCCTATCGCGCGCATGACCATGTCGAGCGAATAGCAGCCGATGTCGCCGAGTGCGCCGATACCCGCCGTTTCGTCCTCAATGAAAGTTGTCTTTACTTTGCTTACGGGAATGCCCCTGCGTCTGCCGCCGCCCGTCTGTATGTAGTAGATTTCGCCGAGTTCGCCCGACTGAACGATCTTCTTTATCATTGCCATATTGTCGTCAAAACGGGGCTGGAAACCGATCGAAAGTATCTTTCCGCTCTTTTTCTCCGCTTTCATAACTTCGATTGCCTCGTCGAGCGTTACCGTGAACGGTTTTTCGAGAATGACGTTAAGTCCCGCTTCGAGTGCTTCTATCGCACAGCATGCGTGCTGACGGTTGTATGTGCAGATACTTACTCCGTCAAGTGCGAGAGATTTGTCCGCGAGCATTTCCGAGTGATTTTTGTAGTCCGTTTTAGCGTTTTCAACACCGAATTCCTTAAAGAAAGCCGCCGCCTTTCCGGGAACTATATCGCAACCCGCCACGACCTCTACGTCGGGCTGGTTCAGATACGCTTTCATATGATTGTGTGCAATTCCACCCGTTCCGATAATACCTATACGGAGTTTTCTGTCCGAGCGGACGGTTTTTTCTTCATGATTTTCCATAAATGCATTAAGTCCTGCTGCTTCTGCCATTTTGAGTTTCCTCCCATTCTGTTTTGCAAACGTTTTATCGCATTTGTTTTACATCAATAATATTATACGATTTCAATCGGAATGTCAATATATAATCCGTAAAAAGAGGGAATTTTATAAAAAAAGCGGAATATTTTATGAATAAAACCCCCGTTTTACAGGCAAATAATGGAATAAACGAGCCGTGGTAAATATTGTTCCTTGCCATATCGGGAAGAGTATAGTAAAATATACACGGCGATGCAGCAGTGGGAATGACTACGGTGAAAAAAGCCAATACTTAAAACGAAAGGACGATTTTTATGAAGAACCCTATTTTGAAGGCGGCGGTTATGTTTCTGATATTGCTTTCCGTCTCGGTCATATTCGCATTCGCTGTCGGCGCTGCCGCCGAGGATATGAATGTGATCGCCACATCTGTTGTTGCCGACGGCGAGCCCGTACTCACGGACGGTGCGGGCGCACTTCTCTGTGACGGCGTGACATATGTACCGCTCCGCGCTTTTTGCAATCTTATGGGCGACTGCGAGATCGAATGGAACGCGGAGACGCGTTCGGCAAGTGTACGAAGTGTCGGACTTGAAATTTCAGCCGGCGACGGAGACAGGTATATGCTTGTCAATGACAGAGCTTTCTACTGCCCGCGCGGAATATTTCTCCGCTTTGGAGTGCTGTATGTTCCCGTCCGCGTTATCGCGGCGGCATACGGAGCGTCCGTCGAGTGGAAGAGTACCGATGATGCAAGGCTCGGATACGTCAATATGACGACGGGCGGCGGACGTGCCGAAAAAGCCTCCGACGTTTACGACGATGACGTTCTCTACTGGCTCTCACGCATAATTTCCGCCGAGAGCCGCGGCGAAAGCCTCGAAGGACAGATCGCTGTCGGTAACGTCGTGCTTAACAGAATGAGGAGCAGCGAATTTCCCGACACCGTTTACGATGTTATATTCGACAAAAAATTCGGAGTGCAGTTCACTCCCGTTTCGAACGGAACTGTCTATGACGATCCCGCGCCGATGAGCGTTATAGCCGCAAAGATATGTCTTGAAGGCTATTCGCTCTCGGACAGTATTATTTACTTTCTGAATGAAGCGGCATCGACGAACTTCTGGGTTCCGAACAACCGCGATTATGTAATGACGATAGGATGTCACGACTTTTACTCATAAAAGAAATAGGGCGGGATTAGTTCCCGCCCATATGTTCCGTAACGTGTTTTTTTATCGCTTCAAACGATTCGTCGCTGATGTCGTGTTCGATTTTGCAGGCGTCGTCCGCCGCCGTGTCCGCATTTACGCCCAGCTTTGTCAGAAAACTGCTTATAAGCGTGTGCCTTTCGTATATTTTGGACGCTATTTCAAATCCTGCGTCCGTGAGCGTAATTGCGCCGTCATGCGCGACCTCTATGTATCCGCCTTTTTTGAGAAGTCCCATAGCGCGGCTCACGCTCGGCTTTGAGTACCCCATATAGTCGCCGACGTCAATCGCTCTGACTGTCCCCCTTTTTCCTTCGAGAATGTAGATCGTTTCAAGATACATCTCTCCCGATTCCTGCAAGCGCACTTTAAGACCTCCTTTTGTTTTTTTATTGATTATATCAGTCGAATGTGAATTTTCGGTGTTGATAAACGGAAAATTTATGTTATAAAACGCCCCGAAAGCATGCGCTTTCGGGGCAAAAGTGGAGCAGATGACGGGAATCGAACCCGCGTAGCCGGCTTGGGAAGCGGGCACTCTGCCATTGAGCTACATCTGCGCTTACTTTATAATATTATATAACGACGCGCGAGAAAAATCAAGACCTATTTTCAAATTTTTAACAAAAATTATCGACAAATTTCCTTTTTCTCAAAAAATAAAAGCAGTTTTTTTGATTTTGCACTTGACAAATGAGGCGATCCGTGATATAATCATACAGTCACGGAGGCATAGCTCAGTTG
>CAKRPQ010000032.1 GCA_934385225.1 uncultured Eubacteriales bacterium
GCCGACAAACTCATAAAAGCTCTTGACGAAAAACTCGGAAACGACACGAGAAAATTCTACACGGGCATAAGCTACCGTCATTGTCTCATAATAAAGAACGGCGACGATAAATATGATTTTACACGTCCGCACGATATTCTCGGAAAAAGAATCGGCGAATACCTGCCGAAAGCAGAAAACGGCGGCGAAGAATTTTACCGTATAATGCGCGACAGCTTTGAAATTCTTAATCATCACCCCGTAAACGAAGAAAGACGCAGAAGAGGTCTCAAACCCGCGAACTCCGCATGGCTCTGGAGTCCCGGAAAGAAGCCCCAACTTCCCTCTTTCAAAGAAAAATGGGGACTTGATGCCGCAGTCATTTCAGCCGTTGACCTCATAAAAGGAATAGGTCTTTGCGCGGGAATGGAATCTATCGACGTTGAAGGCGCAACAGGCAACGTTCACACAAATTACGACGGGAAAGCCGCAGCCGCCATCGACGCATTTAGTCGCGGAAAAGAACTCGTATACGTTCACGTCGAAGCTCCGGACGAATGCGGACACAGAGCGGAAATCGAAAACAAAGTTATTTCGGTGGAAAAAATTTCGGAGAGAATTCTCAAACCGGTTTCCGAATATCTCGAAAACTGCGGTGATGACTATAAAATCATGGTTTTGCCCGACCACCCTACCCCTCTCGTGCTTCGTACGCATACCATCGATCCCGTTCCGTTTATGATTTTTAACTCTGCAAAAGAGTACGACGGCGTTGACTGCTTTACCGAAAAAACGGCAAAAGAAAAGGAAAATTATCTTCCCGACGGGTACAATCTTATGGAACTTCTCACAAAGGAAATATGAGGTTTTTATGAACAAGAATACAAATACTGCGGAAAACGGAACGGAGAAAGAATCTCTTGCCTCGTCGATATTTGACGTAATGGAAATACTTGTTTTTGCCGCGTGCTTTGTCATGCTTTTCTATGCTTTCGTGGCAAGGCTTTGTCGCGTTTCGGGATCATCAATGGATCAGACACTTGCCGACGGGCAGATGATTGTCGTCTCCAACATCGGATATGAACCCCAAACGGGCGACATTGTTGTTTTTCATCAGACAGGTACAAGATTTATCGATCTCAACGAACCTATTGTCAAAAGAGTAATAGCAACAGAGGGACAAACGGTTGACATCGACTTCCCCACATGGACGATAACGATTACAGATACAGACGGCAGTACGCATGTGCTTGACGAATCGAAATATCGCTATCTCGACACGGGATATACTGTTCTCGGATCCGATTACGACTTCCCTCTTACCGTTCCCGAAGGCGAAATATTCGTTCTCGGCGATAACAGAAATCATTCCACGGACAGCCGTTCGTTCCTTATCGGAACGGTAGATAAAAGGCGTATTCTCGGAAAGGCAATTTTCCGTTTTCTGCCTATTGATAAGTTCGGAGGGCTTGGCTGATGCCGTCTCAGATAATTCAGTGGTTTCCCGGGCATATGGCGAAAACGCGCCGTCTTATAAGCGAAAATCTTAAACAGGTCGACGCTGTAATAGAGATCGTAGATGCGCGAATACCGTATAGCTCGCATAACCCCGAAATAATGAAAATCACAGCGGGAAAGCCTATGATAACGCTTCTGAACAAAGCGTCTCTCGCCGATTCCGAAAAGACAGCCGCATTTAATGCCAAATACACGTCCGAAAACAGGATTTGCATAGCGACAGACTGCATAAGCGGCGAGGGTATAAATAAAATAGTGCCCGAAATAAAAAGATTACTTTCGGACAAGCTGAAAAGATACGAAGAAAAAGGAATGACGGGCAGAAAGCTCAAAGCAATGGTCGTCGGAATACCGAATGTCGGGAAATCGTCGTTTATAAACAGATTGAGCGGCGCAAAAAAAACGAAAGTCGAAAATCGTCCGGGAGTTACGCTTGATAAACAATGGGTTTCGACGTCGATCGGGATAGATCTTCTCGATATGCCGGGCGTACTTTGGCCTAAATTCGACGAAAGAACCGTCGGTGAAAACCTCGCGATCACAGGTGCGATAAAAGATACGGTCGTGGAAATCGAAGCAGTCGCTCTCGCACTTGTTTCAAGACTTCGCAATATGTACCCTGCTCTTTTGTGCGAAAGATATAAACTTGAAGAAAATCTGTGCGACGACGGAGAATTTTCCGATTATGATTTGTTCAGACTTATAGGAAAAAAACGCGGTTTTCTCGTATCGGGCGGTGAAATAAACGAAGAACGCACGGCAAATATGCTTCTTGACGAGTTCAGAAGCGGCAAAATCGGAAGAATAACGCTCGACAGGGTCAAAACCGACGCCGACGTGCAGAGGTGAATAATGCCTGATTATAAAATAGAAAACGAATACAGAGACAGAGGATATAAAAATATCTGCGGTGTTGACGAAGCCGGCAGAGGTCCGCTTTGCGGTCCCGTTTTTGCCGCCGCTTGTATTCTTCCCGACGGTCTTGTTATCGAGGGACTTAACGATTCTAAAAAGCTGACAGAGAAAAAAAGAGAAGTTCTTTTTGATATTATTTGCCGTGATGCTGTGGCGTATTGCGTTGCTTCCGCCTCTGTTGAGGAAATCGACGAGATGAATATACTTGAAGCCGATCTTCTCGCCATGAGACGTGCGATAGACGGACTTTCCGTAAAGGCTGATTTTGCGCTTATTGACGGTAATATCAATAAAGAATTTCAGATCGACAGTGCCGCCGTCATAAAGGGCGATTCGCTCTCTATGAGCATTGCCGCGGCATCGGTGCTTGCAAAGGTTTCAAGAGACAGGCTTTGCCTCGAACTCGATAAAGAATATCCAATGTACAAAATCGCAAAAAACAAAGGATACGGAACAAAAGATCACATTGCGGCATTGTATGAATACGGAGCTTCGCCGATACACAGAAAAAAATTTATTCGCTTTCTCGGTAAAGAAAATGACGATAAGCAATGAAAACGGCAGAATAGGTGAGAATATTGCGGCGGAGTTTTACGAGGCTAACGGTTACACGGTGATTTGCAGAAATTACAGAAGCGGTCATAACGAAATCGACATAATCGCCGAGGACAATGACAGTATTGCCTTTGCCGAAGTGAAAACAAGAACCGAATCCCCTGCTCTCCTTAAATACGGAAGTGCAAAATCGGCAGTCGACGCAAGAAAACGTGAGAGACTTGTAAGTGCCGCACTTGATTTTATCAAAAAGACGAAAAAGACAAAACAGCCGCGCATGGACGTGGTTGAAATATATCTCGATGAAAACGGTCGGCTAGCAAGGCTCAATTATATACGGTGCGCCTTCGGGCGTCAGGAGGCAAGATGAAGCTGTTTGACCTGCACTGCGATACCGCGTATGAAATGCGCAAAAGACGAATGCACCTTGACAAAAACGATCTTATGGTTTCGCTTTCGGGTGCGAGTAAAATAGAAAAATACCGCCAGATAATGGCAATATGGAGCGACTGTAAAAAGAATGACGAAGAGTGCTTCAAAGAATATAACCTTATTCTCGGAAATCTGAATCACGAACTCGAATTGAACGGCATCTGTGACTTTCCCATCTCGGTTGAAGACGCAAGAATATTGCACGGAAATATTGAACGCGTTGAAAAGCTGTATAGCGACGGCGTTGCCGTCATAACGCCTGTATGGGGCGGCGAAAGCTGTATCGGCGGAGCGTTTGACGCAGAGGCGGGACTTACCGATTTTGGAAAAGAAGCGATGAACACAGCCTCAAAGCTCGGAATAATACTCGATATATCACATTCATCGTTAAAAACGGCGTCCGAAATCGCAGATATTTCGGAAAGACATGGAAATCCCGTAATCGCGACGCATTCATGTGCCTACGGCATATATTCGCACCCTCGAAATCTGAGAACCGATCAATTTGAACGCATTAAAGAGTCGGGCGGCATAGTGGGGATCAGTTTTTGCAGGTATCACCTTACCGACAGCCCGAATTGCGGTACTGAGGACGTTCTTCGTCATATTGATTATTATCTTTCACTCGGCGGAGAGATGATTCTCTGCATAGGAGCCGATATGGACGGCGCTCCTATGCCTGACGGAATAGATGGGATTGCGTCTATGCCAAATATTTATGATTTTATAGAAAAAGAATTTGGCAAAGAGATTGCCGACAGAATAACGTGGGAAAACGCAAACGGTTTCTCGAAAAAATATTTTAGCAAGAGGATTATAAAATGAACTACCAAAGCACAAGAGACAGCGAAAACAAAAAAGTTACGTCTGCACAGGCGATAAAGCAAGGACTTGCCGACGACGGCGGACTTTTTGTCCCCGATGAAATACCCGTTCTTACGAAGGACGATATTTTGGCTCTATCTTCCCTTTCATATGCCGAAAGAGCTGCCGATATACTGTCACGTTTCCTTACCGATTATACATATGACGAGCTTCTCGCGGATTGCAAAAACGCCTATTCCGACACATCTTTTGTAGGAGGTGCGGCGCCGCTCAAAAATATTCACGACAACATATATTCGCTTGAACTCTGGCACGGTCCGACCGCGGCATTCAAGGATATGGCACTTCAAATTATGCCGAGACTTCTTTCCCGCGCACTTGTTAAAACGGGAGAAAAAAGAACGGCTCTTATCCTTGTTGCGACATCGGGAGATACGGGAAAAGCGGCTCTTGAAGGATATAAGGATATCGACAGAGTCAAGATAATGGTCTTTTATCCGACGGGCGGTGTAAGTCGCGTTCAGAAACTTCAAATGGCAACGCAGGAAGGTTCAAACGTGAATGTTCTTGCTATAAAAGGCAATTTTGACGATGCACAGAGCAACGTAAAAAAGATATTCGGCGATAAGAGCTGTGCTGAGGAACTCGACAGAAAAGGATTCTTCCTTTCGAGCGCAAATTCGATAAACTGGGGACGCCTTGTACCGCAGGCAGTTTACTATGTTTCGGCGTATTGCGATCTTGTTTCATCGGGAAAAATTCATAACGGAGATAACGTAAACTTCTGCGTTCCGACTGGTAATTTCGGAAACATTTTTGCCGCATACATTGCAAAACAAATGGGACTTCCGATAGGAAAGCTCATATGCGCTTCAAATATGAACAATGTCCTCACAGACTTTCTTGAAACTGGTACATACGACAGAAACCGCGAATTTCACCTCACGATGTCGCCGTCAATGGACATACTTATTTCGAGCAATCTTGAAAGACTTCTCTATTTCTGCGCAGGTGCCGAAGAAACAAGAAAATATATGACCTCGCTTTCCGAAACGGGAAAATACACTGTGTCAGATACTGTCAAGAGCAAGATTGACGAGCTTTTTGTCGGTTACTGCACCGATGAAAAAATGACCTCCGAAACGATAAGAACCTGCTTCGAAAAGTACGGTTATCTTGCCGACACACATACTGCCGTCGGTATTTCCGCGGCAGAAAGATATGTTTCGGGGAGCGGAGATAAAACCGTAACAGTTGTCGATTCGACTGCAAGTCCGTATAAGTTTGCGGCTTCTGTTTACAGCTCGCTCGGCAAACAGAAGCCAGCCGATCCGCTTGCCGCAATCGATGAACTGAGTGAGTTTTCGGGAACGGAAATTGCATACCCGCTTAAAGATCTCGCTAAAAGAAAAATCAGATTCGAAAAAATTATAGAACCGTCAGAAATGCTTAAAGAGGTTTTTGATTTTGCAAAATAAAAAGTTGCCGCTCCCAAAGGGGCGGCAACAGCGAATTTTTCAGTCCTTTTTCTTGAACGTTGCACAAGCAGTGTCGGTCGAAGATGTTGCATACGAAGGACCTACGGCGATTTTGTCAGCTGTGCAATAGCAGCCTTCCGCATTGTATGTGCAGTTGCACACGTCACAGCTTATTCCCTTGATATGCTTGCATTCACAACCCTTGTTTTCCATAATTATCTCCGTTCTGCCGCTTCTGCGGCAAAGTGTATTTGCTCTGTTTGAGCGATTATATTTTAACCGCACAAAAATGATTTTATTCAAAAGGAGTTTGTATGTCTCTTTATGTTATGGCAGACCTTCACCTGTCCCTTTCCGAAGGGACAGACAAATCAATGGAAGTTTTCGGGCCATCATGGGCGAATTACACTGAAAGAATAAAGAGAAATTGGGAAGCCGTCGTGAACGACGATGATACCGTGGTGGTTCCCGGCGATATTTCTTGGGCATTAAAGCTCGAAGAAGCTCTCGATGATCTGAAATTTCTCGACAAACTGCCGGGAAAAAAGATAATAGGAAAAGGAAATCACGACTTTTGGTGGTCGACTGCCGGAAAAATCGAAAAAATTTTTGCCGATAACGGAATTAAAACAATTCGTTTACTCCACAACAACGCTTACAGACTTGATGATTGCATCGTTTGCGGAACGAGAGGCTGGTTTTACGATGAAAAGCAGCAGAATACGGTAAGCGAAACCGATTTTGAGAAAATCGTTCGAAGAGAATCCGCGAGATTGGAAATAAGTCTCAAAGCTGCGGAAGAACTTCAAAGAAACATAAAACTTCCTGTTTTGGTGTTTCTACACTTCCCTCCTGTATGGAGCGGACTTGTCTGCGATCCGATTTTGGATGTTCTGAAAAAATACAACATAAAGCACTGCTACTTCGGACACATTCACGGAGTTTACAATGTTAAAAGAACGTTTGAATACGATGGAATTTCCTTTACACTCACTGCGGCGGACTATCTTAAATTCGCTCCGATGCCCGTTTTCCCCGACGAGGAGTGAAAATTATTGGTTTTACATCAATAAATTTCAAAAAAACTATTGACTTTTTGACTTAAAACAGATAAAATAAATAAGTATGAATAAAAACAATTATATTTGTTTTCATTGGAGGAAAAAATGAGTTTAACAAAAAAGGAACTTATCGAGAAAAATAAATATGAGATTGAATTCTCGATAGACAAAGCCGCTTTCGATGCCGCAATTGACAAGGCTTATCATAAAAGCGTAAAGAACATCAATATTCCCGGCTTCCGCAAAGGAAAGGCTCCCAAGTCCGTTATAGAAAAAATGTACGGTACGGGCGTGTTTTATGAAGATGCTATAAACAGCCTTATTCCCACGGCTTACCCCGAGGCAGTAAAGGAATCCGAGCTTGACGTTGTGGGTCAGCCCGAATTCGATATTGTTTCGGCAGATGATAACGGACTCGTTCTCAAAGCGATAGTTTATGTAAAGCCTGATGTAAATATAAAGGATTATTTCGGAATTGAAGCAACAAAGACCGTTGCTCCCGTAACGGACGAAGAAGTTGACCGCGAAATCAAGACCGTTCGCGAAAGAAACGCAAGAGAAACGGAAATCACCGATCGTGCGGCCGAAAACGGAGATACTGCCGTTATCGACTTCGACGGTTATGTTGACGGAAAGCAGTTTGACGGCGGAAAAGCGGAGGGGCACAGACTTGTCCTCGGTTCGGGTCAGTTTATTCCCGGATTTGAAGATCAGATCATAGGTAAGAATGTAGGCGACGCGTTCGACGTAAACGTCAAATTCCCTGCAGATTACCACGCGAAGGATCTTGCGGATAAGGACGCCGTATTCAAGTGCGTTCTCAACAAGCTCGAAAAAGAGGAACTCCCCGCGCTTGACGATGAGTTTGCAAAGGATGTTTCCGAATTTGATACATTTGCTGAATATAAAAATGATATAAAGGCAAAAATCGAAGAGAGACACGCAAGAACTGCCGACGCAGAGGTTGAAGAACAGCTCGTTGCCGCTCTTATTGAAAGACTCGAAGCCGATATCCCCGAATGTATGTTCGAGGCTGAAACCGAAAACTTTGTCCGTGACTATGATTCGAGACTCAGAATGCAGGGTCTTGACCTTTCGACGTATCTTAAATACACAGGTATGAAGCTTGATGACCTCAAAACACAGCTCCGCCCGCAGGCAGAGAAACAGGTTAAGCTCCGCCTTGCGCTTGAAAAAATCGCTGAACTTGAAGGCGTTGTCGCAACCGATGAGGATATAAACGGCGAATATGAGGGTATCGCAAAAGCATACAATGTTCCCGTGGATCAGGTCAAGTCAAGCATCGACGAAGATTCCATAGCAATGGATATGAAGGTCAAGAAGGCAATGGATCTTGTAAAGGAGAAAGCTGTTATAACGGAAAAAGCTCCCGAAGAAAAGCCCGCTGCCCAGAAGTCCGCAAAGAAAACGGCAAAAAAGGGCGAGGCTGACGATAAGGCGGAAGAAGCTCCCGCAGAGAAGCCCAAGAGAACAAGAAAAACCGCTGTCAAAACAGAGGAATAATTTATGATAAGAAAATTGCCGCCGACATCGGTGGCAGTTTTCTTCCGATTACTTTTTTGGAGGAAAAAATTATGGCACTTGTACCAACAGTGATTGAACAAACCAACCGCGGAGAAAGAGCATATGACATCTATTCGAGACTTCTTAACGACAGAATTGTTTTTCTTGCGGACGAAGTAAACGACGTCACCGCATCACTCGTCGTTGCACAGCTTCTTTTCCTTGAAGCACAGGATCCCGATAAGGATATCTCGCTTTATATAAACAGTCCCGGCGGCTCTGTCACTGCCGGCATGGCAATATACGATACCATGAATTTCATAAAGTGCGACGTTTCCACGATATGTATCGGCATGGCTGCAAGTATGGGCGCATTTCTGCTTTCATCGGGTACGAAAGGCAAACGTATTGCTCTTCCGAACAGTGAAATAATGATTCATCAGCCTCTCGGCGGAGCGCAGGGGCAGGCTACGGATATTAAAATCCACACAGATCACCTCCTTCGCACAAAGGCGAGACTTAATGATATTCTTGCCAAGAATACGGGAAAGCCTCTTGAAATAATAGAGCGCGATACGGAGCGCGACAATTTCATGACTGCCGAGCAGGCAATGGAATACGGTCTCATTGACAAGGTGTTTACCAAGCGCGGATAATTTTTGAAAGGGTCAACTTAAATGCCTAACAACAATTCTAAACCGAAAAGATTCTGCGCGTTTTGCGGAAGAGACGAAAATCAAGTCAATTTTCTAATCCCGTCACCCGAGGGGATTTATATTTGTGATTATTGCGTTGAAGCTTGCAGCGAGCTTATTGCAGATAACACAAAACATGAAACAGATAATGATTTTGACGCACTTTCCTTTGACAATCTTCCCCGTCCGAAACAGATCAAAGACGAACTTGACAAATATGTCATAGGACAGGACGAAGCCAAGGTTGCTCTTTCGGTTGCGGTTTACAACCACTACAAAAGAATACTAAACCGCGAAGACAACAAAGCGAAAAAAGATCGGAATGATGACGATACCGTCGAACTTCAAAAAAGCAACGTGCTTTTGATAGGTCCTACGGGTGTCGGAAAAACATACCTTGCCCAGACACTCGCAAAGACACTTAAAGTTCCGTTTGCAATAGCCGACGCCACAACGCTTACGGAAGCGGGTTATGTCGGTGAGGACGTTGAAAATATACTTCTCAGACTTATTCAGGCGGCGGATTTTAATATCGAACTTGCCGAAAAAGGAATTATTTATATCGACGAAATTGATAAAATATCAAGAAAAAGCGAAAACCGTTCCATAACAAGAGATGTTTCGGGTGAAGGCGTACAGCAGGCACTTCTGAAAATCCTTGAAGGAACTGTTGCAAATGTACCTCCGCAAGGAGGAAGAAAGCACCCGAATCAGGATTTTATTCAGATAAACACAGAGAATATTCTGTTTATTTGCGGCGGTGCGTTCGACGGGCTTGATAAAATTATCGAGAAACGCCGCGGAAATCAGTCGATAGGTTTTTCAAGCGAAATCAAGAAAAAGAACGAGAAAAAAGAAGACGGAATTTATAAGGACGTAAATTCGCATGATATTGTAAAATTCGGACTCATTCCAGAACTTGTCGGCAGAATTCCGATAATAGTTCCGCTTTCCGATCTTGATAAAAACGCACTTATAAGAATTATCTGCGAGCCGAAGAATTCGCTTATTAAACAGTATGTGAAGCTGTTTGAGCTTGACGGAGTCAAACTCGAATTTGAAAATGACGCGTATGAAGCAATCGCCGAAAAGGCTCTCGAAAGAAATACAGGTGCGAGAGGCCTTCGTTCTATAATGGAAGAAGTTATGCTCGGAATAATGTACGAGATACCCTCAAGAAAAGATGCCGATACGGTGATTATTACCAAAGATTGCGTAAACGGCACCGCAAAACCGAAAATAATAACAAAAAAATAGTATTTCCGCATATAATGAAAGGGAGTTTTGATTATTCCCTTTCATTTTTTTGAAAATTTGGATTTTTGCGGGAACATTTTAATTTTTAATGCGTCTTAATTTACGAAGAATAAGAGTTGTTTTGAAAAAACGGAGTTTTAACAGAATTCGCAATTCAAACATTCGGAATTAATTAAAATTTAATTAATTCGGTAAACTATTTTTTCGATAAATATTGACTTTATACGAAAAATGTGGTAAAATTAATTTGTATAGGATAGTAGGTATGTCAAACTCTTGACTGCCTCGAATGCTCCGACAAATATAAATCACTTTCAGGAGGTTTATTTATGAAGAAAACAAACACAAAAGCTCGTATGTTATCATTGGTTCTTTCATTACTGATGATAATATCCATCGTACCGCTTACGGCTGTTAACGCTTTCGCGGAATCTCACACGCAGAAAGTCACAATTACAGACGGACTGCCAAGCAGCATGGAAGCTGCCGCAGGTACGAGAGTCAACTTCTCTCTCGACGTCACAAAGGTCGAATCCGGAAAAGCATTCGACAAATGGGAAGTCGTCAAGGGCGGCGTAACCATTGCTCAGCCTACATCTGAAAACACCTATTTTATAATGGGTAGCGAAGAAGTCGAAGTCAAAGCAACTTACAGAACCGTTTCTACAACCGACTTTACTGTTACAATAACAGGCGGTCAGGTTAAGGTCAACGGTGTTGACACAAACAAAGCAAAAGAAAAAGATACCGTTACAATAACTGCGATCGTTCCCTCCGGATATGTTTTCAAGAGCTGGAATGTAAAAAAAGGAACAGTAACTGTTGCAAACACAGTTTCCGCTGAATTTACAATGCCCGCCGAAAACGTTGAGATCGAAGCAGTTCTTGAAAAGTCGGCCGCAGTAACTCACAAGATTACCGTTAAGGACGGCGTTGCTGTTCCCGCAAATGCAGCAAAGGGTGAGACTGTTACAATCAAGGCCGGCACAAAGGACGACAAAGTATTCGACCGTTGGATCGTCAGAGCAGGCGGTATAGTGCTCAACAACTATTACGCAAATGAAACAACGTTCGTTATGGGTGATAAGGACGTAGAAATTGAAGCAACATTCAAAAATCCTACACCTATGTCTATAACGGTTGTCAACTATGCATACGTTAAACTCACGGATCCCAAAACAGGCAAACAGGTATGGACCGCAAAGAAAGGTGACACGGTAAACGTCGAACTCAACAATAAATATCTCCCCAAGGGAATGACTTTCACAGGTTGGAGAGTTATTGACGGCAACGGCAAGTTCACGGACGAAACGAAGGAAAGTACATCGTTCGTAATGGGCGAGGGTACGGCAAAGATTATGCCCTGCTTCAAGTTCAAAGTTTCGGTTGTTCTTGCATACAGCTACAACAACATTTATAATAACCCCTACTACAATAACGGCGGTTATTACTTCAATCCCGATAACAGCTATTACTACTACAACACAAAGTCGATCGAAATCGACAGTGCTATGACGGTTAAAGCTGTTTCCGCTCTTGCAAAGAAGGAATTCGGCGTTGACTACGATCTGTCTCTCTACTTTGGCGGAACGCTTCTTGACGAGAAAGCAATGATCGGTTCTTACGGTCTCCTTTCTACGAGCCAGCTTACAGCCTCTTACAAGGTTGAGCAGCCCTCCGGCACAGAAACAATCGTTTACTTCGATGCTAACGGCGGTACGGTTGATACGGTCTGGGCAAAGACATACCGCGGATATCTTATTAACCTCCCTGTTCCTACCCGTGCAGGTTACAGATTCGAAGGTTGGTACACTGCTAAGGTCGGCGGCACAAGAGTTGATGCATATACGATCTTCACAACTTCCACCGTTCTCTACGCTCACTGGACATATTCTTACGATTACAACGTAACATACGATATCGAGAAGGATTTTTCCGGTAACGCTATGGGTACTGTAAAGTATGCGACAAACGCCGCAACCGTTGGCGATAAGGTTTCGTTTACTGTAAGTGCTTATGAAGGCTATGAAATAGATAATGTAGTTGTTATCGACTCTTACGGCGATACAATCAAACTCAGCGAGAGCTACACAGGAACATACTATTTTACAATGCCTTACAGCGCAGTAACTGTAAAGATTACTTTCAAGTACAACAATCCTTACAGTGATGTAAGAAGAAACGACAGCTACTATGATGCAGTTATGTGGGCAACCGAAAACGGCATCGTAACAGGTACTTCTTCTAACAAGTTTACTCCTAATGGTCTCTGCACAAGAGGTTATATGGTAACATTCCTTTGGAGAGCGGCAGGTTGCCCGACTCCCAAGAAGAGCGTTAATCCTTTCGATGATGTAAGCAAGAACGACTACTATTACAAAGCGGTTCTTTGGGCAGTAGAAAAAGGAATTGTTAAGGGTACGAGCGAAACAGAGTTCAGTCCCGACAAAACTGTAAACCGCGCTCAGGCAATCACATTCATTTGGAGATTTGCAGGAAGCCACAATGCAACATCGAGTTTCTCGGATGTTGAGGTTGACAGCTACTACTACAAGGCAGTATCGTGGGCAACAAAGAACGATATCGCTAAGGGTGTCGGCAAGAATATGTTCGATCCTATGGGCGAATGCACAAGAGCTGACGTTGTTACATTCCTCTACAACTACTTTGTAAAATAATTACAAGTAAATACTCAAAGGGCTTCGGATTTATCCGAAGCCCTTATTTTTTATATTACATATCAAGTGTAAAATTAAAAGCGGAGACTATAAATCATCTCCGCTTAAAATCATATTCGGAAATAAATATAAGCTCTTCCCTGTTTTTCACGCCTTAAAATTCCGATGTTGCAAAGCAGTTTCAGAGTTGCATTACCGACAAGTGGTGTCACACCGATTTTTTTGTTGTATTCGGCAGCGGTAAATCCGTTTTCAATGTCACTTGGCAAAAAGCGAAGATATTCCTCGGCACAACCGAATATTTCCTCGTAAAGTATTCGCAGCGGAATAATTTCATAACGATTTGAGCCTCTTTTTTTGTCCGAACTCCAACCGTCAAGAAATCTGTATTCTTCTGCTTCGAGAAGTAGAAAACGAATTTTAAGCCGCGGGTTGTTCAAAAAATCGGAAAGAAATATCCAATCCCGCATTACCGATTGCGGAACATATTTTTTCGGTGATCTTTTTCGCGATGCAATTTCTCCGCTCTCTTTGTCTATCCATACACACCATTTTATATAAGGAAGAGGTCTTACTACGGAAACATTGAGATCGGTTTGTTTCAAATAATATTTTATTTTTTCTCTCATGGGGTAAAAACTGCCCGTCTGAACCTCGATTATTTCCTTGTCACGCAAAATGTCGGCTGTGAATTTCCCGATTTTTATTTCATGAAACGCGTCATTCGGTTCAAGAAAGTATTTGATAATATTATGAAGTCTTTTTTCTTTATATGTTCCGATATTGTAACCCGCAGAGCGGTTGGTCATCAAAATTTCTCTGACAACCGATTCAAAATAAATTTTTTCTGCTTCCGTCATGTAGCAATTCCTGCAAACTGATTGTTGTAAAGCTTTGAATACTCTCCACCCTTTGCAAGTAATTCTTCGTGATTTCCCGTTTCGACGATTACGCCGTGGTCAAGCACTACTATTACATCTGCATCGCGTATTGTAGAAAGTCTGTGAGCAATTATAAGAGATGTTCTTCCCTTCATCAGGTTCACCATTGCCTGCTGAATGTGCATTTCTGTTCTTGTATCTACGGACGAAGTTGCCTCATCAAGTATAAGTATTTTCGGGTCTGCGAGAACGGCTCTCGAAATTGAAAGAAGCTGTCTTTGACCTTGTGATAGATTTGAACCCGCTTCCGTGAGTTCCGTCATATATCCGTCAGGCAAACGGTCGATGAACAGATCTGCGTTCGACGTGTGCGCTGCTTTTCGAACCGTTTCCTCGCTTGCACTGAGATTACCGTATTTTATATTGGTTAAAATTGTGTCGTTAAACAGCACGGTATCCTGCAAAACTATCGCTATTGCGTGTCGAAGTTCGTTTTTCGGTATATCCCGAATGTCTATTCCGTCTATTGTGATTTCGCCGCTGTCTATTTCATAGAAACGCGTCAACAGATTGACGATGGTTGTTTTTCCCGACCCTGTTGCTCCGACAATTGCAATTTTTTTGCCGGGTTCGATTTTGAGATTGAGATTTTTAATTATAGGTTTACCTTCAATGTACGAGAAATTAACATTTTTGAACTCAATTTCTCCTTTTATTTTACCGATATCAATGCCATGCTTTCCGTCGTCTGTTTCCTCACGGCTGTCCATAATTTCAAATATGCGTTCCGCACCTGCAAGAGCAGTCAAAATTGAGGAATACTGGTTTGCAATCTGGTTTATCGGGTGCGTAAACTTCTTTGAATATTGAAGCATTGCCTGAATGCTGCCGATAGTTATTCCTCCTATGTGGCGCAACATCATGAAACCGCCCGCAGACGCTATCAAAACATACTGAAAATTTCCGAGAAAGTTCATGACAGGTCCCATAATCGAACCCCAGACTCTTGCCGAAATACTGTTTTTTCTAAGATCATCACTAATCAACGAAAAACGGTTGACGGTTTCGGGTTCTTTGCCGTATGCGACGACGGTTTTATATGAAGTCACCATTTCTTCGACTTCACCGTTGATTTTTCCGAGAATTTGCTGCTGCCGAATAAAATATTTACGCATAAACTTTGCGAGTTTTGTCGAAACTGATATAGATATCGGAATTGTTATTACAGCGACAATTGTTATCTGCCGGCTGTAATATATCATCATGGAAAACGCACCTATAAGAGTTATAACGCTCGAAATAAGCGTTGTTATCGACTGTGAAACGGCATTTGATACGTTTTCTACATCGTTCGTCATTCGGGACATTATATCACCGTGTTTATGTGTATCGGTGTATTTTATCGGCAATTTGGAAATTTTCCTGAAAAGGTCGTTTCTCATAATGAACACCGTTTCCTGCGACAGCTTTGCCGAAATAATTCCCTGAATAAAGTAAAGGATAGCATTCAACGCAAAAATCGTCGCCATAACTACAAGATAGAATTTCAGCGAAGAGAAATCAACCGTAATGCGCCCGTTTTCTTCGTAAAAAGTGTCTATGGCTTTCTGCTGGAATAAAGGTCCGAGAAGATCTATGACCGTAACACAAAGCATTATCAAAAGCAGTAATGCCAAAAGAATTTTGCTTCTTCCTATGTAGCTCAGCAGTCGTTTAACGGTTTTACCTGCGTTTTTGGGCTTTTCGGCATTCATACGCGCGCCCATCGGACCGCCTCCCGGTCTTCCGCCCGGCCCCGGCATACGTTGATTGTTTTTTCCGTTATTCACATATATCACCACCGTTCTTCATCTGAGAATTATAAATGTCTCTGTATGTTTCGCTTTCGCGCATAAGTACATCGTGAGGCGCGCAGTGCTTTATCGTCCCGTTTTCGATAACGGCAATTCTGTCTGCATTCATAATTGACGCAATTCTTTGCGCAATCATAATTACTGTCGTGCCGCTCATTTTGTACGCAAGAGCATTCCTGAGTCTTGCTTCGGTCGCAAGGTCGAGTGCCGACGTTGCATCGTCAAAAATAAGAATTTCGGGCTTTCTTACAACTCCTCTCGCAATAGAAACTCTTTGCTTTTGACCGCCGCTGAGTGAAGCCCCTTTCTCTGCTATGTAGTCGTCGTATTTTTCCGGCAGGCTCTCAATGAAATCGTCTGCCTGAGCCGTAACGGCGGCGTCCTTTATTTCGCTTTGCGACGCATCGGGTTTGCCCCATCTGATATTGTTCGAAACGGTATCGGAGAAAAGCTCGCTCTTTTGCATTACATAGCTTATTTTTCTTCTCAGCTTTTTGAGATCGTAATCCTTTACGTTCAATCCGTCAACCAGAACTTCACCGCTTGTCACATCATAAAAACGAGGTATAAGATTAACAAGCGAAGTTTTTCCGCAGCCGGTAGAACCGATAATTGCGAAAGTTTCACCTTTCTTTATGTCAAGGTTTATATCGTGGAGCACCGAATTCCCCGTTGTTTCCGGGTAACGAAATTCGGCGTTTCTGAATGAAACGGCAACATCGCTCTCGTCGGCATATTTATCCCCGCTCTTTATGACGGGTGCAGAGTCAAGCACCTCAGTTACTCTTTTTCCCGACGCAACTGCCCTTGAAATTGACTGGAACATCATCGTAACCATCATAACGGACATAATTACCTGTGTAACGTATGTAATTCCTGCCATAATTGTTCCTACGGACATTCCGCTTATGCCGTTTTTGACATTTATTCCGCCTATAAGGATAATAGCAATTATCGCAACGTTCTGAATTATGTTAAGAACGGGCGTGATAACGGACATCATTTTAAGAACTTTCATATTTATATCGCGTAGGTCTTTGTTTGCCGCAATAAATCTGTCCGTTTCGTAACCCTCTCTTACATACGCTTTTACAACTCTCGCGCCGCCGATGTTCTCCTGAACGACGGAGTTGACTTTGTCGAGTTTTCTCTGAACATTTCCGTAAAGAGGTACGGCTTTCGAAAGAACAAGAATAAGTGTGACAAGCAGAATCGGAAGTGAGCAAAGAAGTACAACACCGAACTTGACGTCAAGAGACAGCAGCATTATTGTGCCGCCGATGAAGAACATCGGAGATCGTATGCACATACGGAGAATCATTTCGACGAAATCTATGAGCATGGAAATATCGTTTGTCATTCTCGTTACGAGAGAGCCTGTTGTGAATTTATCGGTCTGCTCTATCGAGAGGGACATAACCGCCGAATAAGCATCGCAACGCAGATCATGTCCAAATCCCTGCGACGCCTTTGCGGCTGTATATGCACAAAAAGTCCCGAAAAAACCGCCGACAAGAACAATCAGAAGCATCATTACGCCGAATGTAAGAATTATTCCCATCTGGGAATAATTATCCGTGCCGTAAAGAGCATTCATAATGCTGTATGCTGTTTTCGAATTTTTTATTGCTTCAAGTCCGCCGTCTGTAATGCCGTAGTCAACTATAAACGACATAAGGTACGGAAGTGAGAGATCGGCTAAAACCTCTCCCATCATAAGAAGCGGTGAAACTATGGCAAACGGCAGATAAGGTTTCAAGTATTTGGCAAGTTTCATCTTGAAAAATCTCCTTCCAATATGTTGTCTCTCATTTTCATGAGGACATCGGTGACTTTTCTTTTTTCGTCTATTGTGATATCACGCAAGACCTCGCGATCTATTTTCCTTAGAATCGAAATATTTCTGCTCTCAAATTCCCTGCCTTTATCCGTAAGATAAAGCCTTGCCACGCGCATATCGGAGCAGCTTAATTCCTTTTTTATAAGTCCCATTTCTTCAAGTTTTTTAAGACCGAGACTTACCGTAGGCGGTTTCAGATGCGTTATTTGCGACAGTTCAAGCTGCGATATCCCCTCGTTTTTTGAAACGACCATAACTATAAGACGCTGGCTGTGCGGAAGTGCTTCGCCTTCCGGATTAACCTCCTTCATCTTCGCTTCGAGAAGCCGCGCAATACTGTTTACAAGCATTACGGGATTTTCTCTCACATTTCTGTTGTTATACATTTTATCCTCCTCGAAATTAGTTTGTTTGCAAACAAATTATATCACTCTAAAAATAAATTGTCAAGTCTTTTTTCATAAATTTTCCTTAATTTAATTTCGCCAAAACATTTTATACCTTAATCAATATAAATTGTAACTCATTAAAATCAGTTTTCCTGAGCAAATTAAGAGCAGAAAACGAAATTAGAACAGAAAAGGAGGAGAAAAATGAAGTCAAAAATTTTCAAGTGTGCTTCGGCAGCCCTTCTTTCGATTCTGACCTTACTTTTAACCGTCTTTGGGGCTGCCGATTATTTTACACCTACGAGACAATCGTATTATGTCGGTGAAAAACCGCAAAACACCGCTCTCGTGAGTTTGACGCCAAAGGAAGAAAGCATTACCGTTTCCTCGGTTTCTTCATATATAAAAACTCAAAAGATGACCGCAAAGCTTTTCGGAGTTCTGCCTATAAAAGAGGTAAATGTCGATTATTATGATAAATGTACCCTGTATGTAGGCGGTTTTCCGTTCGGTGTAAAGTTCTACACCGAGGGCATTATGGTTGTTGAGCTTACCGACGTTGAAACCGATAAAGGAAAAATAAATCCGGCATATAATGCCGGAATAAGGACGAGTGATATAATAACTAAATGCGACGGAAAAAAACTATCTGATGCCGAGGAGCTTACCGCGATAATTGAGGGAAGCGGCGGAAAAGAGCTTACTCTCACATATATGAGAAACGGTGCCGAATATAACGCTACAGTCTTCCCCGTTCTATCGGCAGAGGACAGAACTTATAAAACAGGAATGTGGATAAGAGACTGTGGCGCGGGAATAGGAACCGTCACCTATATGAATCCGTCCGACAACAGCTTCGGCGGCCTCGGACACGGCATTTGCGATTCAAAAACGGGGGACATTATACCAATGGAAAAAGGAACCGTTATGAACGTCGTCCTGAACGGAATAAATAAAGGAATCGCCGGTGAACCGGGAGAACTGAAAGGCTGCTTTGGAGGACGGAAACTCGGAAATGTTGTCGGCAACACATCTTGCGGTGTGTTCGGAATTTATTCGGAAAGACCCTCGGAGGCAACAGATATTTATCCGATAGGATTAAAATCCGAACTGAAAGACGGAAAAGCGACTCTGCTCTGCACTCTTGACGATGAGGGCAGAAAAGAATATGAAATCGAAATTTCCTCAATTAACAGAAACGCATCAGAGGACTCTAACAAGTGCTTTACCGTAAAGGTCACCGATCCCGCCCTCGTCGGGAAATCGGGCGGAATAATTCAAGGTATGTCTGGCAGCCCTATAATTCAGAACGGGAAACTTGTAGGAGCTATAACACACGTTATGATCAACGATCCGACGGTAGGATACGGAATTTTTATCGAAAATATGCTTTCAAATACCCCTGAAATATTAAAATGAAGTTGAAATACCCTCCGATAAGTGATATAATATATTTTAATCACTTTGGCGGAGGGTATCCG
>CAKRPQ010000033.1 GCA_934385225.1 uncultured Eubacteriales bacterium
CGGCGAAAGTGCCGAAACTGAGCAGCAACCGAGCCTCTTGTATATACCGGGAGAATCTGTTTTCAGGTGGCGGGTGACGGTTATGTTCTTAACTGTAAGCGGTCCTATCGCGTCTGCTGTTATTTCTTCGTTGCCTATGCCCGCAATGAGAACCGAAAAATTTTCGTCGATCTGTTTTGATGTTTCGTTCATAAGCATTTTCCGTATTTCCGACGCGATTACGGTTGAAGCACGGTCTCGGTCGGCACCGTCCGTTTTCCAAAGAGCCTTTTGGCAGACCGTGACGTATCTGCCTCCGTTTTCCGAGGCTATTTCGGTAATGCGTAATCCGCCCGACTGCTCGCTTCGAAGTATGCCCGTGTTTTCGCTGTGTGAACTTTTTCTTTTAACGATATTTTCAAGTGCAAGATCCGAACGTGTGTATTTTGACATTGAGTTTGTCCTCCGATAGGCGATATATAAATTTTTTATTATTCAAAATAACCAATAATGAGGTGCATAATTTGTGCAATTCTCCAAATATTTTTTTGTTTGGCGACAAAATCTTGATTATGTAACAATTTAATGGTATAATATGCAGTGTACTTATTGTGCGCCTATTTTATTTTTATATTCACGGAGGTTATCCAAATTATTATGACTAAACGGTTGCTTGCTATGCTGTTTTGCATCGCTATGATAGTTTCCGCATTCACCGGCTGTTCATCGTATGACCCCGATGAGGATGTGGGAGAGACGATAAATCTCAGCCTTTCCGAAGAACTTTATGAGTTCGATCCCATGTACGCTTATCGTTCGACGGAAGCCACTCAGATGGCGAAACTCATGTACGCTACGCTTTTCACGGTGAACGAGAAAGGTAAGCTTGAAAAGGATCTTGTAAAGAAATACGAGATAGTAAACGATTCCGATAAGGAAATTTACAGGATCGACATTGAACTCAGGGATACCTGCTGGTCGGACGGAAATAAGGTCAGCGCAAGCGACATTCTTTACGCATGGAAGCGTATTCTTAACCCGAAAACGGTTTCGGACGCTGCGGTGCTCCTTTATGATATAAAAAATGCTTATGATGCAAAGAACGGCAATTGCTCCGTCGATGATATAGGCGTAAACGCGATAAATACCACGACGCTCCAAATCAGCTTTGACGAGCCGATAGATTTCGAGGCATTTCTCTATAACCTCGCAAGCCCTTGCCTTGCGCCTGTAAGAGAAACCGTTGTTGCAAATAACCCCGACTGGTCAAAGAAGGTTGCAACAACCGTTTGCAGCGGACCTTTCACGCTCCGCGAGGTTGCGTATGGCAAATCGCTCACACTTGAAAGAAACTCTTATTATAAACGCAACAGAGACAAGGACAGCATTAAAAAGGCTGTCACACCTTACAGACTTGTGTTTGACTTCACAAAGTCGGAAGCGGATCAGCTTAAAGCGTTTGAAAACGGCGATATAGCCTATATTGCCAACATTCCGACGTCAAACCGTGCGGATTACGAAAAAAAAGCGGAAACCGCAAACGCGCTTTCAACGCTTTCCTGCTATATAAACACAAATAACGAATTGCTTGCAGATGCAAATGTTCGCAAGGCACTTTCTCTTGCGGTTGACAGAAACGCGATTGCCGAGAAACTCGTTTTCGCAAAGGCTGCAACGGCACTTGTTCCGTCGGGCGTTTTCGAGGGCAGTAAGTATTCGAAAAAGGACTTCCGTTCGGTCGGCGGCGATTACCTTTCCGCGACAGCAAATACCGATGAAGCGAAGAAACTTGCAAACGGCGGTTCGTTCTCTATAACGATACAGGATAATGAGGCAGACGAGGCTGTTGCCGAAATGCTCAAAACAGCATGGGAGTCCATCGGATTCAAAGTCGATATTGTAAAGCTCTCTCATACCGATAACGATGATATTCTCAAAGGCGAAACAGAACCGTCTAAGGATTATTATGACGACGCATATCTTGAAGCTCTTCAAAACGGAGATTTCGATGTAATGCTTGTCGATGTAAGTGCTACGGCACCTTCTGCATTTTCAGTTCTCGCTCCGTATGCTGCGGGATATTCCTGCCGCGATATGAAGTTTGAGGTTGATTCCTACGAAGAGGCAGTCAACGTAACGGGATATGAAAGCGAAGAATATAATAAACTCATCGACGCGGCATATGCCGAGAAAAAGACTTCTGCGAGAAACAAGATCCTTCATGATGCCGAAAAGCTCATTATGGAAGATCTTCCCGTAATTCCGCTTGTATTTACCGAAAACGCATATGTATCGGACGGTCTCGGTAAGCTTACAACAGATTTCTTCGGTTGCACATCATTTACAAAGACGACTGTAAAGTAAAATAAAATACAATAACAAAAACTCCGTATGAAGCAAATCATACGGAGTTTTTACATATAAAATTTCAATCTACTCTGTTTCGCTTTTCGCCGCCAAGAAAGGCTTTCATATTTTTGGTCATTTCGCAAAGAAGCCGCGTCCGCGTTTCGAACGCACCCCAGGCAATGTGGGGCGTGAGGCAGACGTTCGGAAGTGAAAGCAGGGAAGCCATAGGGTGGTTTTCCCCGAACGGTTCTTCCGAGTAGACGTCGCAGCCAAAGCCCGCAATCTTTTTTTCGATAACGGCGCGCGCGACTTCGGCTTCGTCCGTGACGGCACCGCGTGCAACATTTATAAGTATCGCGGATTTTTTCATTTCGTCAAGTTGTTTTTTGCCGATAAGTCCTCGTGTCGAGTCGTTTAACGGAGTGTGTATTGAGATGATGTCAGACTTTTTGCAGAGCGTGTCGATGTCCGTGCATTCGTATCCGACCTCAGGAGTGCGCTTGAAGGCGATTATGTGACAGCCGAGCGCTTCGGCAATTTTTGCAACTCTTTTGCCTATGTTGCCGAGTCCCACTATACCCCATGTTTTTCCCGCAATTTCGGAAAATTGAGGAGTGAGCCTGTTCGGGATACCCGATTCGGAGTATTTTCCCGATTTAACATAATCGGTGTATTCGCCTAGGTGCATAATGAGTTCAAGCGCCATGGCGACAGTCAGCTGCGCCACGCAATCGGTAGAATATCCGGGAACATTAGCCACGGCTATGCCTTTTTCGCGGCATTTTTTAATATCTATGTTGTCAAATCCTGTTGCAGCCTCGCAAACGAGTTTTAAGTTCGGCGCTTTTTCTATCATTTCGGCCGTCAGTCTGAATTTGTTCTGGAAAATAACGTCTGTGTCTTTTGCGCGCGACGGAAATTCCTCCGCACTTGTCGAGTCGAATATTTCGACTTCTCCGAAAGCGTAAAGTGCCGAATAATCAAGGTCGTCTCCGATTGACGCCTTGTCAAGAACTGTAATCTTCATTTAAGATCCTTTGTACCCTCATCAAAATTCATATTTATCTGTTCTGTATTTACTCTGTAATTAAGACCGAGATGTTCGTATGCAAGACGTGTCGCAACTCTTCCGCGCGGTGTACGGCTCAGATAGCCGATCTGCATAAGATAAGGCTCGTAAACGTCTTCGAGCGTCACCGCCTCCTCGCCGACGGTTGCGGCAAGCGTTTCAAGTCCGACAGGACCGCCGTCGTAGAATTTGATTATCGTTTCAAGCATTCTGCGGTCGATGTTGTCAAGTCCGAGCTCGTCGATTTCGAGTTTTCCGAGTGCGTAATTCGCAATATCGGAATTTATCACGCCGCTTCCTTTTACCTGCGCAAAATCGCGAATTCGTTTTAACAGCCTGTTTGCGATACGGGGAGTTCCTCGCGATCGTGAGGCAATCTCGTATGCGCCGTCCTTTGTGATCTCCGTTTCGAGTATTTCCGCGCTTCGCGTGACGATTTTTGCCAGCTCTTCGGGAGAATATAATTCGAGCTTCAAAAGCACGCCGAACCTGTCGCGCAGAGGCGTTGACAGCTGACCCGCGCGCGTTGTCGCTCCGATAAGCGTAAATTTGGGCAGGTCAATTCTTATGCTTCTCGCGGCGGGACCTTTTCCGATTATAATGTCAAGCGCAAAATCCTCCATCGCGGGGTAGAGGATTTCTTCAACGTTTCTTGAAAGCCTGTGTATCTCGTCAATAAATAGAACGTCACCTTCGTTCAGATTTGTGAGCAGTGCGGCGAGGTCGCCCTGTTTTTCTATGGCAGGGCCGCTCGTTATGCGAATGTTTACGCCGAGTTCGTTTGCGATTATTCCCGATAGCGTTGTTTTTCCGAGACCTGGAGGACCGTAAAGCAGAACGTGATCAAGAGTGTCCGAGCGCTTTTTTGCTGCGTCTATGTATATTTTCAGATTTTCTTTTGCCTTTTCCTGTCCGATGTAATCTTCAAGAGCTTTCGGGCGGAGAAGATTTTCGCTTGTTCCGTTGTTTTCGCCGTTTATTCCGAGATCTTCGGGGTTAAGAGTCCCCGACATTAAACGGTTTTCAAAATCAAATTCGTTTTCCGAATCAAACATCAGTGATCCTTCCTTACTTCATCAGTTTTTTCAGAGCGAGCTTTATAATATCTTCAATTTCAAGTCCCGATATGTCGATACCTTTGAGAGCAGCCACGGCTTCTGCTCTCGTATATCCGAGGACCACAAGCGCGTCCTGCGCCTCCGAGAGATTTCCGCGCGGAACGTCGGAGGAGACGAAAGAGCCGATTTTTGCCGCCTTGTCGGGATTTTCCTTTGATAACTTGTCTTTCAGTTCAAGGACTATTCTTGCTGCCGTTTTGGCACCGACACCGCTTGCTTTCGAGAGCGTTTTTGTATCCTCGGAACAGACCGCGAGGGCGAATTTTTCGGGGGTGAGAAGTGTCAGAACAGCCATTGCCGCCTTCGGACCTACGCCCGATACCGAGATAAGCATTTTGAACGCCGAAAGTTCTTCGCCCGAATAAAAACCGAAAAGTTCTATATCGTCCTCGCGGACAGCAAGATAGGTAAAGAGCTTTACCTGCTTTGCCTCGCCCGTAAGTGAATTTGCGGCGGGCAGTGCATCGTAGGTCGTACCGCTTATAGTCAGCTTGTACCCGACCCCGCCGACGTCAAGTACGGCAGTGCCGTTTTCTTTCAGAGCGAGTTTTCCGTTTATATAGTAGAACATCAGTTTTCTTCTCCTTCGGTACTGCCCGTTCCGTTCTCTGTGACGATTGCACTGTCATCACAGTCGGGGACGAGTATCTTCATATCATCTTCGTTATATTCGGAAATCTTCTTTTTGGGCGGCATTTTCTTTTTCCTTGCGCCCCAAATGCAGAGCAGGACGAAAATAAGATTACAGATAAGCGTGCAGGTAAGCCCCAAAACAAAGCACTTCGGCATATATTTCATTTCAAGCGTATGTTCGCCCGCGTCCGCGATGTCGAAAGCGATCAAAGCGTCGAGAGTTTTGTAATAATCGACTTTTTTGCCGTCAAGATATATATTCCAGCCCTCGTCGTAGGGAATAGTTGTGAGTATCGTCTGATCGTTCTTTTTGGTGTCAATGCTTCCTTTGAGATCGCGCTCCGTGTGTTCGGTGATTTCGAACTGCGTTTCCGCAAGTTTGGAAATTGCCTCTTTGAAGACGTCCATATCAAGGTAGTAGAGGCAGCAGGCATCTGTCTTGACATATATCTCGTTCTGCGCGACGGTAAGTGCAAGACGCATGGTGTCTCCCGCGTTGTGCGACGTTCCGACAGTGACTATGCGGTTTGTTTCGTTGCCGTAGAATGTGTCGAACGAAACGCTGTCAACTTTGAGTTTGACCTCTCGCGGGTATTCGCTCGGCAGATAGAAATAGTATTCGACATCCGATTTCGGAATGTCGTAATAGTAGTAAAGAATAGCCTCGCCCGAAGAATCGACGGGAGTATATTTGTAGTGCCCCGCGATATATGACTCATTCATATTGTAATAGGAGTAGTCCGACGCTTTTACGGGCACGAAAACCTGTACGTCCTCGCCGATAAGCGCTGACATAAGCCCGTTGAGACGTTCATAAGGCGTGTCGCCTTCACCTATATCAAAGTCGTTTAAGCCCGAATCGACACCGTATGCTATCGAGAGTGCATAGGGGTTCAGATAGGCGGTATATTTGTCACCGTCGCTGTATGCTTCCTCGTAGTATCTGCTCCAATCGTCCTCGGAAATAATGTATTTTATGCCGAGCAGAGAGTCGTTTACGGGCGTGCCGCCGAGATATTTCGACCAGTGTGATTTAGAGGCGTAACCCATACGTGCGATGAACTTTATTGTTTCGGCGTTGAGGGTGGAGGTGGAGTTTGAAAGGCCTCTGATTTCGAGAGCCATGTTGTCGTTTGTTTTGCGGTGTTTCGTTTTCTCCATGCGGTAGAACGAGGTGTCGTTTTCCTGAACCGTTTCGACTATCGGTCTGATACCGCGGAGAAAATTGTTGTATGAGGAATATTTTGAATAGTAAACGTCATCGTTCAGAGCCAGGCAGTTTGAAAGACCGTTGCAGAATGCTTCGAGGCATATGAATATCATTAAAATAACCGCAACGTTTTCTTTCAGTTCGCGTTTTTTCATAAGGCAGAGGAATATGAGCGTAAGCCCGACAAAGAACAGCGAGAGCCATATGCCTTCAAAGTCCTTCATATTTTCGTAGTCGAATTTTTGAATGAGAATAAGAAAGGCGGTAAGGATACCCGCAATAGCAACAAAAGTTCCGGATTTTATTTTTTCGATTTCGGAGAAAGCCTTGTGTGCAAGAACGAGCAGGAAGAAGCACAGCATGAAACTGTATCTGTAATTAAGCCAGTTCGGGCGCTGGAAGCCGTGCCAGACGAGGTCGGCGGTACTGAGCGAGAAACTGAGGATAAAGAACAGAATAAAAATTCCCGATGCGATTTTTTCTCTTGCCGAAAATTTCTTCGAGAGGAAATAGACGGGTACAAGGAAGAGGGTAATTACTCCGCAGTAAACGAACGGCCAGCCTTCGGGGCGCACCGTGTCGTACGATCCGGGGAAGAATTTTGTAATGAGGTCGATAAAATCAAATCTGGATACAGGCGAAAAATTCGGATTTGAAAAGTTGTTCTTTCCGAAGCCGAGCGAATAGTACGCTGTCAAAATGATGAGCATAGCCATTCCGCAGGCGAGCGCAGAGTAAAGAACGGTTCTTGTCAGTGCGCGGATAAAATGGCATTTTTCTGCCGTAGGGTTGATTTTTTCTTTCGGGGTTGCAAAGTAGTAATAAAAGAAATACGCCGCAACGAAAATGCAGACCATATAGCCGATGTAGAAATTGCTGAATATCGAAAGCGCGAGGAAGAAAGTGAATATCTTGAACTTTTTCTCTTTGATCAGCTTTTCTATGCCGAGCGCAACGAGCGGCAGCCACATAACGCAGTCGATCCACATGGTGTTGTGTTGCTGGACTATGCAGTAGGCAGAGAGCGCGTACAGAACGGAGAAGCAGATGACGGAGAGCTTGTTTGGTTTTTCGCTTGTCTTGTGAAGATATATGCCGAAGGTCAGACCGCAGCCGCCTGTTTTTAGAAGAAACAGGCAGAGAAGCGCTTCAAGCATTTTGTCCTTCGGAAACAGACAGACGATATATGAAAGCGGGCTGGCGATATAATAAGCAAATATACCCATAAATTCGCCGCCGAGCGCGCGCGAAAACGAGTAGAGAATGCTTGTGTCGCCGTGAACCCAGTTGCGAAGCGCTTCAAAGAAATAAACATACTGTCCGTTCAGATCGAGAACGAGTACAGACCCGTCCCCGAAAGGGTGAATCTCCATCGAAAGATAGATGAGATACATTATCATAACGGGCAGAATAAACGCAAAAGCGAGATATGAGTACGGATTTCTTGCGATTTTCATAAAAAACGCCGAGAAAGAGTTTTTCTTTTTCCCGTCTGCGTCCGTTTCGTTTGTGATTTCGCTTGTTTCGCTGATTTCTATCTTTTCGTTTTCGATTTCGTTTTCGTTTTCGTTATCCATTTTGAACTTCCTTTACGATTTTTTTGACTGCTTTTTCGAATTTGACGCGGTCAAGCGTCATGTCGCGTCCGCATTTTTCGCAAATCACGCGGACATCGCTGCCCGCACGCAGGATTTTGAATATTCTGCCGCCGCAAGGGTGGTCTTTTTTCATTTCGACGATGTCCCCTGCGTTTATTTTGAGAATTTTGTCGTTCATAAAAACTCCGCAAATACAAATATATGTTTATTATACCATAAAAAAATAATTTTGTAAACCGAATTTTTATAATATTATTATTTATAAAATGTGTTTGACTTAATTGAAATAATGTGTTATAATATACGGTGGTATACTGTTCCGAAAAGGAGGCGCGCATGAGAATACTCGGTATAGATCCCGGCATTGCCATTGTCGGCTGGGGAATAGTGGATTACGTCGGCTCAAAATTCCGCACCGTCGCCTTCGGTTCGATAACTACGCCGAAAGAAGTGACAACGCCCGAAAGACTGAAAAAAATTTTCGATGACCTTGTAATGATAATCAAGACTTATAAACCCGAACAGGTTGCGATAGAAGAGCTTTTCTTCAACACAAATATAACGACGGGAATACGCGTCGGCGAAGCGAGAGGCGTCATTCTTCTCGTCTGTCAGATGGCGCACCTCGGAATATACGAATATACGCCGCTTCAGGTGAAGCAGGCGGTTGTAGGCTACGGCAGAGCCGAGAAAAAGCAGGTGATAACTATGGTCACGATGCTCCTCGGACTTTCCGCACCGCCAAAGCCCGACGATACGGCGGACGCGCTTGCGATAGCCGTCTGCCACGCGCATAGCGGCACGTCACGGCTCGCAAATTATTATAACAAATAAAGGAGTTTACATAAATGTGGGTTTCCGACAACTGGGACAAAAAAAATTATGAGCTTCTCGACGTTTCCGACGGCGAGAGGCTTGAAAGATGGGGACGCTTCACCCTTATACGTCCCGATCCCCAGATAATCTGGAAAGGTGAAAGAAAACACCCCGCGTGGAAAAAAGCGGACGGCATTTACCGTCGTTCAAAGGACGGCGGCGGTGGCTGGGTAAAGAACCGTACGGCCGAGAGCTGGACTATCGGCTACGGAGAGCTGAAATTTCTGATAAAACCGATGGGGTTCAAGCATACGGGACTTTTTCCCGAACAGGCGGCAAATTGGGATTGGTTTTCCGAGCTTATACGCAGAGCGGGACGTCCTGTAAGGGTTCTCAATCTGTTTGCTTATACGGGCGGTGCGACAGTCGCGGCGGCAAAAGCGGGTGCTTCGGTGTGCCACGTCGATGCGGCAAAGGGTATGGTAGCGCAGGCGAAGGAAAACGCCCGCCTCAGCGGTCTCTCGGAAGCACCGATAAGATATATTGTCGATGACTGTAAAAAATTTGTCGAGCGCGAAATAAAGCGCGGAAACAGATACGACGGCATTATTATGGATCCTCCGTCATACGGCAGAGGACCGAACGGTGAAGTGTGGAAGATAGAGGACAGCGTCGATGATTTCATTACGCTTGCGGCGAATGTTCTTTCGGACAAGCCTCTGTTTTTCCTCGTCAACTCATACACGACAGGACTTTCCCCGCTTGCGATGAAATATATTGTTGATCTGAGGATAAAATCGCAGTTTGGCGGTGTTACAAACGCGGGAGAACTTGGACTTCCCGTCACCGAAACGGGCGGCGTTCTTCCGTGCGGCGCTAGCGCAAGATGGCAGTCGGAAGGAGCGGGTGATAAATGAGCGACATATTCATAAAAACCGAGAATCTCTGTTGTTCCTATAAAGAAGACGATGGCAGAGACGTAGAAGTTCTCAAAAATATTTCGCTTGAAATAAAAAAAGGCGAGTATGTTGCCATTCTCGGACACAACGGTTCCGGAAAATCAACGTTTGCGAAGCTCCTTAATATGATACTCATTCCCGATTCGGGAAAGATATATATCGACGGCGCGGACATAACAAGGGACGATATGACCGATGACGAAATGTACGAAATACGCCGTAAAGTCGGTATGGTCTTTCAGAACCCCGATAACCAACTTGTCGCTACGGTAGTCGAGGAGGACGTCGCATTCGGACCCGAAAACCTCGGTGTTCCGTCTGCGGAAATACGAAAAAGAGTTGACGAAGCGCTTGCTACCGTCGGAATGACGGCATACGCCAAGCACGAGCCGCATCGTCTTTCGGGCGGGCAGAAACAGCGCGTTGCGATAGCGGGAATAATCGCTATGATGCCAGAATGTATGATATTCGACGAATCGACGGCAATGCTTGACCCGATAGGGCGCAGAGAGGTTATGGATACCATTGATAAGCTCAGAGCCGAAAAGGGTATAACGGTGCTTAATATAACGCACCACATGAACGAAGCGGTGCGTGCCGACCGCGTAATAGTGCTTAATGACGGCAAGGTTTATATAGACGGAACACCCGAAGAAGTTTTCGGAGAGCCGTATAAGCTCGAACTTGCGGGGCTTGAAGTTCCGCAGTGTACGTCTCTCATACAGGAGCTTCGCAGAAAGGGTATGAAGCTTGACGGCGAGTGTACAACTCCCGAAAAGTGCGCCGAACTGCTTTACAGGCTTCTCTCAAAAAAGGCAAAATAAACTGAATCCCACGGAAAGGGGATAAAATGGCGGAACTCAGAATCGAAAATGTTTCTTATGTGTACAGCGAAGGAACGCCGTACGAAATAAACGCACTCAAAAACATAAACGTGACAATAAAAGGCGGCAGCGTGACAGGCATAATCGGGCATACAGGGTCGGGAAAATCGACGCTTGTTCAGATGCTTAACGGTCTTGTCAAACCCGCGGGCGGAAGAATACTTCTTGACGGCAACGACATATGGGAAAAGTCGAGCGAGATAGGGCAGATTCGTTTTAAGGTCGGACTTGTTATGCAGTACCCCGAATACCAGCTTTTTGAGGAGACGATAAGAGCGGATATCGCGTTCGGACCTAAAAATATGGGACTTGACAGCGACGAAATCGAAAAGAGAGTCCTTGAAGCGGCGGATTTCGTCGGACTTGACCGAGATATGCTTGATAAATCACCGTTTGACCTTTCTGGCGGACAGAAAAGACGTGCCGCGATAGCGGGCGTCATTGCTATGTGCCCCGAAATACTTGTTCTCGACGAACCGGCGGCGGGGCTTGACCCTCTCGGCAGAGAAACTATCATGCGCGGCATAATGAACTATAAAAAGAGCAGCGGCGCGACGATAGTAATTGTCAGCCACAGTATGGAGGATATGGCAAGATATTGCGACGAGCTTATCGTTCTTTCGGACGGAGAACTTCTTATGCAGGGAACGCAGAAAGAGGTCTTTTCGAGGGCAGACGAGCTTGTGGCGGTGGGGCTTGACATTCCGCAGATAACGACGGTTATGAAGCTGCTTAAAGAAAAGGGAATACCCGTCGGAACGGCTGTTTATACGGTAGATGACGCACTTGCCGAAATATATAAATTACTTTGAGATTGGAATAAAATGAAAAACATATCACTCGGACAATATTACCCGGGAAATTCGATAATGCACAGGCTTGACCCGAGAATGAAACTGATACTCGCGATCCTCTATATCGTGTGTACGTTTCTTGCAAAAAATGTTCTCTGCTTTGCAGTGCTTTTCGCCTCGGCTTTCCTCTTGATATTATTAAGTAAAATACCGATAAAGCTCATAATAAATGCGGTAAAACCGGTTCTGTTTATCCTTGCGTTTACTGTTGTGATAAACATTTTCTGGACGGTCGGCGATACGCTTATCTTTGAATGGAAGTTTATACACATTTATTATGAGGGCATAATGAACGCGTTGTTTATGGTCGTCAGAATATTTGTTCTTATCGTCGGCGCAAGTATTTTTATGACTTATACTACAACGCCGATAGCGCTTACCGATGCGATAGAACAGCTCTTTTCGCCGCTTAAAAAGATAAAAATACCCGTTCATGAATTTGCTATGATGATGACCATTGCCCTTCGATTTATACCGACTCTTGTCGATGAAACGGAGAAGATAATGTCTGCGCAGAAGGCACGCGGCGCCGATTTTTCAAAAGGAAGCCTTATGAAGCGCGCAAAGGCGCTGATTCCTATTCTGATACCGCTTTTCGTTTCGGCGTTCAGACGCGCGGACGATCTCGCGACGGCTATGGAGTGCCGCTGTTACCACGGCGGAGAGGGAAGAACGAGAATGAACGTGCTTCACTATAAGTATTACGATTTTGTCGCGCTCGCGCTTATTGTCTTTTTCGGTGCGGCGATCGTGCTTGTGAACAAACTCGGCGTAGGCTATACGATGTAAGATGAAGATATTTATTAAATTGCGTTTTCTCGGAACCGATTTTTCCGGATATCAGGTGCAGAAGAACGCGAGAACGGTTCAGGGTGAGCTTTGTCGTGCCGCGGAAGAGCTTTTCGGTTTCAGGTGTGACGTAACGGGGTGCAGCAGAACGGACAGCGGCGTTCACGCGAATATGTTCTGCGCCGCAATATCGGGACGTTACAGAGTACTCGAAACAACGATACCTATGGATAGGTTTCCGAGAGTTTTAAACTCGTTTCTTCCCGATGATGTCGCCGTTTACGAGGCAAAATGGGTGCGCGATGAATTTCACCCCAGATATGACGTGAAATATAAGGAATACATTTATAAAGTAAACTGCTCGTATGAACGTGACCCGTTTGAAACGGGACGTGCGCTTATGTACCCGTATGTGTTTAGTGATGCCGATATTGAAAGAATGCGCAGAGCCGCGAAACACCTTGAAGGAACGCACGATTTTTCGTCATATATGGCGCAAGGATCTGCTCCCGAAAGTACGGTGAGGACGATTTTTTATACGGACGTGCTGTATGACGGTAAAAATCTCGTGTTCAAAATCGCGGGTGACGGTTTTCTTTATAATATGGTGCGGATAATCGTCGGAACACTTTTGTCAGTCGCGCGCGGAAAAACAGCCCCCGACGATATTCCCTTGATAACAGAGGCACACGACAGATCCCGTGCGGGAATTACCGTGCGCGCGGACGGATTGTATCTGAATTACGTTGAATATGACGGAAAGGACAAATGATGGGACGTTTCGGAAGAAGACCCGATATTTCCGTAAATGATACGGATTTGGCGGAGAGCGAAAACGAAATAAATATATCCGATGACGAGCTTTATGACGAGCTTTCCGAGACGAACGGATATTATGAAAAAGTCTCGAAGATATACAGCACCGTCAGGTACGTTCTTATTATCGTACTCGTCATATTTGTCACGCTTTCCACAATAAAAAATTCGGGCAGTATAACATACAGCAATCTTATGTTTCTTTTTAAGGACCTCGGAAGTGCGGCGGAATCGTCGAACGCAAAGTTCGGCACGATAACGTATAATCCCGATACTACGCTCGCATGCGCCGGATTTCGCAAAAACCTTGCAACCGCATCGTCCGCAGGCGTGAAAATATACAGCGGCGGCGGAAAAAAGATTTTTGACGGCACGGATAAATTCGTTTCGCCGATGATAGAAACGTCGGACAGGTATCTGCTGGTATATGATTTCGGCGGTAAAGATTATGCTCTTTATAATTCGTTTGCGAGGATATTTACAGAGGAGCTTGACTATGAAATAACGGGCGCGGATATATCCGAGAGCGGAACTTACGCGATAGTGACAAGAACCAAGGAATATAATTCGGCGGTGCTTCTGTACACAAAAAGCTGCGTGCTCAAAACCCGTTATAAAACCGATGACAGAGTGACCGACGTTTCGGTGAACAGAAACGGAACAAGACTTTGCGTTCTTTCGTTCACGTCTGAAAACGCTGCGTTTGTAACCAGGATAGTAATATTGAAGCCTGGCGAAACGACGGCTGTCGCGGAACTTACACTGTCGGACACATTTCCGCTTGCGTGTAACTATACAGATGACGGCAGATTAACCGTTTTCTGCGATAATGCGTTGTACTTTTACGACGGTGACGGCAACCTCGAAAGCAGTTTCCCGCTTTCTTCCGTCCCGAATACAGCGGATTTTTCCGACGACGGCTGTGTTATATCCGCTTCCGAAAATGCCGTTACTACGGGAAATCGCGTTACCGTACTCGATACGAGAGGGAACACCGTTTACAGCGGAACTTTTTCGGGTAAAACGGCGGGTGTGGCATATTGCGACGGTTATCTCTTCGTTCTTTCGGGCAATCGCGTTTGCAGAACAAACGTAAAGAGCGGCGAAACGGTCGAAAAAACCACCGAAGGCGGAAAAAAGATGATCGTTTATTCTGGTGATGATGTACTCGTCTGTTCGCAGTCGAAGGCGGAATACTTTAATTTCGATATTACGGAGGATAATGACTGATGTTTTTGATTTTTGACGTAATAGCCGTTGTAATATTTGTGTTTACGGTTATTTCGTGCCGCAATAAAGGCTTTATGAGTTCTTTCCTCGGAACGATCAAGGTTGCCCTTGCTATTGTAATCTCATATGTTTTTATGCCTACCGTTTCGTATTATTTCAGAACGGGATTCGTCGAAAAACTTATAACAGGCAGCGTAACGGACAGGCTTCACTCGCTTGCGTCAAGTGCGCAGGAGGGATTCAATCTTGAAAAACTGTTTGCCGATATGCCGGCGGAATTCGGAGATATTCTGACGAGATACGGCGCGAACGCGGATACGCTTTCGGAGCGTTTCGGAAATATGACCGAGGCGGCGGAGAATAATCTGACCGACCTTGCGCAGACGATAACATATCCTGTCGTGAAATCGGTTTCGAATATTCTCGCCTACGCCGCGCTTTTCGTCGGAAGCCTTATAATTCTTTCGATAGTTATAAAGATAATAGGACTTGTAATGAAACTACCCGTGCTTAAAGGCATAGACAGAACTCTCGGACTTGTTTTCGGTGTCATTTCGGGCGCGCTTCTCGTCTGGGTGTACTGTAACCTTGTGGCATTTACAATAAACTCGATAAGTATCGTAAAACCCGGACTTATCGGAACAAATGTTTTCGAAAACACATATATAATTAAATTTGTCTGTGAAAAATACGGATTTGGCTTTGCCGACAAATAGGAGACGAAAGGAGCTTTCAAGATATGGTAATGTGCTCAAAGTGCAATAAACGCGTAGCCGTTATATTTACGACCTATAACGAAAACGGCGAGACAAAAAGCCGCGGTTATTGCATAAAATGTGCGAAAGAGATGGGGTTGCCCGTTGATAATATGCTGGGCGGAGTGTTCGGAAAATTCGGACTTGACCCCGAACAGATAGAGGATATGGAAGACAATATGAACGATATGATCGCCGAATATAATGACGGCGATGACGGCGATGACGGAAGCGACGGAAGAGCACCCGCGATAGACTTCGGCAAACTTATGGGAGAAGCGGGTAACGTCAGCGGAAATATTCCGAAAGGAAACGGAAAGGTCGGCGGAAAAGACCGGAAGAAAAAGAAATATCTCGACACATACTGTCGTAATCTTACCGAAAGCGCGAAAAAAGGCGAGCTTGATAAAATAATCGGAAGAGAAAAAGAGCTCGGCAGAGTGATACAGATACTTTGCCGCCGCCAGAAAAACAACCCTTGCCTTATAGGCGAGCCGGGAGTAGGTAAAACGGCGATTGCGGAAGCACTCGCGGAGAAGATAGCCGCGGGCGACGTACCGTATAAACTTAAAAATCAGCAGGTTTATCTTGTTGATCTTACCGCGCTTGTTGCGGGAACGCAATTCAGAGGACAGTTTGAGCAGAGAATGCAGGGACTTATAAACGAGGTAAAAGAGGCGGGAAATGTTATTCTCGTAATTGACGAGGTGCATAACCTTGTCGGTTCGGGCGATGCCGAGGGAAGTATGAATGCGGCAAATATTCTGAAACCCGCACTTTCGCGCGGAGAGATACGCGTTATAGGCGCAACAACCCTCACCGAATACAGAAAATATATTGAAAAGGACTCGGCACTCGAAAGAAGATTTCAGCCCGTGACAGTAAACGAACCGTCGCTTGAAGAGAGTGCCGCAATGCTCCGCGGAATAAAGCATTATTATGAAGATTTTCATATGATAAAGATTCCCGACGACGTAATAGAAAAAGCGGTAAAGATGTCCGAGAGATATATTACCGACAGGTATCTTCCCGATAAGGCGATAGACCTTCTCGACGAAGCGGCGGCAAATCTTTCGCTTTCCTGCGCGGAGATAAACGAAAGCTATGAAATAAGAGATAAACTTCTCGAACTCAAATCCGAGCGCGAAAAAATCGAGGGCGAACAAGCTGCCGATGAAGCGGCGGAAGAAAAGAAATATGAAAAAGTCGCTAACTGTAAAGCGGAGGAAATGCGCCTTTCCGAAAGGCTCCGCGAAATAGAACCGAAACTCAAAAACGTGACTATGACCGAAAACAATCTTGCCGAGGTCGTTGAGGTGTGGACGGGTATCCCTGCGTCGGATATAACCGAAAACGAATTTGAACGCATAGACCGCCTTGAAGGGCGACTTAAAGAGCGTATTGTCGGGCAGGACGAGGCAGTAAGTGCCGTTTCGAGAGCGATAAAGAGAAGCCGCGCGGGAATTGCATATAAAAAGAAACCCGTGTCGTTTATTTTTGCGGGACCTACGGGCGTCGGAAAGACGGAACTTGTGAAAACTCTTGCCGCCGATCTCTTCAATTCTCCCGAAACGCTTATAAGACTTGATATGTCGGAGTTTATGGAGAAACATTCGGTGTCAAAGATAATCGGCTCGCCTCCCGGATATGTCGGATACGATGACGCGGGTCAGCTGACCGAAAAGATCAGACGCAAGCCGTATTCCGTTGTTCTTTTTGACGAGATCGAAAAGGCACACCCCGATGTGCTTAACATTCTGCTTCAAATTCTTGACGACGGCAGAATAACGGACGCGCACGGAAAAACCGTGAATTTCGAAAACACCCTTATTGTAATGACAACAAATGCAGGTTCGGACGGCGGAGCGGCGCTTGCGGGCTTCTCGGCTTCGAGAACAGAGGCGGCAAACGAAAAAACGGAAAAGGCACTTCTTTCGTTCCTTCGACCCGAATTTATAAATCGCGTTGACGAGATAATCACTTTCCGTTCGCTCGATAAGGACGATTTCAGAAAGATTGCGGCGATAATGATGAAAGAACTCGGCGAGGTGCTCGCGGAAAAGAACATTTCGCTAACGGTTAATGACGACGCGCTTGCACTTATTGCCGAAAAATCGTTTTCGAATAAGTTCGGCGCGAGAAATATGCGTCGTTTTATCCAGACAAATATTGAGGATAAACTTGCCGAAAATATAATTTCGGACTATAATAAAACTTTCACGCAGGCATATGTCGGCGAAAAGGACGGAGAACTTCTCATAACCTGTATGTAAAAGGAGGTGGCAGAGGTGAGCAAATGGTATGCGCTCGGAATCGAAGAGGTCGAAAAAAAGCTTATGACAAATGTGTCGACGGGACTTTCGCCGAAAGAAGTTTCGGCACGTCTCCGCAGGTTCGGCTATAATAATATATACAAAACGGCGCGTAAACCGTTTGCACACCATGCCGTCGGTGTTGTATCCGATATTTCCGTTATTCTGTTTGCCGTTTTGCTCGTCGTGGGACTTTTCTTCGGCGACAGAAAGCAAACCGCGGCGGCATTGATACTTTTCATTGCTTCCGTTGTGCTTTCAACCGTCTGCCGTATTGTTTCCGCACTGCGTTTTGAGAATACCTTTGACCGTTCGTACCCTTCCGTGAGCGTTCTGAGAGACGGTAAGGTTTATAGATCTGATATTCGGGATATAGTTGCGGGTGATGTGATATTGCTAAAAAAGGGCGATATTGTACCGTGCGATTGCAGACTGATCAGTTCCGAAAATCTGAGGACGATTGAATTTGTCGGTAAGGTTTCGGGGCGCGAGCAAAAGAAGATAACCGTCAAAAACGCCGACAGGACATACAGCGCGTCTGATAAACCGAGCATTGCCGAAAGAGAGAATATGGTAAGTGCCGCAGCTGTTGTTTCTTCGGGCAGCGGACGAGCCGTTGCCGTTGCAACGGGCGAAAACACGTTTATCGGTATGATTCTCGGTGAACTTGAACTTTGCGCGCCGAGAAAAAGAGAACTTGCCATAGCGTCACCCGTTCGCCGATTTCTTTCAAAATGTACTACTGCTTTTCTCATCGCTGTCGTTCCCGTGACCGCCGTGGCGGCAATTACGGGGAAAAACGAATATAATGTAATTGATATAATTATTACCATCATCGGCGTTTCACTGTTCTTTTCAAGCGATATTGTTTACGGCGTTGCTTCTCTCATTTTTGCCGTGCCCGTAAAAAGGGCGGCAAAAAACGGCGCGATCATAAAGTCAAAGGGTGCAATCGAGGATATAAACTACATTGATTCCGTTGTTATCGTCGGAAACGATTCTTTCTCGGTTCGTGAGAAGAAAGCGGAGAGCGTTTATGCCGCAAATAAATTTTACGATGTTTCGGAAGGGAAAGAGACGCAGAACGACGAGGCACTTCGTTTTTTTGCTGAGCTTGCCTTTCTCGGAGCATTCGGCAGATCGAACAGAGTGTCCGATATGTCGATTGGCGACAGCGATACCGAAACATTCGAGTCGGTACGCGCGTTTTCCGAAAAAGCGGGCTGCGATACCGATAAAGCCCTTACGGAAAATGTCGTTGCCGAATACCTCCCGTCAAGGGTCTCCGAGTTTGATACAACTCTTGTTAAAAACGGGGAAGAATATCGTGTTATATGCTTCGGTGAAAACACATCTCTTGTCGGAATTTGCACCGATATGCGCACGCCCAACGGAACGATACCGCTTGACCCGCAGAAAAAAGCCGAAATAATAAGCGCTTGCAGTCAGTTTGTGAAGAAATCAAAAAAGGTGTCGCTTGTCGCGTCTCGTATAAGTCCGTGTTCGAGCCTTTCGCGCCTCGGTGCCGTTCAGAACCAGATGATTTTCGAGGGATATATCGTTTATGCCGACCCGTATTCAAAACCGTTCGCAGACAGAGTGCGCGAAATGCGTGAGGCAGACATAAACGTGTACTATTTTGCCGATGAAAAGGCGGAGGACATTATCACCGCGTTTAATACGGGGCTTGTCGGCAGT
>CAKRPQ010000034.1 GCA_934385225.1 uncultured Eubacteriales bacterium
TGAAGCATTATCTTAACCAGAATTGGGCGAGCGGAAACGAGTTTATTGCCACATTGCTTGTAAACGAACCGGACGACAAATTTGAAAAATATGCGGAATTTTCGAAGCCGAGACGCTCGGATATTTCGGATAGCGGCAGCTCCGTCGTTTTGAGCAGCTTCCGCGCCTCGTTTAAGCGAAGTGTGAGAACGTATTGTTTCAAGGTTTTTCCCGTGTGCAGCTTGATAAGTCGACTTAAATAATACGGGTGATAACTGAACACCGCCGCCACATCTCTGCCGCAGGACACCTCGCCGAGATGCTCCGCGATATATTCAAGTATCGCATCTGCTTTCTCTCCGTGAGCAGAACCGACGCCCGACATATTCATCAAAAATTCGCAGATAAGCAGTTTAAGGTATCCCGACGCGCGTTCCCTGAAATAAATCCTGCGCGTATCGAACTCCTCTATGATTTTGAAAATATCTTTTTCGATCTCCGTATAGTTCGATAAGACGACATAGCCCTTAAATTCGGGGAATTCGTCAACGGTTACGCCCACGTCGCCGTGGAGGCGTTCTCTCGACAGTCTGTACGGCAGCTTAACATCGGCTCTTTTCATATCGAAATCGAAATTCAGAACGCCTGCGATGAGATTTTCGACGTCCGAAAATTTATACTCGACGTTCGGGCAGATGAGAACCGCGTCTGTCGGAGAGAGATCAAACGTTTCTCCCTCTATTTCTATGCGCGCCCCTCCGCTTTTTATATAGAAAATTCGGCTGTCCTCTGCGTAAACACACATTGTAAACGGATATAACTTAGTTTTTTCCGCATATCTGACAAAAGGGTTTATATCCTGTAATTTCATTTTCAGCTCCGAAAAATGTTTGTTTTTTATAAAAACAAGTTTGATTTGTCTATATATAATACCACAAAAAAATGATATAATCAAGTGATAAATATTATTCGGAGGTGATTTATTTGAAATTCACCGTCGGTTATCAGATTGACGAAAGGAATCTTTTCGTCCCCGAAATAATAAGCCGCCGCGATAAGGTAAAGGAAGTGTATTTTGCCTACGGCGATTTTGCAAACGGCAGAGGCAGAATGGCTGAGTCCGACGAAGAACGTCTTTTTTCGGATCTTGAAAAGCTGCATGATGCGGGCATAGACCTCAATCTGCTCCTCAACGCAAACTGCTACGGTGCGGACAGTCTCGCACGCACTTTTTTTGAAAAAATCGGCGACACCGTCGATTGGTTCCGCGAAAATTTCGGGCTATCCTCCGTCACGACAACGTCGCCCGTCATTGCAAAATTTGTCAAAAATAACTTTTCATCTCTTGAAATACGGGCATCTGTAAATATGGGGATCGGAACGACGGACGCGGCGGAATATCTCGGCGATACGTTCGACAGCTACTATCTCGCGCGCGAGGCAAACCGCAATTTGAACGTAATAAAGGAAATGAGTTCTTTCTGCCGAAGTAACGGCAAAAAGCTGTATATGCTCGCAAACAGCGGCTGTCTTAATCACTGTCCCGCGCACACGTTTCATGACAATCTCGTCTCGCACGAGAACGAAATAATGAAACGCGATAACGCATTCACATTCAAAAGTCTCTGCCGCGAGCGCATCTCATCGCCCGAAACGATGTATTCCCTGCTACGCGACACGAATTTTGTCCGTCCCGAGGACATCGCAAGCGGTCTTTTTGACGAATACTTCGATATGGCTAAACTCGCGACGCGCGTAAATCCGCGTCCGCTTCAAATTCTCATCGCCTACACGTCGGGAAAGTATATCGGAAACCTTGCCGAGCTTCTCGAACCCGACCACTCGTCGGCAATCTACCCGTATGTGCTTGAAAATACTCTCATTCCGAGCGGTTTTACGGCAAAAGTTATGACCTGCGATAAAAAATGCGACAAATGCAATTACTGCAAAGAAAATTTCAAGAAATCACTAAATAAAACAAACGAAGGAGTGTTCATTTATGCTGACAAGCAAAATGATTAAAGAGGCGGCTCTTGCCGCGGGTGCCGACAAATGCGGTATCGCGCCGATAAGCCGTATGAAGGGTGCGCCCGACGTAATGAATCCCGCGCTTCTCTTTCCCGAATGCAAAAGTATGATAGGGTTGATCTTCCGTATCCCGCGCGGAGTTCAGCGAGGAATCGAAGAGGGTACGCAGTTCTATCAGTATCCGTCGATGGCATACGGCGGAATCAACGAAATCCTTGCGCCGTCCGTACTCTACAAAGTCGGCAAAGTCATTGAGGACGAGGGTTACGAAGCGTTTACATACCGCAACACGGGCGCACGCGGTGCGGTGTCCGATATGGACGGTTCAAAGGGTGCTACGCTTTCGCCCGAAGAGCAGATCGAAGTCAACGAAAACGCAAAAACTTCGACGGCGCATCACAGAAGCGTTCAGTTCACAAGAGAAACGCGCGAGGGAAATGTTCCGCCGGATCTGCAATTTCAGTTCAGACTTGCCGCCGTCGCCTGCGGTCTCGGCGAGATCGGTTACAGCAAAATGCTGCTCACGCCCGAATTCGGACCGCTTCAAAGAATTGCTTTCATCTTCACCGACGCGGAGCTTGAATACGACGATATGTATGACGGCGAGTCTCTCTGCCGCAGATGCTATGCCTGCGTCAGGGAATGTCCCGGCGGCTGTATTCCACACCCGAATACAGGCAAGGTAGTAAGAGTGGATATCGACGGCAAAATCTGCGAATGGGGTGACATTGATATGTGGCGCTGCTACGCATTCTACACTCACGCGGGCAGATACTACAATCCGTTCGTACCGAAAGATGTCTTTGACAAAAACGAAAACGGCGACCTCACTCTTCTCGAAACTCCCGGAATGAAAGGCACCGAAAACGACATAATGCGCGTTTATACCGCGCTCCAAAAATATTTTCCGTCATGGGTCGGCTACAATATGGCAAAATGCGGCGGGTGCATTCGCGCCTGCGTGAGTATGCTCGAAAAGAAAGGCGGTTGTATGGAACACCGCTTCAAAAAGCCGCTCCGCACGGGAAAAGCATGGAAAATGGACAGGTAAAGAACAGAATGAAAATGATAGAACAGTTCCGCTACGACGGCGAGGACTTCAAAAGCGTTTTCAGCTATGACAGCTGGAAAATAGGTATTCTGCGCAAAAGCGAGCGCTTTTCAACAAGCGGAATATGGGAAAGACACAACAAAACCGCGGAGGTCTTCGTACTCCTGTCGGGAGCAGCCGTACTTTACGCAATGGGCGACGACGGCAAAACTGAAAAAGTCGAAATGAAAATCGGAACGGTTTACAACATACCGACAAACGTCTGGCATCACATTGTAGCCGCTGACGAGGACACCACCGTGCTTGTTGTCGAAAACGCAAGCACCTCGAAAGAAAATACCGAAAAACTCTGGAATACGTAATCGGAGGAAAAATGGAACTTACAAGCAAATACATAAAAGAAGCGGCTCTCGAAGCAGGTGCCGCCGTATGCGGTATAGGTACACTTAATATTTTTGACGGTGAAAACCCGCAAAAAGATCCGAAGAGCATTCTCCCGTATGCGACGTGCATTATCGGCTTCGGAATTCCCGTTCCGAAAGGACTTTATCACTCGTTCGACGTCGGAAATCAGGCTTTTGCATACACCTCCGTCGGCGTAAAAATGATAGAGGAGGATTATGCGGAAATATTTCTCTTCAAAATGGCGAGCATTATTGAGGACTGCGGTTACGATGCCTGTCTGCAAAGAAGCGTGCCGAACCTGCGCATAAAAGGCGACAAAACCACGAACCCCGAAGTTCTCGACACATACGAGCTTATTCACGCCGAGGCTGTCGCAAAGGACAAGGCTGTTCCCGACGTTATGATTGACTTCGGCAAGGCTGCAAAAGCCTGCGGAATAGGCTACGAGGGAAAAAGCGGACACATAATAAACGAAAAATACGGTCCGTATATGAGATATATGTTCATCGTTACGGACGCACCGCTTGAATGTGACCCCGAATACGACAAAAACTTTTGCGACGGTTGCGACAAGTGCATAAAAGCCTGTCCCGGGCACGCAATATCTGAGAACGGGCTTGACACATGGCAGTGCGCCGTCTATTACAAAGGCGCGCACCGCTCAAATCCGTTTATGACGGACGATTTTCTCGCGGGCGATCCCGAACGGGACGACATTCTTGACGGCAAAAAAAGATTTGACGCCGAAAGCGCGAGAAAAGTCATAAAACAGATGCACTTTTTGCCCGCAACGAAAGGGTACGCCGCATGTCTCTGCGGAAAAAGCTGTGACAGAGCGTGCTACAAGCACATAAAGGGGGAAAAGTGAGATGAAAACAACAGATTTAAGAGAAAAAATAATAAAAACGGCGAAAGAAAACGCCGCCGACATCGTCTGCTTTGCGTCCGCTTCAAGATTTGACGAGGGCGATCCGATATTTAAGATATTCCCCGAAACCAAAACCGTAATCTGCCTTGCTTTCAGAATCCTGCGCGGTGTATGCCGTGGAATCGAAGAGGGTACGACCTACTACCAGTACCCGACGATGGGCATCGAAACGATGGAAGAAACGGTGATGCCGATAGCGTCGCTTAAAGTCTGCAATCTGATAGAGGGCGAAGGCTTCACGGCACTTCCGCAAAGACGACACTACACGATAGTTGCGGGCAAGGACGACACAAGTCCGGAAATGCAGCATACCGCCGTTTTCCGCGGTCGCGAAAAGGAAGTTCAGATGAATTTTGAAAAAAGCGCCGTTCTCTGCGGACTCGGTGAGATAGGTTTTCACGGCGCTGTTCTGACGGACGAATTCGGACCGCTTCAAAGATACTGTTTCGTGCTCACCGATGCCGAGCTTGAAGCCGATGAGGTGAAAGAACCGCACCTTTGCGACAGATGCGGAGAGTGCGTCCGCGGTTGCCCCGGTCACGCGATAGACGAAAAAACGGGCAAAGTCGATAAATGGCAGTGCGCCGTTTATTACGACGGCGCGTGCGGTCTGCGCAACCCGTTTATGGCTCCCGACGCATACGCGAATTTTAAAAACAGACTTGAAATAATCGCGGGTGAGGCGAAAGTGACACCCGAAACGGCTGCCGAAATACTTAATGCGAACGTCTTTTACCCGACGATAATGCAGGGATATCAGGCGTGTATGTGCGGCAGAGCCTGCGACACGGAATGTTACGTTCATCTCGAAGAAAAGGGCGCCCTCACAAAGAAATTTCATGACAAATTCAGAAAACGCCCGAAGTGGAGCTTCAAAATCGAAGATTTTGAATAAAACGAAACGAAACAAAAAGGGCTGCCCCCAAAACTCATTTTGAGTTTTTGGGGCAGCCCCTTGATTTTTTAATTTTTCTCGCCGAGCTTTATGTCCCAGCCTGCGAGGTACTGGGAGAGAAGAACCAGATCCGACGCATTTACATAGCCGTCGTTGTTTACGTCCATAGCGGAAAGGTCGATGTTCGTTGCCCAACCGACGAAATGCTGTGCGAAGAGAACTGCGTCGGCGGCTGTTATTTCACCGTCGCCATTAGTATCGCCGAAATTAATTAAAATGAAGTGAATATTTGCATTATAAAGGCAGCTATTTGCTCCGCCCTTTGAAATACGACTCCATTCATACTCGTCTCCGTAATAGTAAACATCTTTCAGATTATCGCAACCCTTAAAAGCCCCATAGCCTATTCCCGTTACTCTGTTTGGTATCTCTATACTTGTGAGGCTACTGCACTCAATAAATGCACAATCAAATATCTCTGATAAACTGTTCGGCATCTTTACTTTTGAAAGTCTTGTACACTCATGAAATGCAGAGGCACCAATAACTGTTACACTATTCGGTATCTCTATACTTGTCAGGCTGCTGCAATTTCCAAACGCATAACGGCTTATCCCCTTTATACCATTCGGTAATTTTATGCTTGTCAGGCTGCTGCAACCGTAAAATACCGCTTGACCCATTCCCGTTACACTGTTCGGGATCTCTATGTTTGTAAGACTACTGCATTCGCTAAACGCATCTCCTTCTATATATGTTACACTGCTCGGTATTTCCACACTTGTCAGACTGCTGCATCCATTAAATGTATCATAATCTATACTTGTTACGCTACTCGGTATCTCTATACTTGTCAGACTGCTGCATTCTCTAAACGCATCTCCGCATATATATGTTACACTACTCGGTATTTCCGCACTTATCAGATCGCCGCAACCGTTAAACGCACAATTTCCTATGCACGTCACACCATTTTCAATAACAACCGAATTAACTTTTCCGTTTTTATAATAAAACCAAGGTGATCGATTACTGTAATTATCATAATTCTTCATTTTTCCTTTTCCGCTTATTTTTAGAATCCCATCGGAATAAAGGGTATAGGTCACATTTTTTCCGTTTTCACCACAACCACCTCTACCGACGACCTCCACCGCAAATGTTGCCGCCGCGAAAAGAACCGCAAACGCAAAAAGCAAAATTGTGAACAGCGAAATTTTCTTTTTCATTTTTGATGACGTATTTTTTGCGCAAAAAAACAGTGGCGGAAAAACCGCCACCGCTTTTATATCCGTAATGGAGCCGGTGATGGGATTCGGACCCATGGCCTATTGATTACGAATCAATTGCGCTACCTCTGCGCCACACCGGCATACTGCATATTTTTTTGCAACGGATATAGTATATCACACTCGAAACAAAAAATCAAGAGTTATTTTCAAAAAACTTGATTTTTTTTTGAAATTATGATAAAATAATTTGGATAACAACATTGAACGGAGATTTCAAAATGAATTTATGCGACCTCGGCAACATAAAAAGCATCATGAACGCTTTCGGCATTGTATTCCGCAAGGAATTCGGGCAGAACTTCCTTACAAATCGCTCGGTTGTTGAAGATATTGCCGACTCATGTGCGGAAAGCTCCGAGACTACGATACTCGAAATCGGTCCCGGCATCGGCGTCCTCACGCAGGAGCTTGCCCTGCGCTATAAAAAAGTCATAGCGCTCGAAATCGACAAGTCGCTTATTCCCGTCCTCTCCTACACGCTCGGCGACTTCAAAAACGTCGAAGTCATAAACGAGGACGTTCTGAAAACAGATCTTGACGCTCTTCTCGCTCCTTATTTTGAGAACGGAAAAGTCGCCGTCTGCGCCAATCTGCCGTACTACATCACGACGCCCATTTTAATGAAACTGCTCGAATCGCGGCTTCCGTTTGAAGCGATTACGGTAATGGTACAGTCCGAGGTTGCGGACAGGCTCTGCGCAAAGGCGGGAAAATCCGAATACGGCGCGATAACGGCGTCCGTCGCCTACTACGGCTCGGCAGAACGGCTCTTCAAAGTACCGTCGTACAATTTCGTACCGCAGCCGAAGGTTGACTCCGCCGTTCTTAAAATCACGCTCTACAAGGAAAAACCGTACAAGCCGAGGAGCGAAGAAATGCTTTTCAGAACGATAAAAGCGGCGTTTGAGCAACGCAGAAAAACGCTTTCAAACGCTCTTTCAAGCGGATTTTCGGAGCTTTCAAAGGACGAAATAGCGGACACGATAGAAAAATGCGGTCACCGCCGCGACATACGCGGAGAACGGCTTGGCATCTCCGATTTTGTCGCACTCTCGGACGCTCTTCTCGGAAAAATCGAAGAAAAATAATAAAATTCAAGGCGGGCAATGCCCGCCTTGAATTTTATTATTTTTTAAGCACCGCAACAGCTGCGGAAATTGTCTTTTCGTAGGCTTCCTTACCGTACTTATCGACCTCGGCTTTATTTTTCTCGCCGTGTGTGAGACAGCCCGCACCGCCGATACAGCCGCCGACGCACGCCATTCCCTCGATGAAATTGGCGTCAAGTCTGCCTTTGCTCTTTTGAAGGAGTGCTATCTTACAAGCCTCGATACCGTCGCAGGCACAGGGTTTGAGAATGAAATCTTCAAGTCCCTGTTCTTTAAGTCCCTCGGCAACGGCATCGGAAAGTCCTCCCGAACGTGCGAATATGCGTCCGAAATACGATGCGTTGTCAAGAATACCCTCGTCAAGCGTCGTAATATCAATATCACGGCTGTCAAAGAGTGCTTGAAGCTCCTCAAACGTCATTGCAACGTCAACGTATTCCTTTATGCCGTCCTTCTGCACTTCCATTTTCTTTGCCGTGCAGGGACCGATAAATACCACCTTAGCGGGTGCCTCGTTTTCTTTTATGTACTTTGCTATCGTCGCCATAGGCGAAAGGTTATGCGAAACAAACTGTTTGAGATCGGGGAAGTTTTTCTCGATAAAATCGACAAACGCGGGGCAACACGAGCTTGTGAGGAATCCCTTTTCGGCAAGCTCTTTCGACTCCGCCTGCGCGACCATATCCGCGCCGAGAGCAGCCTCGATGACTGTATGGAAACCGAGCTCTTTAAGACCCGTTATTACCTGACCGAGCTTTGCGTATGTAAACTGGCTCGATATCGACGGCGCAACAACGGCGAACGTCTTATATTCGGTATTGTTTTTACTGTCCTTAATGATGTTTATAACGTCAAGAATAAACGATTTATCCGTTATCGCGCCGAACGGACACTGATAAACGCACGCACCGCAGGAAATGCACTTCCCGTTATCTATGCACGCCTGCTTATCCTCTCCCATGGAGATTGCCTTTGCCTTGCAAGCTTTCTCACAAGGACGATTATAATTATATATAGCACTGTATGGGCAAACCTTTGCGCACGCGCCGCATTCCTTACATTTCGACTTATCTATATGTGCAACATGGTTCTGATCGAAGGTGATCGCACCGAAACGGCATACGTCCTCACATCTGTGCGCAAGGCAACCGCGGCAGGCGTTCGTGACCTCGTAACCGCCCATAGGGCATTCGTCGCAAGCGATATCTATAACCTCGATAACGTTCGGATTTTTCTTATCGCCGCCCATAGCTATCTTTACTCTCTCCGTGAGAATTGCGCGTTCCTTATAAACGCAGCAACGCATTGTCGGCACTTTTCCGGGAACTATTGTCTTCGGTATATCTATAGCCGTCTCGGCGAGACGTCCCGCCCATGCTTCTCTTGCGACCTCGCGAAGCACTTTGTATTTAAGGTGCTGTACCTTCGTATCAAACTTTCTCATATCACATCTCCATCAGAAATAACTTACCTTTATCTTCTTTCCCATTTGTTTAAGGCACTTTGAAAGTTCCTCGACAAGATTCATTTTTATGTTAAAATTTATCGGCAGATCGGGGTTTTGGTGAGCCGGATTCACCGCTCTTCCGACATAAAAATTGATATCCGTAGCCTCTTCGAACAACAGTCGGCATATAAGCGATGCGCCGTCGTGTCCGAAACCCCACTTTTCGTAGAGTTTATTTTCTCCGAGCGCGTCACGGGCATATTCAAGCACTTTATTCACCGTAATAACGCCCTCGGTAACAAGATCCACTCCCTCGATTTCCGCAATCGGAGGAACGTCGCTGACCTCGAAGCGCAGGCTTGTCTTTATCGGCTTGCCGAGGTACTTTGCCGCGATCGACGATGTTGTTCCGCCGCAGATTATATGTTTTCCCTCTTTTGAGAAGAAAAGCGACATCATTCTGTCGGCGTCGTCCCTGTTTGACGGCGGTCCGAAAAGTATATTCATCGGCTCGCGGTGTCTGACCTTGATAACGCACGCCGTGGCGTCGTCTCCCGGCTTCCTGCCGTAGAGTTTATCGCACTCGTCGACGAGAATTGTCGAAAGCGTCTTTGCCGTATAGCCGACCTCGGAGATACCCTCCATAAAGTCGATAATATCCTCGCGTTTCCAGCCGAAGTTATACTGCCTGCCGAGTCCCGCGTGCGGGCAGCCGTCGCTCATAGCAATGAAAATATCGCCCTCACAGAGCTTTATAACGGATTTGAAGAGCTTCTTTCCGCCTATGTTCATTTCGGTGCGCGGGTAATCGTAATTTTTTCCCTCTCGCAAAAGTATAACGAGCGGATTATCATACTGGATAAGCTCCGCGTACTCGTTATTCACGATATGAACTATCGTGAAGGTCGAATACGCCACGCCGCGCACGGAACAGATCGGAAGCGTAGCCGCGATAGTCTCAACGCAGTCTTCAAGCGAGAGTCCCTCAGCCATCATAGTCGAAATTATCTTTGACGTGAGTGTTGAGAGTATGCTCGCCTTGACACCGCTTCCGAGACCGTCCGCAAGGACGATGACGGACGAATTTTCGCCCTGATCGACTATATCCACATGATCGCCGCAGAGCTGCTCGCCGACATGGTTTATGCTTTTATACCCTATGTCAACACACAGATCATTCATCTGAAATCGACTCCTTTAATTTAGTAAGCGCGATTTTCGTTTCAGCCGCCGTTTCGCCGAGAAGCGACGCGATCTCCTGAACGATCCTCATCTGTTTATCGACGACCTTATCCGCAACCTCTATTGTCTGGCGGGAAATGTTTTCCTTCTTTTCCCTCTCGTTTTCCTCGTCCGTAATGTCGCGCATTATGCAGATAAGGAGCTGGTAAACGTCATCGTAAATAACGGTCTGTTCGACGTATTTTTTATATTCGGCAAGATACGTCCTCTGATCTCTTACGCTGCGCTTGGTTTCAAGCACTTTAAGGAACACGGACGGGTCGAGAATACGAACCACCTGATCGCCGAGAATGTCGGACGCCGAGCGTATGTTCATTATCTTTCTTGCGGCGTTGTTTATCTGCTGAACTTCAAGCTTTTCGTTAAGAACGATAAGTCCGTTAGGCGTATTGTTGACAATACTGTCGGAGAAGCTCTCCGCTTTTTCTTTAAGGAACGGCAGACACATTGAAATTTCAGCCTTGCCGTGATATATCGCGATTGCCTTTTCGCGGCAGGTATTATAGCCGCAGGAACCGCAGTTAAGCTCGTCCTCCGGGCGTGTTTTGCCCATTTTTCTGAGTATCGCCGTTATTTCCTCTTCGCTCGGCATTCCGTTGCGAAGCTCTATCTTTGCGAAATGTTTTTTAACCTCGGAAAAATCGGGCCGGTTAACCTTAAAGTCCTTTTCGCCCGCGTAATTCGCGACAGCCATATAGTCTTTGACGGGTGCGCGGTGGTATTTCTCCATAACGGGGCCGCCGACGCAGCTTCCGATACACGCAGACATTTCAATAAAGCAGTGATGTATCTTTCCGCTGTTGATGTCGCGCAGTGCGGCCATACAGTTCTCGACACCGTCGATTGCCATGTATGTATAATCGGGACTTCTTTCAGCCATTGATTTGAGAATGCCGCCCGTCGTCGGGAAGAAACGCGCTCTGCTCTCGTTACAATCGTCCATATCGGAAGCAAGCGAAATGTGTTCTTCTTCAAGCCATTTTGTAAGCTCCTCAAACGTAAGTACGGCGTCCACGATACCCTCGTAATACTCCGCCTCGTCCTTCTTTGCGACGCACGGACCGATAAAGACAACCTTTGCGTTCGGGTATCTTCTCTTTATGTCCGTGGCATGAGCCTGCATAGGCGAAAGAACGTCGGCAAGATACGGGAGATCGTCGGGAAAATACTTTTGAATAAGCAGATTTATCGAATGGCAGCAGGACGTTATGATAATATCACGGTGTTCCTCACGCACAATTCGCTCATATTCGTTTTTTACTATTGTCGCGCCGACGGCAGTTTCCTCCGCATCGGCAAATCCGAGTTTTCGCAGTGCTTCGCGCATGCCCGCGATTCCTATTCCGTCATAGTTTGCGATAAACGACGGCGCAAGGCTGACATACACGGGAGCACCCGACTGGATAAGCACTTTTGCCTTTTCCGTTTCGCTCGAAATTTCCTTTGCGTCCTGCGGACAGACAACAAAGCACTGACCGCACAATATACATTCGTTTCCGATTATATGCGCCTGATTTGCCGAAAATCTTATTGATTTTACGGGGCAGTGGCGGATACATTTATAGCAGTTTTTACAATTCGATTTTTTTAGTGTAAGGCAATTTGCCATTTTTACCGATTTCCTTTCTGCCGAGCGGTTTTCAAACGCGCCTCAAAGCCTGATTCATGATTCTCTGTCTTTTATGACAGCGGGCATTACCTTTCCTTCCCAGAATTCGGTGAAGCTTTCGGGGGTTATGCCCTTATAAATATCGTCGCCAACCGAAATCGTGACACCGACGCGATTGCATTTGCCAAAACAGAACGAGCCTGTAAGGACAATATCGTCTTCAAGCTTGTTTTCCTCGATCTTTTTTTGAAGCATTTCAACTATCACGGGCGCTCCTTTAAGATGGCAGGAGCTTCCTACGCATACTTGAATAATGACCATAGCTCAAACCCTCGAAACAACTTCCTTTTTGAAGAAATCATCGACGGTCTCGGGACAGACAGAGAAAAACTCGTCTCCGACAGTCACGCAAACGCCCTCTTTGCATCTCCCCATGCAAAATGTACCCGCAAGCTCCACTTTATCGGAAAGTCCCTCATTCGCGATAAGATATTGGAGCTGCTCGACAACCTGTCTTGACCCCTTGATATGGCAAGAACTTCCGATACATACAGTTACCTTTAACATAATTCAAATCTCCTTAAAATGTTATGTTTATATTACAATTTTGAACTTACTGATAATCCTCGACATTGACCCACGAAAGGAGAAATCCACGTTCCTTTTCATTGCCCTTCACGGACTGCGATGCCGCTACGATAGGCATCCATTTCTGAACGTATTTCTTGTCTTCCCCGCTCTTTTCGCAGAAAATATCAAGATATTCCTCCGCGCCGCCGATGTTTCCGTCAAGCCAGAAGCGGAGGTAGGTTCTTGCGGCGTCGGCGGCGGCATTTCCCTGCGTCGCGTGCGCCCAGTCGATTATATACGGCATACCGTCCGTGTCAATTATCACATTCGACGGAACAAAATCTCCGTGGCAGAGTTTATTGTGCCTCGGCATACCTTCAAGTCTTGCGTGAAGCTCGTATTTTGTCGTCTCGTCAAGCTCGGCAAGATCGATTTTCCGATTCATTTTATCGCGCAGAAGCGTAAGAAGCGGGCAGGTTTTCGAAAGCACTTTGAGTTGCAGTTCGGCAAGCATTTCTATGTGCCTGCGCTTTCCGCTCCTGTCTTTTTCGTCATCTGTAAGCTCCGCGAGAGTTTTTCCTCTGATATAATCGGACACGATTGCCCATTTTCCGTCTATCGTTGTGACCTCGCGGACGTGCGGAACACGAAGTCCCGTATCCTCAACCCGCGCCTGATTCAGTGCCTCACCAAGGACATCGGCTTTGGAATATCCGTTTTCAAACACCTTAATGCAGGCTTCTCCGTCGCGGTAAACCGTTTTTCCCGTTCTGACCGCAATAACTCTGTCAAGATTCAATGACACATACCCCCGTTTTCGACACTATTCATTATATTATAACATTTATTGTTCAGAGCCGCAATATCAATCCCGAATATCAATATATCATATGTGATATATCACAAGAATTTGCGTTTTGCGTCGCAAAGCTCGGTTATGAAGAGCTTATCGAGCTTTGTAAGATGATAGTCGGTGCTGTAAATAAGCACATCTTTATATATTTTCCCGCGGTACGGGCATCTTTTCTGTACAAGACCGTATCTGTCAAGCGTTTCGTCCGAGACAGGCGAAATCCAAGCAAAAGTATCGGGATTTTTTGAAAGAATATCATACAAGCTTGCACGTTCAAACACGAATATTCTGCGTTTGACCTCTTCGGGAAGTTCCTCGTGCCTGACCTCGGACGGCGGAAGCGTCGGAACATACGGGTCCGCCTCCGCCACCTCTATATATTTTTCGGTATCGCCGAAGTCGGATTCGGCTCGTGACGCAAGCGGACTGTCCTTTCCCGTAAGCAGAGCGCACGAAAACTCCGAAACCATCTCATACATAAGATTTTTGCGGTCAAGCATCTCCTTAAAATATCTGTCGTACTGCTCCGCATAGCGGATTATTCCGAGTCTGTAATCGCCGTGCAGAACATTGTTTATCGTGCGCATGGCGTTCGTTTCTTTATAGTAGATCTCGCAGAGGTCGTCGGTTCCGAGATACTTTGAAAAGTTCGCAAAGGCATAGGAAATATATTCCGCGCGCGGAACCGAGATCGAAAAGACGTTTTTCTTCATACCGTTGCCGCGGAACATTTCTTCAAGCTCGTCTATACGGTGAAGTATCGTTTTGCCGTTGCGGATAAGAGTCGCGCCTTCGGGAGTAAGTGTCATTCCCCTTGAATTACGCTCAAAAATCGCTATGCCCAGCTCTTTTTCAAGCTCCTTTATCGCACGGCTGAGGTTCGGCTGCGCAACATAAAGTTCCTCCGCCGCCTTGTTTATCGAACCGACTCTCGCAACCTCGACGGCGTATTTAAGATAGAGCATATTCATATAAAGCGTCCTCCCGAAAAGTTCTGCATACAGTATATCATATTTGCGTCCGAATTTCAAGCACACTCTTTACATTTTACGATTTCCGTGGTAAAATAAATATAATTCAGAATGTTAAAACGGAGGCATACATATGCACGACAAGCTGACGAAGGTTGATATAAAGAAAATGCAGGAGGAGATAGAGTACAGAACAAAGGAACTGCGCCCGAAACTCCTTGAAGAGGTTAAGAGAACGAGAGAATACGGAGACCTCAGCGAAAACGCCGAATACAAAGAGGCAAAAAGAGAAAAAAACAGGAACGAAAGCAGAATACGCTATCTGAAAGCAATGATAGAAACGGCGGACGTGGTAGAGCTTGACGCGGGCGCGGACGAGATAGGACTTTTCGATTTTGTCGAACTTTTCTACGAAATGAACGGGCAGACAAAGAAAATACAGCTCGTAACAACGCTCCGCCAGAACGTAATGGAGGGATTTATCAGCTCGGAATCCCCTCTCGGAAAGGCAATCACGGGTAAAAAAGTCGGCGACAGGGTTCTTGTCGAGGTCGCGCCCGGACGCAGCTTTTATGTAAAGATAATGTCGATAGAAAAGGGCAAGGACAACGAGGATCTGCCGATAAGCTCGTTCTGAAATGCCGATGAAATGCGTTTGCCGAACGGAAATCGGCTCTTTTGAATATACTCTCACCCGAAAGCGCATAAAGAACGTAAATTTGCGCATAACGGGCGACGGAAGAGTTTCCGTCAGTGCTCCTTACGGCGTTCCGAGCGACTTTATCGCCGAATTTGTCGGGCGGAACGCGAAAAAAGTTCTTGACTGCATTGAAAGCCCAAAAGAAAAAGTTCGCCAGCCCGAAAAAACGTATTCTGTCGCGGAGAAAAACGAATTCCTCTCGCGCGTAAAAAGAATATGCTCGGAGATCGCGCCGCTCTTCCCCGAAAAATACCGTGAAAACGTCAAAATCGAGGTCTGTCGCGGCAGCTCGCGCTACGGCTACTGCGTCCCGTCGCGGCGGCTCGTGCGCCTTAACATCGTGCTTTCGGAATACGGAGACGAGGTAATAAAATACGTTGCCATGCACGAATACTGCCATTTTCTCGTTCCGAACCATTCGAAAGCGTTCTACGCGGAGCTCGGAGCGCGTATGCCCGACTTTGAAAAATACAGACGGATACTAAAAAACTGACTTCTAATCCTCCGCCGCACAAAATATGATGTGACGGAGGACTTTTTTATGAAGAAACTTCTTTTGTTTGCGGCATTTATCGCCGTGCTTTTTTCGCTTTTCTCCTGCGACGGACGCAAAGTAGACAGTGCCAACGCCGTCCGCGCCATGTTAAAATGCGAAAAAAATCTGCCCGTCGGGACACTCTATACCTCGCACAGCTCGCCCGGCTCGCACGATTATCTTTCAGAGGGAATACTCACCGCCCTTTACGGCGACGACTCCTGTCCCGCCGTTTTCGAGCGCGTTTCGGAGAGAAGCGTGTGGATAACGTCGGGATTTTCCGCCTTTGAGTTTGCCGTTTTCGACTGCGCCGTACCCGCCGACGCCGAGGAGATAGCTTCACTTTGCGTAAGGCGCGCCGAGAACATCGAATACAGCCTCAGGCACGGCGGAAACGAGGTCACGGCAAATGCGAGAAAATACGAAACGTATATATACGGAAACACGGTCATCTTCGCATTTTCGACATCGCCCGAAAATTGCATTTCGGAGGCGAAAAAGGCGATTCGGTAAAGCGCAAATTTTTTCTTGCAAAAATCGCCCGAAAATGATATAATAAAACAAAAAACACGGGGGATAAAGCACCAATGAAAAAAAGACTGTTCGCTTTACCGCTTATCGTTCTTGCTCTCATTATCGCGCTTGCCGCCTGCGGCAGGTCCGCGGAGGAAAACGAAAAACCGTCCGAGCCGAAAGGTAACGACGGCAAAGTCACGGTACTTCTCGACGCGGGTCACGGCTTTGGGGACATAGGCTGCAAATACGATTTTCTCGGCGGTCTGTCCGAGTCCGATCTGACGCTTACATACGTTTCGCTTATAAAAAACGAACTTGAAAATCTCGGTTATACCGTACTTCTCACTCACGACGGCATATCGTTTCCGTTATTTTCGGAGCTTTGCGCGCTCGCCGAGGAAAAGGGTGTCGATTTCGACCCCGAAAAAATGAAAGACAACAACGTTTTCGACGCCTACGAGCGGACCGTTTACGCAAACATTCTCGCAAAGGACACGGAAATCGACTTTATGCTCTCGATACACGTCAACGCAAACGCCGATTCCGACAAATGCGAGGGTTTTGAGATAGACTACTGCGCCGAAAATGCCTCGTCGGATGTCACGAAAATTATTTTCTCTTCCGTCTGCGACTCGCTCGAAAAGGAATTTGAGGGAAGAAAGCTCAAAAAGTTCGCCGATTCATGGGACGATTCGTTCATCGTGACAAAATACGTCTCCATGCCGTCCGTTCTGCTTGAAACGGGCTTTGCCAGCACGGAAAGCGAAGCGAAGCTGCTGACCGACGTCTCGTGGCAGTCGCGTCTTGCCTCAGTCGTTGCGCGAGGAATAAAAAATTATTTTGAAAACTAAAACCGAAGCAAAAAATAGAGGGTGTTCCGAAACTTATTCGGAGCTCCCTCTATTTTTTAATATTCAAAAGTTCTTTTTGCGCTCTCGCGGGCGTTTTGCCCGTTATCTTTTTGAACACGCTCGTAAAATAGCACTGAGAGGAAAATCCGAGCTTTTCGCTCGTATAAAGCACGCTTTCGCCCGACGCGAGCATTCTCTCGGCTCGTCTCACTTTCATTTCCGTAAAGTATTCGAGAACGCCTTTACCAGAAATATCCGAAAACAGCTTTTTCAGTTTCGATGGAGAAATACAGAGAGCGTGCGCCAGCTCCGAAATCGTTACTTTACCGCAGATATGCTTTTCCATATAACGCACCGCGTCTCCGTAAAGGTCGGCATCGTGCGTTCGCACCGCCGACGTGCCGTTTTCACCTTCAAGTACCACGCCGACGAGAACGTCAAGCAGCTTATCGCAGTTTTCGTGCGACTTTACTTTCGCGTCGAAGCCCATATGAACGTGTTCTTTGAGTTCGCGAAGCAAAAGCCTGAACGCTCCGAGCTCCGCAGCGTCAAGCTCTCTTGTGAAAAAACCGCCTTCTTCTCCGCCCTCGGCGTAAAATTGGATTACCGCCATTTCGGCACCTCCGCCGACAGCTCTGTTGCGGTGAAAAACACACGGTTCGATCACTACGATGTGATTTTGCGGTGCTTCTATAATCTTATCGCCGATAACGATTTCCATATTTCCGTCAAGGATAATATTTATCTCATAAAAATCCGTGTGAATATGCCCGTCAAAGCGGTATCCCTCCGCAAAATTATACCTGTACCAGCTCTGCAAATACTTAAATTTCATTTCCCGTCTCCGAAATATCCGATCCTGTAAAAAATATAGCTTTTTCTGTAAGCACAATTTATTTTTTATGTTATAATACAATTATAGCACGGAAATAATAATTTTTCAAGGAGAAAAGGAGAAAAAGATGAAATACACTTTCAAAATGCTTTCGGACGAATATTGGTGGGGCGGCAGTATAAACGACGGCGTAATTATGCCATTTTCGGCGGACACCGAAATTGAAGCCGATTTCAGAAAAAAATGCCCGAACCAGGGAATGCCCCTTTTCCTTTCGAGCCGCGGCAGATACATATGGAGCGACGAGCCGTTTTCGGTCAAAATAAAAAACGGCGTAATCACAGCCGAGGGCGAAAACATCACGCTGACGGAGGCTGGCAATTGTCTGCGTGACGCCTATCTTGACGCAAGCAGAAAGCACTTCCCTTTCGGCGGAAAAATGCCGAGGCGCGAGTTCTTTGAAACGGCGCAGTACAACACCTGGATGGAGTTCACATACAATCAGAACCAAAAAGGCATTCTCGAATACGCGCACGCGATAATCGAAAGCGGTATGAAGCCGGGAATTTTTATCATCGACGAGGGCTGGCAGAAAGCCTACGGCGACTGGCAGTTTGATACGGCGAAGTTCCCCGACGCGAAAGCAATGGTCGAAGAGCTTCACGCACTCGGCTTCAAAGTCATGCTCTGGGTCGTTCCATACGTTATGCCGTGCGGAGTTAAGTGGATAAGAGAAGTCAAATACTATCTGAACCCCGAATGGGAAAAGCATTTTCTGCGCAACGAAGATGGCGAACCCGCCATTCTCGACTGGTGGAACGGGTACAGTGCCGTTCTCGATTTCGAAAACCCCGACGACTGCGAATTTCTCGATTCGATGCTCCGCGGGCTTATGGAGGATTACGGCATCGACGGCTTCAAATTCGACGGCGGAACGCTCGCCGATTTCACGGGTGACGATGTAATAAACGGCAGATTCCGCGGATCTGAAAACAACGCTCACTTTGCTATGCAAAAAAATATCGCCTGGAACGAATTCGGTATGAGATACCCGTTCCACGAATACAAGGACACCTTCAAGGGCGGCGGAAAGCCCGTCATACAGCGTCTGCGCGACAGAGGTCACAGCTGGGACGAGGACGGAATAAATACAATAATCCCGAACGGACTTGCGCAGGGGCTTCTCGGCTATCCTTTTATCTGCCCCGACATGATAGGCGGCGGAGAATGGTCT
>CAKRPQ010000035.1 GCA_934385225.1 uncultured Eubacteriales bacterium
CAGATAACCCATATGAGAAGCAAAACCGAAACAAAACATACTGTTTTTTTCATAAATTCCTTTCGTTTTATACGCAAAGGGCTTGTGACGAATTTTTTATTCGGCTGCCTTTGCTGCATTTTCCATTGTGTGTGTGGAGATATAATCCATCAATTTCTTATTGTATTCGGAGTAAAGATGAACACCGTCGCCTGCGTATCCGCTTGGGAGACACCCGTTTTCATCGGCGAAAAGCCCGTAGGTATCAAGGTATGACACGCCGTTCTCCGACGCCATTTTGAGAAGCATGGAATTATATTCTCTTATTCGTTCGTTTGCCGCTGTACCCTTATATATGCTTGCGCTCGCGTCCTCCGCTATCGGCATAATCGCCATAACGCAGAATTTTGCGTCGGGATAATCCTCGGCAAGTCTGTCTATTGCCGATTTCATAGATTTTATAAAAACGCTCGGATAACTCCACCCGAGTTCGTTAAGCCCGAACATCAGATATATTTTATTATACTGCTTTTTATCGTTTCCGATCGCTTCCATGACAGTAAGGTTTACTTGCTCACCGTTAATATTCGCCTTTATCGCCTTTTTGGTATCAATCTGATTTATTGAAAGCGCAACGGCAGCGTAAAAAGTGGCTTTTGAGTCTTTACAAGACATGGAAAGTCCGAGCATTCTCGAATCGCCTACAAAAAGTACATCTTCGAAATATTCGTCCCCGACTTTTTCTGTTTCTTTCAGGATACAATTTCTGATATCGTCGTCAGAAATCGGTTCGCCGTCACTCGGTTCTTTTATTGCAGACGAATTTGTCGTTTCGACCATAGTTGTATCGCCTGCGGTACTTTCAGTACCGATATATTTCATAACTTCCGCTTCATCGACCGAAAGGACAACATCTGTATCTGCCTTTCCCTTTTCCATAGGCGACACAGATGCAAAAACGGCGTTCCTATCTATTCTCAGTATTCCGATCGCGGATAACACTATTATACCAAAACTAAGAATCATGGTAGCAAGCGGCACCCAAAGCAATATAATTTTATTTCTTCTGTTTTTTCGGGAGCTGTAATTAAGCATTTTCGGCTCTACACCTTCCCTTCAACATCTTTTTTAACATTTATATTTTAACATTACAAAAAAATCTTGTCAACACAATTCCACAAAAATCGTCGCGGTTTTGCATTTTTTTACAGTCTGTTAACATATACAGAACCCACCCAATTCAAAAACTGCAACATATAGCGATGTTAACTTCCGCCTTGCACTATATGTACTTAACGGAGATTTGTCGAACTTCTGTTGTTTTTAGTTTATCTTAATCCGTCTTATAATAAACCCGTTATTTTTTGCAAAATTTTTAGTAAATTCTGAAAGATTTTATTTTCAAAAAGACTTTTTGTTACAAACGCATTCACTTACGGAAAACAAAAAATGTTCCGAACAAGTTGTCACCACCTGTTCGGAACATAAAATCAATAATTAGTGCTGTAATTGAAAAACACTACAAAATCGCCGATTTTAACTTTCGTAATACTCTTATGAGGAATATTTGCACAGATTATATATAAAGTTATCGGTGTGCCATTTGACCCCTTTTTTATCTTATTTTCCTATTAAAATAAACATCAATTTTTATCGTAATATTTAAAAATCATCATTTTCAAGTTTTATTGATTTTTATTGCGTCCATTTGGATCTCCTATTCTCCCTTGGGTAGATATTTACTTCTCCGGCTACTTTTTCAGCTATCCAAAAGCGCCTTTACTTCGGCTCTTCCCAGCGTCATATCCTGAGCCATAAATTTGTCTCCTTCACCCATAGTCGGTATTCCCCAGCTGCTTCCCCATGTGAGCAAATAGGCGAATTTATATCCGTTATCGCGAAGTTTTACAAGATCGGAGTAAAGATCCATACTGCTATAAAGCTCACTCTGAATTTCGCCGTTACTTGCTTTTAATGAACCACCGGGTCCGAATTCCGTTATTGCGCCTATTTTTCTTGTCAAATCCACAAGTCCAAGATAATTATTGTTTTCTGTTATTTCAAGACTGCCTGACGTATACCAATCAACACCGACAATATCCACATATTCGTCCCCGGGATAACAGTACCACGGACTCATAGTTGTTCCTTTTACATCGGAAATATTTGACGAAACATTCTGAGAATAATCCCATATAAGATTGGTGAGTCCCCAGTCATTTGTATAGTATTCGTAAATAAAAATCCAAACACGTCTTAAATACGAAGCATCAAGAGTATGATCTCCTTGAATTGTGCAGAACCAAAACCAGTTTCCGTTTGACTCGTGAAGAGGTCTGAAAAGAACGGTGACACCCGCATCACGAAGAGCAGCAAGAAAACGCGCATCTGTATCAAGTTCTTTTTTCCATGTCATGTTAAGCTCTGTGCCTTCCGTGAGGAGTTCATCAAAGGCACTCTGATAACCTTCAAGCGTTGTATCATATCCGAGATTTCCGCGTGGTGCCTGCCATTCTCCGTCCGGGATATTTCCGGACGGATTTGCAAAGTGAGACGATGCTGTGACTATTCCGCCCTCGGCACAAAAATCAACAATATCACAAAGATATTTACTCTGTCTTGTATCGTCATTTTCCATAAGCGAAAGCCCATACGTTGCAAGATCAACGCCAAGCATTCCGGGATAAGTCCCCGTAGCATCGACAAACCTATTGATACATTTCTCAACTGTATCGACTGTATTACCCTGTGCCTCTTCTCCGATTATTATTTTTCCGTCATTATAAACATCTGTAAGAACTTTCATAATTTGTTCTTTTGTGTATTTTACTTTCACATTCGATTTGTACGATTTGTTATCAGACGATGTGAGATCATAATTTTTCTTTCCAATCTCATGCGTATATGAATTACAAAAAGTATCTATGGCATCAGAAAGCGAACTGTGACTTCCGCGCAAGACAATATTCCCATCTTCAACGGTGATACTGTAATCATTTACATTTATGTTCGATCCGTCAAGTACGACATAATGACCCCCGTCACCGATTTTCGCGTCATTTGTCGCTTTTTCGAGAGGATAGCCGAGTACAAGCGAGGCAACATCATTTTCAAAGTCACTTATATCATTTATAAGAGAATTGTTGAGTATTTTAAATTCGCTTATATTCGTCCCTTCAACCGAAAGCGTGTCGAAAGCACGATCACTCTCAAACAAAAATCCATTTCCTGCCGGAACCTTGACCGTTTTCTCCTCGGCATTTATCATATTGTTTATAAAAAAATCAACGGCATCTGAAAGAGCACTGTCACTTCCTGCGCAAATTACAAGTTTGTCGCTTTTTACAACAATTTTGTAATCTCCCCAAAAAAGTTCTTTTTTTGTTTCTATTGTTTCTTGTCGCGATGTGTTTCCGATAAGAATTTCTTTTTTAGTTTCTCCGTCGAAGTCCGTCCCCACCTTAGGGATGGCTCCTATAACCGGTTGTAACGCCTTGACAAGCTTTGAAACGGCATTTTTTTCCGCTTCACTCCCTTTTTCCGGGCGAATAATTTTATAAGACGATACTTCGTCAAACACCGTAAGTTTTACAACTGTTTTGTCTCCGTCGTCTTTATTTTCCTTTTCATAACCGCCTGTCTTACCGCATGAGAAAAAAGAAAAACACATAAGAACTGTAATAAAAAAACAAAAAAACTTTTTCATTGATTTACTCCTTTTTTATTGATTGTCATCAAATATTTTTTTAATTCTTCACGAGACATTGGCATACCTGTTTTCATAAAATTCTTTCCTTCACCCATAGCCACAATGCCCCAGCAGGCGCCCCATGTCAAAAAATATGAAAAGTGATAACCTTTTCCGCGCAAACGTTGCAAATCCTCATATAAATCCATACAATTATACAGTTCGCTTTGCTTTTGACCGGCAGATGCTTTTTTTCCGCCTCCGGGACCGATTTCTGTTATCGCACCGATTTTACATGTTCTTTTGACCAGTTCACCGTAGCAGTCATTCTCGGCAATTTCAAGATCCCCGTGTGTATACCAGTCAACACCGACAATATCAACATATTTATCACCGGGATAGCAATACCACGGACTCATTTCCCAGTAAACTTCATCATTTACATTTGGCGAAACGTTCGGAGAAAACACCCATATAAGATTGTCGAGTTTATATTTTTGCGTAAAATATTCGTATATATATATCCACATTCGTCGCAAATACGAAGCTTCAAGAATTATTCCGTTCTGTACGGTGCAGAACCAAAACCAACTGCCGTTGGATTCATGAAGAGGTCGCCACAAAACAGGTATTCCCTGCTCACGAAGAATACACAGAAAACGGGCATCTGTATCAAGTTCATTCTTCCATTTTTTATTATACTCAGTTCCCTCTGTAAGTAATTCTTCGAATGCTGCTTCGAGTTCTTCCTTTGTTCTCGCAGCACCAAGCGTTCCGCGAGGTGCTTCCCAATCACCGTTTGGCGAAAAACCCGATGGGTTATCAAAGTGTGCTGATGCTGTAAGTATTCCTCCTGCCTCACAATGTTTTACGATATCACATATATGTCTACTCCATACAGCGTCACTGTTTTCAGTAAGCCATATCCCATAGCTTGCAAGGTCAATTCCCATAATTGCAGGATACACACCAGTAGCATCGTAAAAGCGTTCCATACGTTTTTCAATACATTCCGATTCTCTGCCTTGAATTTCCTCGCCAATAATTATTCGGTCAGAATAATAAACATCAGCCAAAAGTTTTTTTATTTGCTCCTTTGTAAACATTTCTTTTCGAGGTGCGTGATACTCAAAATTGTCGACTTTCGTAATGTTTCTATGCGAGCGTACAATAGAAATAAATTTATTCATCGCAACAGGAAGCGTTAAGAAGCTCCCTTTTACAGTTATTTTGTCATATTCTGTTTTTATCGAGTAATCGCCGGCAACAAGCTCTGTACCGTCAACCACAATATATTTACCGTCTGTTTCTTCTTTTTCTGCAACAGACAGTGGCGAGCCGATAATATCACTGAGTTCAGCAATAAAATTTTCAATATCGTTTTCCGAAAGAAGCGAATTATTCAATATTGAAAAATTTTCGATAGCTTGTCCATAAATATAAGTTCCACCATTTTCCATAAATACAATTGAATATTTCCTTAACAAATTTTTGTAGATAGCAATTATATGTCAAGAAAGTGCAGATATTTTCATCTGCACTTTCAAGGTGTCGACAAGTCTGTTTCTTTCGACACTTGCAGGAAGTGAAAGGGGAGCTTCCTGCACACCCAAAAAAGGATTTATTTAGAATCGTAACCTCTTCTTATCAGGCAAATCCTTTTCCCGAAGTTTGAGGTCGAACGCGTAGACTGTTTATTCACTCACATCATAAACGATAGATAAAATATTTTCTGTCACAGATGTCCCAAGGCACGGATGAATAGCTTTTCCGTCCTCTGTTTTATATAAACCGTTCCATTCGGATGCGAACTGGCCGAGACCGATTTCATGTGAAAGTGTTGCATTTTCATTTTCGGCACGATAAACCAGAACATATTTGCCATCATTTTTTCCGAAATCTTTGAAAATATATGCCTTCACATTTGAAGCAGCACCGCCGTCGGCGTTGTAAACCTGAACATCGGAGAGAATAAATTCTTCACCATCCGAAAGTCCGTTTGCATATCCCAATCCATACGGATCGGTATAATCAAGTGTTTCGAGCGTCATTTGAGGTGCATTCATAAGAATGTCGAAACCGAGAGCATCATTATACCTGTTGAGATTACCGTCTTTGTAAAGTGCAAGTGTTATTTCATAAATACTGTATGATTCAACATCTCCGTACTTTACAAAAGTTTCTCCGAGCTCGTTAGTCCAAATTTCATACGAACGCATTGCGATCTTACTCGTATAATTTGCATCTTTAATGTTTATGACAGTGACAACGAAAATTATCTGTCCGTTCTCGTCCAAATATTTGTTGACGAGTGAACCGTTTTCAAACACAACGGTATTTACAAGTCTGTTATTTTCGGTAATATTTTTCAGAGTGTATTCATTCCCGTCATCAGCCCATGTGAGAGTTCCAAAATCCGTGAGTTTCCAGCCTTCGTTTGTAGTGCTGTCGTCATAACGAAATCTTCCGCGAAGACCGTTGTAATCCTTAACCCTTGTCTGATACCCGTCAAAGGCAACGGCAGAATTACTGATTTCAGCAACCATAAATTTTACATTTTTATAGTTAATACCGTCCGAGGCAAGGATTGATGTAATTGCATCGGTTGTAAGCGTATTGCTTTTCAGGTAAACCTCTATATCGGAAGTAAATGTTTCGGTAAGAACATTTCTTGCCAAAGCACCATCTGTAACGACAGCTCGTTTTACACCGTCATGTGCACAAGAACCGAAGAAATCAGAAGTTCCGCCGATAAATTTTACGTTTGTAAAATCAATGGTTCCATTTTCCGTTCCGATTCTTCCGAGCGTTTTGATATTCGGGCAATCAGTGAGCACCAGATCTTGAAGCTGAATGAGATCGGTCGCAAAAGTAAATGATTCAAGATATTTCATATCACTTAAATCATAGCCCTTATCATTTTCGACCCATATTTGATTTATCGAAGCGGTAGTACCATCTATCTGAATTTCGGGAAGCGAAATATGCTTTACATAAGCACTGTAATCTTTAACAAACGTTCCGACTTCAAGTCCTGCACTCCATTCGGAAATATCAAACTTATTTACAATTCCGTTCGCTGTAAGATCTTTTGAAGGAACGACTGTAAGTGTTCCGCTTACACGATCATAGTTCCATGAAAATGCATAATTACCTTTTTCATATTTTCCTTCGGTTTTAACGCCGTCGGCAAGCGGATTTGCTGTAACAAACTCCTCCCATGTTGGGTCTGCTTTTATTTTCGCTGTAATTTTTGTGCCATATTTTGAAGAATCAAAATTTTCGACATACTTGTAAGCCGCAGATTCTTCACTGTCGCAAATTATTTCAAGGGTGCCGCACCAACTGAATGCATCATCGGCTATTGAAGTGACCGTTTCGGGAATATAAATCGAACCGAGCGATCTGCAAGACATAAATGCACCCGTTTCAATACTTGTAACCCATGAAGGAATTTCAATCTCCGAAAGAGCCGTGCAGTTAGCGAACATTTTTGCTGTTATAGCATCAAGATATGCCGCTTTGTTATCGGTCTTTGACCAGTAATACGGTCCTGTCGCAGGCATAATCACTTTTTCTATTGAGGAACAACCGCCGAAAAGATCCGTCAAGCAACTCGTGTTACTGATACTTCCTGCGATATTTTTGAGTGCGGACAAGTCAACACAATCAGAAGAAGTTTTGCCAATATAAACATATTTGAGTTTTTGCAGATTGTTAAACCACCCATAGTCCGGCGCTCCGACGAATTGCATTTGCGAATTTTCAAATGCAATAGTTTCAAGTGCCGAAAAATACTGAGTACCCGTGCCGTTTGCCTTGCCGAGATTGCTTATAGTACCGCCGTTTATCTGATATACAGATTCGGCGAAAATTAATTTTTTAACATACGAACCGTTTGTTTCTATAAACGATGAATACGTACTGTCGGCATATATTTTGCCTATCGCAACATTTTTCCAACCTCCCTGCTCCGTTCCTATCGTGAGCGTTTCATTTCCATCAAAATCCCACGTATATGTAACGGATCCGTTAACAATGCTTCCGCTCTGTGCATCAACCGCCGATGCGCACACGCAGAACACTGTCAGCACCAATGCAACCGTAAAAACCCGAAACAGAATTTTAAAAATGTTTTTCATTTTTATCTCCCTTATGCACAAATTATTTTGTCGATTTTTTCTTTTTTACTATAAACGCTACGATACCACCAATAATAACTACTGCAACCACAACAGCAATAACGGTAATTACAATAATGTTGTTTTCGCCTTTATTTTCAGTATCATTCTCACCGGTATCATCTACAAACACATAACCGTCGCTTTTAGCTTCACCGCTTGTTTCAGGGGTTTTCGCTATCGTCTCGGTATCAGGAGTTGTTACGTGCTTTGTATCCTCGTCAGTACTCTCCGGAATTTCACACTTCACAGGAGATGGCATACCCGACGATATATCTGCAAACGTCAGTCCGTTATTTGCAGCAAACGTCTCCGCATCAGACCCAGGTGTTCCGTAAACACCTTTAAGATTTATATTTTCATCGAATGTGGAAATACCTATTTTTGTTGTTTCGGAACTGATTATAACATTTGCAATAAGAAAATCGGAAGCAAACACAAAAGGATTAAGTGTCACAACACCGCGAAGATCCGCTGTGCCTTCTATTGCGTCGGTTCCTCTGCGATATACGGATTTAAGATTTGTACATTTTTCAAACGCAGCGTTCCCGAGTTCTATCTGTCCGGCGGGAAGTTCAACCGTTTCCAGATTTGAACATTCGCAGAAAGCATACTTTCCGATACCGGTAATTCCATCCGGAATTACGATGTGCTTTATCTGCTTTTTTATCGGGAACCATGGCTGGCTCTTAGAACCGCCTCCGTAATAATTGATTATTTCATCAATGGTACCCGAACCGTAAATCGTCAGAGTACCTGTTGCTTCATCAAAATCAAAAACAGCGCGTCCTCCGCAGTACGGGAGAGAAGTATCAATCTCAACATAATTTTTCCATATTTTTGTGTCATCGGTTGCATCACGCAAATCATATTGATATGTCTTTGCGTAGCTAATGAGTTCATCGGTAATATTCGAGGAAATTATTGTTCTGACGGAAAGAGGAAGTTCAAACGTAAAATCTTTAATAGAGGGAGAAATAAGCACCTCTTTTATTGCGGTTCTCTCAAAAGCACCAACAATTTTACCTATTTTTGAAAGATCGGCTCTTCCTTCAACTCTTTCACCGTCAGCTCTCCAAATTGTTTCAAGAGAAGTACATCCGGAAAAAGCATTTTGATCGATTTGCGTGATATTTTCGCCGAGTTTAACGTCTTTAAGTGCAGTCATATTCTGAAATGTCTCATATGTTATCTTCGAAATATTATTACCAATAACAACGTGCTCAACAAGTGCTCTGTAATCATTCCAGTTAGTTCCGCTCTCTTTATCGCAGTTAGATGATTTTCCGGTTTCATTATAGTTAGTAGTTCCGGAAACAAATTCAAGAGTTTTTGTACTTTCGTACCAAGCCCAAAATGTGTTTATTATTTCAGAATTTCCGTATTTGCCGGTCATATGTCCGAACGCAGTGGCTCCGACAGGTTTAAACTCACCGCCTTCTTCGGGAGATTTCGGAGCATTCTTCTTTGTTGCCGCAGCATCAAACGGGGATTCAGAGTCAAAATCATAAATTGAGTAATCGTTTGCCTGCGCAAACTCTTCTGCATATATCCCTTTGCCGCCGGATACTATAAGCGCATCGCAGTTGAGGGCTCCCGAAAGCAGCGCCTTTGCTGATATATTTTTATACTCATCATTAAGAAATACAGTCTTGACACCCGTGACCGAGCTTCCGGCAAGAAAGTCTTTTGGAGTCTCGATGAAATTTATATTTGTGAAATCTATCGTTCCGTCTTCTGTTCCTTCTTTGCCAAGAGTACGAAGATTCGGACAGTTTTTGAATGTAATATTCTGAAAGTTAATACTGACCGCCGCAAATGTGATTTTTTCAAGATAAATCATGTTGTCAAAATTATAAGTCGAACTGTTTTGATCCCAAATTTGATTTATCGAAATCATCTTTCCCGCGACTTCAACTTCAGGAAGGCTTATCTCTCTAACATATTCTCTGTATTCTTTAAGAAAATCACCTATTACAAGACCGGCGCCCCACTGCGAAACATCAAATTTGTTTATTCCACCGTCCTTTTCGGCAGTAGGAACGACAGTGAGAGTTCCGTTCGTTTTGTCAAACGACCACTTGAATGCGTAAAGTCCCTTTGCATATTCTCCGGATGTTTGCATTTCGGCGGGCATCGGATATTTCTCTACATATTCGGACCACGTTGTCGGTTCCTTTGACTCGGAAAGATTATGGGCAATCGGAGCTTCTCCAACATCAGTCGGTCTTGTCGGCGTTGTCGGCTCACTCGTTCCACTGTCATCCGTCTTCGCCGTCTCGTCCGATTTACCCGTTTCATCGGGCACGTTCATGTCGCCCGTCCCTGTGGGGGCATCCTTCTTAACACCAAGCGAAAATCCCAATTCGTTTGCCACTTCTGACGCTTTTTTTGTATCGGCTCCTATTGTAACATCAACATCGCCGTTAAGTGCGCCCGAAAGTATCGCTTTCACATTTGCATTCGTTAAAAAAACGGCTTTTTTAACTCCTGTCATCGCGCTCCCCAAAAGAAAATCCTTCGGGGCAGAGATGAAATCAACACAGGAAAAATCAAGTGTCCCATCAGCCGTCCCCTCTTTTCCAAGCGTACGGAGATTCGGACAGTTTTTAAGGGATATATCCTGAAATTTGATTTTATTTGCCGCAAATGTGAAGCTTTCAAGATAAATCATATCGTTCATATTGTAGGCATCATTATTCTGTACCCAAATCTGATTTATCGCCACTTTCTTGCCACCGATATCGACCTCAGGAAGGTTTATCGCTCTAACATATTTTCTGTATGTGCCGAGAAAATCGCCGATCAATTTTCCCGCACTCCACTCCGAAACATCAAACTTGTTGACGTCTCCCTTATCAGAAACGGGTTTTACGATGAGTGTTCCGGTTGTTTTATCAAACGACCACTCAAAAGCGTATGCCCCTTTTTCGTATTTGCCCGATGTCGGCATATCCTCAGGCATTGGATTGTTTTTTACATACTCACCCCATGTCTGTGTATCCTCGCCGAGAACACCGAGAGTAAACACAAAAGAAAACAACGCACAAAAAATGACAAATGCTAAAATAACCGATTTCTTCATGTTCAAAATTCCTTTCAATCTTACTTTTCGTTCTTCTAAACCACAAGATAGGATTTTTATCACTGCCCAAAACAAAAGAGCACGCAGATAAATTGTTTAGGTAGTAATATTTCCCTATTAAATTTGCGATTCTATAACTGAATTATAGCGCATACGATCTTTTTTGACAATAGTTTTTTTGTCGTTGTTGGACTTTTTATCACTTTTTCATTGACGTATAAAAGAACATATGCTATAATCAAATCGAAAACTTGTCGGAGGAATTGCTATGAGCAAAATTTTCACAGAAGAAAACACCAACATCAAATTCATTAAAATGGTCGAAAAATCTAACAATGTCCAGAAAAAACCTTGCTATACGGGGGTAAGTCACATCATTATTTCGGACAGCAAAGCATCCGCAAATTCGATTGCAGATTCGCTCTCTTTCAACACTCTTATAGTACTCGAAAAGAATTCCGCAGAAGCGCGTGACTACATAAAATCAAAAGGCTTTGAAATTTATGACAAATCGAAACAGGCAGAATCGAATGATAATTCATCACTTTTGTCTTGGGATGAGTATATTAAAAAAAATCCGATGCCTACGAATATGCCGACATCAGGAAAATACGAAAAGGAGGCATATGCATTTGCATGGACTTTCGATAAAGAAAACGGGAAATTGACCATAACCCCCACTGCTGATATGATGTATATAAACAAGGTCGATATATCTCAATGGAGTGCGGGTTTATGCTTAGGTAACTTTCTTAAAAATTACCGCCTTTATGTCCGTGAAATTTCCATGCCTGCTATAACTATTGACCAAAAAAAGATATCCGTAGGCCGAATATGGTCACAAAATTCCGCTATATACAACATGAATGATATGTTATATCTTGAAAAATTAACTTTTGCAAGTACAAATTTTCAATTTCAAAATGTCACCTTTAAGAATTGCCCAAATCTAAAAACACTCGGCAGAGAAGGCATAGAAGATGGGGCGATTGATTTTACAAACATTATTTTTCTTGAAACACCGCCTAAAAATTCAAGTGAAAGTTGCTACGTCGGCGTACACAGATTTTGCGAACTTATCTACACAATTTCCGGTGAAAACAAGATAACCTACGGCAGCAAAACTGTCAATGAATTTGAAAAATGTCTGCGTTTTGTGCCCAAAACAAATGTCCCGATTGAATATAATATTGAAAACATTAAATTCGGAGAATTTATAGGAGTTTACTTTGATATGGACACGGGATTTTCGGAAGAAGTAATGTGCATTTCGGTTTTGGAAAGTGATAAGATAAAAAATTTATTTGAAAAATTACTTTCCGCGTGGACTTCAAAAGGGGTAGGTTACTATGAAAAATCAATGTCTATTCTTTATGACATAATAAGAATTGTTAAACGTTGTTCAAACAGCAACTATATCCCGAAATCAAAATACGATATTATCAATCCCGCAGTAACATATATCCATGAACACTGGTCGGATATTGATTTTGATTTCTCCGTTCTTCCTTCACTTTGTGGAATCGGATATACATATTACAGGCAACTTTTTATATTCAGATTCGGAATGCCGCCAAAAAAATATTTAACAGCAATCCGAATAAAAAATGCCTGCGAAATGCTTGAAGCAGGCATGCAATCTATAAAAGATATTTCAGAGGCAGTAGGATATACCGACGAATGCTATTTCAGCCGTTTTTTCAAAAAGCAAATGGGCGTTTCTCCGAGAGAATATATAATAACTCTTCACTAAAACCGGACATCGGTAGTTTTATCGCCCTTGCATAGCATACTCTTGTGTAATCTATCACCATACAACTAAAAAATTAAGATTACAAGCCGCGAGAAAATCTTCTCTGCTTTCACGAGGAAGTTCATAGAATTCTAACTTATATCTCAATTGTTTCGAAATTAAAATAATATTTTGGTAGAAAAAACAAAAAATATGTGTTATAATATTTCGAAATATGTGTGCAGATAAAAAGGAGCAAACATGAACAAAAACATTTATATTGCCGCGTGCGACAAAAACGGCGGAATTTATCATTTTACGCAAAATGATGACGGAAGCCTTACAGAAAAGAACTTTTATCCGCTCGACAGACCGCTATACATGACGGTGGAAAATAACAAAATGTACATAATACTCCGCGAACCGTTTGACGGTGATACAAACAGCGGTGTTATGTTTTTTGAAATTGAAAAAGACGGCAGTCTGATCCGTCCCGGCGAATGCAAGTCAACCGAGGGAAGGTGCGCATGCCACCTCACCGTTAAAGACGGCAATATTTATTGTGTCAATTACCTTTCGGGAAGTGTGATAAAGGTGGGCGAGAAGCTCGTTATGAACATAGGAGACGGACCGAACAAGCCTCGCCAGGACAAGACTCATATGCATTTTGTAAACTTCTCTCCCGACGGAAAATATCTTCTTGTAACAGACCTCGGACTTGACACGATATTTACCTACGACAAAAATCTCAATGAAATATCAAGAGCAAAAGTCCCCGACGGTCACGGCGTTCGCCATCTTGCTTATTCGGACGACGGAAAATATATTTTCTCCGCAAACGAACTCGCATCAACAGTTTCTGTCTTTTCCTATAACGACGGAAAACTCGAACTTATTGACACGCTTTCGGGAATACCGTCGGACTTTACGAGCAAAACGACAATGGCAGCAATTCGTGTTCACGACGGGTTTATTTACGCGTCAAACAGAGGGCACGATTCGATTTCAAAATTTTCGTTTGACGGGACAAAGCTGCACCTTGAAGATGTCATATCGGTCGGTGGATCGGGACCGCGGGATTTTGATTTTATCGGTGATTATGTTTACTCGACAAACGAGCAAACAAACAATGTGACCGTCCTTAAAAACGAAAACGGAAAACTCACGCTGCTCCCCTTCGCCTATAACATGCCTGACCCGCTTTGCGTCATAACAATTTGATTCAACAAAAAAGCGCCTCGGAACGTTTGTTCCGAGGTGCTTTTTATTGAATTTCACTTATTGAGTTTGTTAAAGATTTCGATTGCGGAATCCCAACCTGCAAGATACTGCGCAAGAAGAACAGCGTCCTTACCGTCAACGGCCTTGTCATGGTAAACATCTGCCGCTTTCAAAGAAGTAGCATTGAGATTCGCACTCGCCCACCCTGCAAGATACTGCGAAAGAAGAACAGCGTCTTTACCGTTGATTTCTCCGTCGATCAAAATATCGCCGTAGAAAACTCTGTTTCCGTTGTTGTCAAGAATGATGTCGGCGTCAATTTCGATATCACCCGTTGCAGAAGCGGAAGCAGCAAATACGAACATCGTCATAACGCTGAGAACAGCCATTACAAAGCTAAGAACCTTTTTCATTTTACACCTCGTAATTTTTTTATTTATACTATAATATTACCATATTTTCGCCTTGTTGTCAAGTGCTTTGTGTAAAAAACGGTCAAAAAACTCTTTCGAAATTCGTATCGATTTTAACCCCTACCATTCTCGTCACCTACGGGTTCGTTTTCCGTTCTTTTCGGATCCGTTTTGCAAACAAGCGCCGCTTCAAGCTGGTGATCTTCAACCTTGATTACCTTTACATGAAGCCCGCACGCATCGACCTCAAATACTGTACCGTCTTCGGGAATCGACCCGTAATTACCGAACACAAACCCGCCGAAAGTATCATATTCGTCGGTAGGAAGATCAATCGAAAGCGTTTCGCTGACATCTTCAAGCGGTGCCGCACCGCTTATACGCCACGTTTCGGAATCGACCTGTGCTATAAGAAGTTCTTCCTCGCCGCCGTCTGCGTCGTTTATATTTCCGACCAGCCTTTCAAGAAGGTCACTTATCGTTATTATCCCGTGCATTCCGCCGTACTCGTCGATAACCACTGCAAATTTATTGTGCGTTTTTCTCATATTTCTGAAAAGTACGTCCGCCTTGACGGTTTCGGGAACAAAGTAGGCAGGCTTCACGGCATTTTTCATAACATTTTCGCGAGACTTATCGTCAAGGCGAAAATAGTCCTTTGCGTTAAGCACTCCGACAATATCATCGGCACTCTCTCCGCATACGGGATACATCGTGTGGCGGCTGTTATGTATCGTATTTTCCCATTCTTCGGGCGTTTCTTCGAGCCAAAGCATGGACACGTCCGTTCTGTGTGTTGCTATCTCTCCCGCGGAAAGGTCATCAAATTCAAAAACATTCTGAATGAACTCTTTTTCCTCGGCGTCAATTGCTCCCTGCTCGCTTCCCGCATCGACCATCATTCTGATTTCCTCTTCGCTGACGCTTTCTTCGTTAGCGTTCGGGTCAATACCTATAAGTTTCAATACGCCGTTTGTGGAAGTTGTAAGAAGAAAAACTATCGGCGCAAAAATCTTTGAAATAAAGTAAATCATACCCGACATTCCGAGTGCGAGTTTCTCCGCCTTTCTCTGTGCCACCCTCTTCGGCACAAGTTCGCCGAAAATCAGCGTCACATAAGATAGAAGTATCGTAATCACAATTACGGAAATTGTATTAAGTGTTTTCTCGGACGTAGTGACACCGAGAGAAACGAGCCACGAAACGATTCTGTCCGAAAAGTTTTCGGCGGCAAACGCACTTCCGAGAAATCCCGAAAGAGTGATCGCAACCTGGATAGTTGCAAGAAATTTTGCAGGATTGTTTGTGAGTTTTCTTAGGCGTGCGGCTTTTTTATTTCCTTGCTCCGCCATTTTTTCAATCTTTGTTTCGCTTATACTGATCACAGCTATTTCCGCGCACGCAAAAACAGCGTTAAGCGCAATAAGAACCACCTGCAAAAGAAGCATTAAAATTATTGAGTCTCCCAAAATATTTCCTCCGAATTTTTATTATATCTGCTGCTCAAAATTCAATATCTATACACAAAAAAACATAGCGCGTCGCCATTCCGGCAGACACTGACTATGCCTGAGCAAATATACATAATCAGCCGAAGGTGGTTTACAATCGCCGCCCGTACTGTCTCCGTCCATTACATTACCTCCTTTGTTTTTTATAATTATACACTAAAATTCTGTTCTTGTCAATAGAATAAAATGCGATCCGCCGAACATTCATTCGGCAGATCACATTTTTTTAATAATATTTTCGTCTTTTTGCCTTTACCGCAAGAGCGGATATTCCCCATACGAGAAGCAACGCAATTATCGCGCCGCAGGTAACATATATACCTGCGCCGAGACTGCTGTCGATTTTAAGCTCTTCCCAGAGGTCGTTGACCATGGAAAGCGTTTCAGGCGGAAGGCTTTTATAGCAGTTTTGGTCATATTCAGCCGCAAAATCAAGTCCTTCGGGGTAAAGAATTTCGAGCCAGTCTTCACCCATATATTCGATATAATCTTCACTGTCGCGAACAAGCGTATTTGGGCAGGCGTAGCAGATGTATTCGGCGTTTGCCGTTGCAATCTCCTTTGAAAGCATAAAGTTGATATACATTTCTGCGTATTCCTTATTTTTGCTTCCCTTCGGGATACACATAGCGTCAATATAGAGGTTCGTTCCCTCGCTCGGATAGTAGAAACAGAGGTCTTCGTTATTTTCCGACATTGTAAGGTAATCGCCTGCATAGTACGACGCGACAGCCGCTTCGCCGGACTCCATTTTGTTGAATATCTCGTCCATTACATAACTCTGAACAAGCTCTTTTTGTTCGGAAAGAGAATCGAGAGCCTTTCTCCATTCGATTTCGTCTGTGGTGTTAACGTCGATGCCGAGGCGGTACATAGCCGTTCCGAACGCATCGCGCGAGTTATTGTATTGAAGAATATCTCCCTTATACTTTTCGTTCCAGAGAAGATCCCATGTTCCGACGTCTTCTTCGTCTACGCGGGACGAATTATATATGACGCCGACAATTCCGTATGTGTAAGGAACGGAATACTCGTTCGTAGGGTCGTAATAGAGATCCTTGAAGCTCTCGTCTATATACTTGCGGTTCGGGACATTGTCAAAATTTATTTTTTCGAGCATTCCCTCGTCAAGCAGGCGCTTTATCATATAGTCGGACGGGATTATCACATCATATCCCGTCGCTCCGCTTTTCAGCTTTGCGTACATATCCTCGTTGCTGGCATATGTCGTATAGTTGACCTTGATTCCGGTTGCTTCGGTGAATGCCTTGTTTACATCGAGAGTCCCCTCGGAGCCGTCGGAAATGTATTCGCCCCAGTTATAGACGTTTATTGACGCTGTTATCGGAACGTTTTTCTTTGATTCCGAACCGTTTTCCGTATTTTCGGCATCTTTTTTTCCGCAGGAGAAGAGTGAGGCGAGAATTACTAACACAAAAAACGATGATACAAGTCTTTTCAATTCAGTTCCTCCCCTTATTTTTTCATTTTCATTTTCTTCTCCGCTCTCGTGCCTGAAACGTTTGAAAGAATGAGAAGTACAAGTATTGCTATAAATATAAGAGTCGAAAGCGCGTACATATCAGGTGTGACGCGTTTTTTCGTCATAGAATAAATGCGTATGGGCAATGTTTCAAAACCGCTTCCGATCGTAAAATAGCTTATAACGAAGTCGTCAAGCGAAAGGGTGAAAGCCATAATAAGTCCCGTAAGCACCCCGGGCATTATCGCGGGAAGTTCAACCTTAAAAAATGCTTTCAGTGGTGTGCAGCCAAGATCCATTGCCGCCTCGGGAAGCTGCGGGTCAAGCTGTTTTATCTTCGGAAGTACCGAAAGGATTACATAAGGAAGATTGAACGTGATATGAGCAATAAGAAGCGTTCCGAAATTCAGGTTGTTATCAAGTTTAAGCAGTTTTCCGACAAAAACAAAGAGAAGCATCATCGAAATACCCGTCACGATATCGGGATTCATCATCGGGATGTTCGTCGCCGTCATAACAGCACCTTTTACATACTTATTCTTCATTCTGTCGATTCCGACAGCGGCAGCGGTACCTATAACGGTTGCGATAATAGACGATGCAACAGCGAGAATGAGCGTGTTTTTAAGAGCGGCAAGCGTTGCGCTGTCGCGGAAAAGCTCTTCATACCAATGAAGCGAAAATCCGGCAAAATATCCCGTCGAATTTATTGAATTGAACGAGAAAAGAACAAGTATCGCAATCGGCGCATACAGGAAAATGAAAATAAGAGCGGTATAAACCTTAGAAAGTGCTTTCATACTACCATACCTCCGCCGTCTTCATCTGTGAATTTGTTCATTACAGCCATGCAGATAAGGATAAGAACCATAAGAATGAGCGAAATTGCCGCTCCGAGGTTATAGTTGTACGCCGTCTGGAACTGTCTTTCTATCGTGTCGCCGATAAGGTCAAAGTTTCCTCCGCCGAGTTTTTGCGAAATATAGAATGTACTGATCGACGGGACAAACACCATCGTGACACCCGATATAACGCCTGATGCGCTGAGCGGAAAAATCACCTTTGTGAGAACACGGAAGTTGTTACAGCCGAGGTCTGCGGCGGCTTCTACAAGCCTATGGTCTATCTTGACCATAACAGAGTAAATCGGAAGTATCATATACGGCAGAAAATTATACACCATACCGAGAATAACCGCACCGCTCGTATTTATCATATGAACGGGCGAAAGTCCGAGCGTTACGAGAAGCCGGTTAATAAATCCCGTATCTTCGAGTATAGCCATCCATGAATATGTGCGAATAAGGAAGTTCATCCACATGGGAAGCATAACGAGCATTATCATTATCTTCTGCGAGCTGACCTTGCTTCTTGAAATAGCGTAGGCAAGCGGATAGGCAATTATAAGACATATCACCGTCGCTATCATTGCAAGGCTTATCGAGCGAAAGAATATGATAAGATAACTCGTATTGCAGGCATAGAGGATATTGTCAAATGTAAATGCTCCGTCTTTATCGGTAAAAGCATAGTAAACAACGAATATAAGCGGCGCGACTATGAAT
>CAKRPQ010000036.1 GCA_934385225.1 uncultured Eubacteriales bacterium
CAGAAAAGCGACGAGAGAAGAAGCAGATTTGAGGACGCGTCGGGAATAGCGAAATATCGCCACAGAAAGAGCGAAGCAGAGCGAAAGCTCAGCGCGACCGAAGACAATATGCTCCGCATAAACGATATTCTGTCGGAACTTGAAGGTCGTGTCGAACCGCTCGAAAAAGAATCCGCAAAGGCTAAAAAATACCTTGAACTTTATGAGAATAAGAAAAAAGCCGATGTGGAGCTTTGGATATTCGATACCGAAAAACTGCGCACAGACCTTGAAAATGCAGAAAGATCATTCAAAATATCCGAGCTTGAACTTCAAAATGCCGAGGATAGTATCAGAGCGCTTGAAGTGCAGGACAGCAAGCTTTTTGAAGCGGCGCAGTCAAACAAAATGGAGTCGGAAGAACTGCTCGGAAAAATCAGCGAACAGACTAAATTGAGTCACGATCTTGACAGTGAATACAGACTTTGCGAAAATGATACGGAACACCTCCGTATGCTTGCGAAAACAGGCGCGGAGAATATCACCGTGCTTGAAAAAAATATAGAGTCCGAAAACGAGAGCAAAAAATCGCGCAGAACGCATATCTCAGAGCTTGAAAAAGCACTTGACGAAACCAAAAAACAGTATGAGGAAACGACAGCCCGCCAAAATGAGGTGTCGGATAGCACCGAAAAACTCGAATTTGATATCGCGAAAGCACTTGACGATATAAAGCAGCTCGAATCGGAGCGGGTTGACGTAAAGGTACGCAGAAGCATTCTTGAAAATGCCAAAGACACCGATAAAGATAAAAACGAAAGTATTGCTTCGGAGATTGAGGATTACAGGAGAAAGTCGGAAGAACTCAAAAAGAAATGCGAAAATGCCGAAAAATCCGTTCGTAAATATCTTGACGAAATAGATAAAATTGACGCAGAGGAAAGCGAAGCAGAGAAAAAAAGTGCTTCTCTTGCCGCAAGACGAAGAGATGAAATCGAAATCCTCGGTCGTCTGCGCGTCAAAAGCGATTCGCTCGCACAGCGCATAGAAAACCTCCGCAGAATGGAGGAACATTTTGAGGGGTATAACAATTCGGTTCGTTTTGTTATGAAACAATACGAAAGCGGAAATATCAGGAGCGGGAAGATATACGGACCTCTATCAAAACTCATATCGGTTGACGGTAAATTTGTGACTGCGATAGAAACGTCGCTCGGAGCAAATCTGCAAAACATCGTTGTTGAGAACGAAGACACCGCAAAGGCGGCGATATATTCGCTGAAAAATGCGGGTGCGGGACGCGCTACTTTTTATCCGCTTACATCTATGAAGGCGTCACCTGCCACGCAGGAAGTACGGGACGCCGCAGCGTTCCGCGGATATATCGGTACGGCGGATTCACTTGTTAAACACGATCCGAGATTTAAGGACATCGTTTCTTCGCTTCTCGGCAGGACAGTTGTTTTTGACAATATCGAGAACGCGTCCGATATGGCGAAAAGCCTTAAATACAGAGTCAGAACGGTAACACTTGACGGTCAGCAGATAAATCAGGGCGGCTCGTTTACGGGCGGGTCCGCAAAACGTGACAGCGGTATTTTAAGCCGCGGAAGTGAGATAGAGTCTCTCTCCGCAGAGCTGAAAACCGCGCGTGCGGATACCGAAAAAGCGTCTGCGAGACTTGCCGAAACTAATAGGGTGCTAAAAATTTCGGAGGATGCTATTGCGTCGCTTGCCGAAAGACGCAAACTCATTCAGACGATGATGAATGCCGAAAATTCGGAGTATGATAAACTGAATGCAAATCTTTCGGCAAACGAATCGCTTATAAATAAACTTGCGGTTGACATTGAAACATTATCCGAAGCCAAACGCAGATATGATGAAGATATTGCGAAACTTATTTCGCAGGAGAATAACTTAACAAAGCGTATAAACGAGATATCGGATTACAGAAACGAAAAAGAAGCGGAAAAGAACGAATTTTTCGACAGAAAATCCGAACTTTCCGATAAGCTCACATCACTTTATATTTCTATAAGCGGGATCGGAAAGGATATCGAAACGGAAAAGGTTCTGCTTGCAACGTCTGATGACAGAATCAATTCGATTAACGCCGAAATCGAATCCGCCAAGACTAAAATTAAGGAATACGAAGCTAAAATAGATGAATATTCCGCGAAAAAAGTCGAAAACCGAAAGAGAGCCGAGGAAGTCGAGAAGCTGCTCGAAAGTCTCAACAGCGGAAGAAGCGCAAAGGAAGAAAGCGGATTTGAATTTGAAAAAAAGATAGCCGAAATCAGAAGAAAGCTCAAAGACAAAAATGTCGAGAAAGAACTTGTTTTCCGTAACCATGCGTCCGATGAATCAAAGCTTGAAAAATTAAAAGAAGAGCGAGACAAGCTCGCGGCGAAACTGTGGGACGAGTATGAACTCACGAAAAGCGGCGCGGAGGAACTCGGATATCCGAAAATCACGGCGGAAGAGCGATCAGAAGTTTATAAAAAGCAAACCGAATATAAAAATAAACTGCGCGCGCTCGGTTCTGTCAATGTCGGTGCTATTGATGAATATGCGGAAGTAAAGACGAGATACGACTACATGACAGGTCAGATAAATGACCTTAAAAACGCCAAAACCGAACTTCTTGATGTTATCGGAAAGCTCGAAAAAGAGATGAAGACAGCCTTTGTCTCGGCATTCAATGCGATAAACGAGAAATTTAACACAACTTTTTCGGAGCTTTTCGGCGGCGGAAGTGCGGAACTTCTGCTTACGGACGAGGAAAACGTTCTTACTAGCGGCATAGAAATAAAAGCAGCACCTCCCGGTAAAATCATCAAGAGCCTTATGCAGCTTTCGGGCGGCGAACAGGCGTTTGTTGCTATTGCGCTTTTCTTTGCGATACTTCAAGTGAATCCTACACCGTTCTGTATTCTCGATGAGATAGAGGCGGCTCTAGATGAAGTAAATGTTGCCCGTTTCGGCGAATACATAAAGCGTTACAGCGGCGGAACACAGTTCATACTCATAACGCACAGACGCGGAACCATGGAGGTTGCCGACAGACTGTACGGCGTAACCATGCCGGAGTACGGAATATCCAAAGTTCTTGCGCTTAACGTATCGGAAATAAAGAAAACAGAAGGAGACGATTGGGATGGGATTTTTAGACAAGCTTAAAAGCGGGCTTGCAAAAACGAAAGCCGCTTTTGTCGGACAGGTTGAAGAAATAGTCAAAAGTTTTGTCAAGGTTGACGAGGATATGCTCGAAGAACTTGAAGAAACACTTATATGTGCCGATGTCAGCGTCCCCGCGGCAGAAGAAATCATTGAGAAGCTGCGTGACAGCGTAAAAAGCGGACGCCTTAAAGAAAAAGAAGACGTTATGACTGCTCTCCGCGGCATTATAGAGGAAATGATAGGCGACGGCGAGCCGTTAAAGCTCGAAACCGTTCCGTCGGTTATCCTTGTAATTGGCGTAAACGGAGCGGGAAAAACGACTTCGATCGGGAAAATATCGAACAATCTTCAAAAAAGCGGCAAAAAAGTTGTTGTTGCGGCGGCGGACACATTCCGCGCGGCTGCAATAGACCAGCTTGCCGTTTGGTGCGAACGTTCGGGTGCGGAACTCGTAAAACAGCACGAAGGTGCAGACCCCGCAGCGGTCGTTTATGATGCACTGAATTACGCAAAAAACAAAAAAGCCGATGTTCTCATTGTTGATACCGCAGGCAGACTTCATAACAAAAAGAATCTTATGGACGAGCTTGCAAAAATAAACCGCGTCATTGACAGAGAACTCCCCGGTGCATCGCGCGAAAATCTGCTCGTTCTTGACGCAACAACGGGGCAGAACGCAATTCTTCAAGCAAAAGAATTCAAGAATGCTGCCGATATTACGGGGCTTATCTTAAATAAGCTCGACGGTACCGCAAAAGGCGGAATAGTGCTTTCTATAAAGGAAGAACTCGGAATACCCGTAAAATTCATCGGTGTCGGAGAGAAGATAGACGATATGCAGCCGTTTGACGCAAAAGAGTTTGCCGAAGCGCTTTTCGATTGATATGGAAATTGTACTTGCTTCCCGAAATAAGGGAAAAATCAGAGAACTGCGGGAACTCCTTTCGGAAACTCTCGGAGATGCTGTTATCGTAAAATCTCTTGACGACATAAATTTTTCGGACGAAATTATTGAAGACGGAAAAACATTTGAAGAAAATGCGATGATAAAAGCCCGCGCCATATCGCGCCTCGGATATATCGGAGTAGGTGACGATTCGGGGCTCTCCGTGAGTGCGCTTGACGGCGCACCCGGTATCTATTCGGCGAGATATGCGGGTGAACACGGTAACGACGATGCGAATAATAATAAACTTTTAGCCGAACTTGACGGAAAAGAAAACAGAGAAGCGTCATTTGTATGCGCCGTCGCCTGCTCGTTTCCCGATGGCAGCGGTTATGAAGATTTTGTTGTACGCGGCGAATGTAAAGGGTATATTCTGCACGAAAAACACGGCAAAGGCGGGTTTGGATATGATCCGCTGTTTTACAGTCCCGAATCGGGAAAAAGCTTTGCGGAGCTTACCGACGCGGAGAAAAATTCGCTCAGCCACAGGGGCAGAGCAATGAGAAAATTTGCCGAAAGAATCAAAAAATATATTATTACGGAGAATTGAATGCTTACAAGTAAACAGAGAGCCGCACTTCGCGCCATGGCGAACGGGATTGATCCGATAATGCAGATCGGAAAAGGCGGTGTCGGCGAAAATATGATAAAGACAGTTTCCGACGCGCTTGAAGCGAGAGAACTTATAAAAATGAAGGTGCTCGAAAACAGCGGTGAGGACGTTCGGAGTGTTGCGGAGGTTCTGGCAAACGCAACCGATTCCGATGTCGTCTGCACTGTCGGAACAAAATTTGTCCTTTACCGAAAGTCAAAGAAGAAGCCGAAAATAGAAATATGAAAATCGGAATTTACGGCGGAACATTTTCACCGCCGCATAACGGTCATGTAAATGCGGCAAGAATGTTTGCGGCGGCAGAGTCGCTTGATAAACTGCTTATAATCCCGACATTTATTCCGCCTCACAAAACAGAAACAAGCACCGTACCTGCGGAAGAACGGCTTGAAATGTGCCGCCTCGCGTTTACGGACGACAATTTTGATGTCTCTGATATAGAGGTGCGCAGAAAAGGGAAAAGTTATACATTCGATACACTTACGGAACTGAAAGAAATGTACCGCTCAGACGACTTTTACCTTCTCTGCGGTACGGATATGCTTCTTTCGTTCGAAAAGTGGTACAGATTCGCGGATATTCTCTCCATGTGTACAGTAGTTTGCATGAGACGCGAGGAAAATGCCGAAACGGGTGTAAAACTCGCGGAAAAAATTGTCGAATTAAAGGAACAGTGCGCAGCAGACGTGCGTCTTATAGATGCTCCTCCGCTTGAAGTTTCATCTACCGAGATACGTGAAAAACTCTCGCGCGGAGAAAATGTAAATGACCTGCTCCCGACGGACGTTTACAGATATATCAAGGAAAAAGGACTGTATTTGAATGTTTAACGACAAAGATTTAGACAAGCTGCGCGATGAAGTGTCGCATGAGCTCGGCGATTTTCGTTTCCGCCATGTACTCGGCGTTGAGAAAGAAGCTGTGAGGATCGGAATGCTGTATGCACGGGACAAAATCGACATTTTGCGCGCAGCGGCGCTCCTGCACGATATTACCAAAGAACTTAATACCGAAAAACAGTTGCAAATTTGCAAAAAAAATGGTATAATCATTTCAAATTCACAAAAAATGACACCGAAAATCTTTCACGCAATAACAGCCGCGGCAATAATACCGCAAAAATATCCGTTGTTTAACGAAAAAGAGATTATCGACGCTGTAAGATGGCATACGACGGGCAGGGAAAATATGAGCATTTGCGAAAAAATTATTTTTCTTGCCGATTATATAGAGGAAAACCGAAAATTCAAAGACTGCATAACTCTAAGAAATTATTTTTGGAATACAAATCCCGAAAAAATGACCGAAGAAGAAAGATTAGAGCATCTTGACAGGACGCTTGTAAATTCTTTCGATATGACAATAAAGCAACTTATCGACGAGGGAATGCCGATCGATATTTGTACGGCGGAAGCAAGAAATTTTCTTGTGTGCGAAACAATAAAAACAAGATGAGGACACTTTTGTGTCGGAGGATAGAATTTAGCAATGAATAAGGGAAAATCGGCAAAGTCCGAAAAGAGAACAGAAGTAATTATTATCATTCTTTTCACGATAGTTGCGCTAATACTAGGCGGCGTGATTATTGTAAAGAACTTTTCACCGTCAAAGCCAAATCTTGACAGCTACATTCCTTTCCATACAGGCGATGTAGAGACGGATACAGATGAAGACGGAAACAAAATCACTCCTGATGTGACCGATAAATTTGTGCGCAAGGAAGGCATTTATAACTTCCTTATGGTCGGCTACGATAAGCTCGCGGGACTTACGGACGTGAATATGATTGCGCAGTTTGACACAAATACAGGCGCGATAAATATTGTCCAGATGCCGCGCGACACATACGCAAGATACAATCCGGACGGTTATTACAGAAAAATTAACGGCGCGCTTTCATATTTTGACAGAGACCTCGGTGATTTCGCAAACTTTCTCGAAAAAAATCTCTGCATCAAGATAGACTTTTACGGATCGGTTGACCTCGTGGCATTCCGAAATATAGTTGACATAATAGGCGGCGTTGACCTTGAAGTACCTAATGATATGGATTACGACGACCCCGAGCAAAATCTTCATATTCATCTGAAAAAGGGCTATCAGCACCTTGACGGCGATAAAGCGGAGCAATTTGTAAGATTCAGAAAAGGCTACGTTACCGCCGACATCGGAAGAACCGACGCGCAGAAAATTTTCATCACGGCGTTTATGAAAAAATTCAAGGAAAGCATATCGGTAAGTACCCTTACGCAGATAGGTACGCAGATGCTTAAATATGCCGAAACGAACCTTTCTATCAACGATTTCGTTTTCTTTGCAACAAAGGTTCTTTCGATTGATATGAACAAGCTTTCGATGATGACGCTTCCGGGTAAGAGTGTAAGGGAATACGATACTCACGGTGCGTGGTACTATGTTCTCAGCCGAAGCTCTATGCTTAATGCTGTAAACAAATATCTGAACGTCTACGATAAAGATATTTCGGACAAGATATTCGACCCGAATTGTATGTTTACAAATCCCGATGTTGACTACATGAAACAAATCTATCTGACCGATTTCGACTCGGATTTATATGTCGGCGGTGATGTTGACGAGAACGGAATATATATTCCGAGAACAAAGCCGAGCACGAGCACTTCGGTTACGCAAGCCCCCGAAACAACAGCGTCCCCTGATGAAACGGCTGCTCCCGAAACAGAACAGAATGAGCAGCAGGATGTGCCTGTGACCGAAAGCCCCGAAACGTCAGGCATTAAAACTGACACGCTTTCCCCCGATGACGGCGTAGATGAAAACGATTATTATAATGAAGATGAAAATTGAATATAAAAAGGAGGTTCTTTTATGGAAGAAAAAATTGTTAATGAGCAGGTTTCGCTTGAAAACGCAAGTCCCGAAGCCATAGCAGAAAAGATCGCGGAGATTCTCGACGCAAAAAAAGGAAGGGATATAAAAGTCCTACCGATAACAGACAGAACCGATATTGCCGATTATTTCGTAATTGCGAGCGGCACATCGAATACACATATAAGAACCCTTGCCGATGAGGTCGAATATCAGATGAACCTTGCGGGCGTATCTCCCATGTCGTACGAGGGAAGAGGCAATAATTCGTGGATACTTATTGACTACGGCTGCGTTGTTGTTCACGTTTTCAGCCGCGAAGCGAGAGAATTTTATAATCTTGACAAACTTTACCGTGAAAAGAGCGGCGATAAATACAATTGAGGAGCGATCTTAAAATGAAATACGATTTTGAAAAAATAGAAAGCAAATGGCAAAAGAAGTGGGACGACGCACACATTTTTGAGGCGCAGTATCCGTCTGATAAGCCTAAATTCTATGGACTTGTCGAGTTTCCGTATCCTTCGGGAAGCGGAATGCACGTCGGACACATAAAGGCTTATTCGGGTCTTGAAGTTGTTTCGAGAAAAAGAAGAATGCAGGGCTATAATGTTCTTTTCCCGATAGGGTTTGACGCTTACGGACTTCCCACGGAGAATACCGCGATAAAAACTGGAGTTCACCCGAGACAGGTGACTGACAGAAATATCGAAAAATTCACGGGACAACTTAAAAAGGTCGGTTTTTCCTTTGATTGGAGTCGCGTGATCGACACCACGGACGAAGATTATTATAAGTGGACGCAGTATATTTTCCTTAAACTGTTTGAGAACGGCCTCGCATACAGAGATAATGCCCTTGTAAACTATTGCCCGTCTTGTAAGGTCGTCCTTTCCAACGAGGATTCGCAGGGTGGCAAGTGCGATATATGCGGAAGCGAAATCATTCAGAAATCGAAAGACGTATGGTATCTTCGCATAACGAAATACGCCGATAAGCTGCTTGAAGACCTTAAAGACCTTGATTATCTGCCGAATATAATCCAGCAGCAGGTAAACTGGATCGGAAAATCAACGGGTGCATTTGTTAATTTTCCGCTTAAAGACACAGACGAAAAGCTCCGCATATATACCACACGCTGCGACACGATTTTCGGTGTAACGTTTATGGTTATCGCGCCCGAACACCCGATTATTGATAAATACAGAGACAAAATTAAAAATATGGACGCCGTAAAGGCATACAGAACCGAATGCGCGAAAAAGACAGAGTTTGAGAGAACACAGCTCGTAAAGGATAAAACGGGCGTGCGCCTCGACGGTCTTTCTGCAATCAATCCCATAAACGGTAAGGAAATACCAATATTCATTGCCGACTATGTAATGATGGGCTATGGTACAGGCGCAATTATGGCTGTTCCCGCACATGACGAAAGAGACTATGATTTCGCAAAGAAATTCGGTGTCGACATTATCCCCGTAATAAGCGGCGGAAATATCGAAGAAGGCGCGTATACAGGCGACGGAGAGATGATCAACTCCGACTTCCTTAACGGAATTACAAACAAAAAAGATGCGATCGCCGCAATGCTTAAAATCCTTGAAGAAAAGGGAATAGGCGAAGAGGGCGTTCAGTATAAAATGAAGGATTGGGCGTTCAACCGTCAGAGATATTGGGGCGAACCGATACCGATAGTGTATTGTGATAAATGCGGAATGGTTCCTGTGCCGTATAATGAACTGCCGCTCAAACTTCCGCCCGTAAAAGAATTTGAACCCGGTAAGGACGGCGAAAGCCCGCTTGCGAAGATTCCCGAATTTGTGAATTGCAGCTGTCCGAAATGCGGCGGCATGGCGCGCAGAGAAACAGATACAATGCCTCAGTGGGCGGGCTCGTCCTGGTACTTTATTCGTTATACAGACCCGCATTGTACGACAGGTATTGCCGATATGGATAAAATGAAATATTGGCTTCCCGTCGATTGGTATAACGGCGGAATGGAACACGTCACAAGGCATATGATCTATTCGCGCTTCTGGCACAGATTCCTCTATGATATAGGCGAAGTCCCGTGCAAAGAGCCGTATGCAAAGAGAACCGCACAGGGACTCATTCTCGGACCTGACGGGCAGAAAATGAGTAAATCCAAAGGTAACGTTGTCGACCCCAACGATGTAGTCAGGGAATTCGGAGCTGATACGCTTCGTACCTATATCCTCTTTATGGGCGATTACGGAAGTGCGGCACCATGGTCAGAAACGAGCGTAAGAGGCTGTAAGCGTTTCCTTGAAAAGATTGCCGATCTTAAAGAAATGGCAAAAGGAAGCGGTGTAACTCCGAAACTTGAAGTACCGCTCAATAAGACGATAAAGAAAGTTTCGTCGGATATTGAGGATATGAAGTTCAATACTGCGATTGCTTCGATGATGGAACTTGTAAATAAGATATACGAGGTTGGCACGCTCACGACAGATGAACTTAAAACAATAGTTAAACTTCTTTGTCCGTTTGCACCGCATCTTTGCGAGGAAATTTGGGAAGAACTCGGTGGAGAAGGCTTCTGCTCGCTTGCCGCATGGCCCGAATATGACGAGGCAAAAACGTTAGATGCGAACGTTGAGGTCGCCGTTCAGGTAAACGGTAAACTTCGCGCAACAATGTTCATTCCCAGAGATACGGACGCAAAAGCTGCTATTGTGGCTGCAAAATCCGACGAGAGAATAAAACCTCTCATCGACGGAAAGAATATCGTCAAAGAGATAGCTGTTCCGAATAAAATTGTCAATATCGTTGTAAAATGACCGTGGATTTCGAAAAAAGTTTCGAAACATAGAAAATAGTGCTTGACAATCCGATCGGAATGTTGTATAATATAAGAAGAGATTTTATTTCTCCTTGGTCAAAGCGGAGGGGGTGGAATTCAGAATGGCAGAAATCAGAGTAAAAGATGGCGAGACACTCGACAGTGCGCTTCGTCGTTTTAAGCGTCAGTGCGCAAGATCAGGCGTCCTCACCGAGCTCCGTAAGAGAGAACATTACGAAAAGCCTAGTGTTAAGCGTAAGAAGAAATCTGAGGCCGCTAGAAAGCGCAAGTACAAATAATTATTTGTAACATAAAACGGTTGCCAAAAGGCAACCGTTTTTGTTTTTTCGCACCTGTTTTCCTTTTTTTCGTTTTGCTTTTTGAATTCCGACGGAGAAAGTCCGACTTCGTCTTTGAACACTCTGTTAAAGTTTGAAATAGAAGTAAATCCGCACATTTCTGCAATCTCAAAATAATCGATAAATTGCTTGTCAGGAGCATAATTTTGGAATGATTTATTTTGAGAAGATTGAGAAAATGCGTGTAAGTTTTTCCTGTGGTGCTTTTGAACTGCCTGCAAAAATGCTCTGTTGAATATCCGCAAATTTTCGAAACTTCATAGGCGGAGGGATTTTCTTTATAATGCAGATACATGTATTGAAGTCCCGTTTGTATCGGAGAAAGTTCTGACGAATCCACGTCGTTTAATTGTTTATCATGCATGTTCCGTAAAAAAATTAAAAGATATTCGAGCAAATTTTTTATGTTTTTTCTGTATATTCATCGCTTACAGCGGTACTTTCAGCTAAAAGCTCAATTATTTTTTCACATTTTCGGTATTTTTCCGAGTCAAGGTTTATGATCACGTTGTTTTGGCTTATCAGCTTTTGCAGAATGGCTGAACTGCTGAAATAATGGTCAAATGAAATATTATAAAGAGTTATTGTTTTATCAATATCGCAAAGCTTGTGAAAATCAACTGGGGAGGGAAAATAAATATATATGACAATACGCTCAACGAACGACAGTAATCAGCAGGATATAAATATTTCCGCTTCGACCGACGCTGACGGTAATACGATAGTTTACGGCTATGCACAGTATGATATGGTTACGAATACTTTTATGCCGTAGCGAATAAAACCGCGAAGAATATCGGCACTTAGGTACCCGCTTTTTTAGCAAAAGAGCGGGTCGCGTTGCGACCCGCTCGACCGACCGCGAAAGGAAGAAACGCGATCGGTAGCGATAATAACGGCAGTTCCTTTTGCAGAACTCCGTTTTGCACTCATCTATCCGAGAGGGATTGGACAGGGAAGTGCCGACATATTCTTTTCATTTTACTTCAATGTCGAATTTTATTGTATCGGTTGAAGCAGCCGATTTGTCGGAAGCGATAAATGTAAGCTCTTCATTGCCCGACTTTCTGAGTTTCAGCGTGACAGTCCATACTCTCTCGTCGCCGAGGACTGTGAAAATATCGTCACTGTAACTTATAGCTATCGGGGTAAGAGTTTTACCCGAAGAGTCTTTTACCGTGATTTTTTCGGTATTTGTGTTGGTTTTTATTGTCGCAACAAATGCTTCCGATTTATTTACGCTCTTCGGAGCTTCTGCACTGTTTATGGTTATTTCTATCGGCGGTTCGTCTCCGATGGTTTTATACGCATTTATGACTGCCGTCTGCGCATTTGCAATATCTTCTGCCGTTGAGCTTGCGTTAAGTACAACTGTTTTGGCGTTGTTTATAGCCTCATTAAACTTTTTAACGCGATATTCGGTGTAAGAACTTGTATTGAGTCCCTCGGCAATTTTTATTGTGGTTACGAGAGGCGTCGAAATGCTTTCTTTTCCGTCATCGCTTGCGCCGATATAAATATCGTCTATGCAGGCAAAGTTCTCTGTACCCGAACCGTGCGATGAGGTGCTGCCCGTGTCGAGACCGAACCCGATATCTGTAATTACCGTATCGGGGGTAAGCTCACAGCGGAATTTTGTCCACTCGCCAAGTGTTTCGACGGCTTTTGCGTGATAGGCGGGGTGCATATTTACTCCGTTCTGGTCGTAATAGCTGCCGTCACGCAAAGTTCCCGATTTAAACGTGAGTTCGATATTCACATACTTTGCGTCTTCCGTTCCCGTGTAGAGCCAGTATTCGAGATACATTCCTCTTGTTACGGGAATATTTACATTTCTGTAAATCGAAGAGTATGAGTAGAATTTACCGGTGTCGCTCGGCAATGTAAATTTCATCATAAACGACTTGTTTCCGGAGTGCGCATATTCATTTGTAACACCGGTTGAAACCGTTCCGCTTCCCATACCCCAGCCGCCGTTTGAAAGGTACCTGTTTTTGTCTGCTTCGAACTGGTTCTCATCGTCAAACGTCAGGTAAAATACATCGGGAATATCATCGGCGTCGGTTACGTCAACATCTGAAACAGAGCTTCTGTCGTAAAGTTTTGTAGCTATCGACGTTTCATACTGCTTGTTTTGTACGCTCATTGCAGTAATTATGACATTTTTGTTTGTCGGAAGTGTTACCGTGCTTGCGCCTGACGGAATGTCGAGTTCGTACATGAACATATACATCGGATTTGTAACGGAATCTTCTCCCGCAGCATGATAATGCGTTGACATAAATCCAACATTCTGATTTTTTTTGTATGAATTTATACATTTCGTAGTCGGTGAATTATAAATTTCCCAAGAGCCGATTTTCTTGAATGTGTCGGCAATCGTTAAGGTGTTTACGGAGTCTCCGACCGTGAAATCGACAACTCTGTCACCCGAAAGTGAGAATGCGAGGAAATAGAGCTTGTTGTAATCACCGCTCGGAAGGTCTATCGTTTGTCCTTTTGCTATAACTGCGTTGTTTTCTCCGTCGGTTCTTTCTCCGAGTTCAAATTTTACGCCGCCTGCATTTATTGTGTCGGGAAGAAGCTCCGACGGGAACGATGTTCCGATGCTGTCAAGAGTGCTGTCACTCTTGTTTTCGTTCGAGGAGATTATATCCGTATTGTAGGGAAGAGTAACGGGTACGCTGACAGTCGCGTCTCCGACGTTTGCGGAATCTGAAAGTGTAATTGCAAAACTGCGAATTTCGTATTTCTTCATATCAAATATAAGAGTTCCGTTTTCGAGTCTGTAAGCACTCATCTCCGCGAGCTTGTCCTCGGGAATGGTTTCTTCGCTTCCGTAAACGGGACGGACGGAAGCAATGCCGTTTCCTATTGTGAATCTGACACCGCCGTGCGCTTTTCCCGCTCCTTCGTTGAAGCGAACGATATATTCGTTATTTGTCGTGTCAAGACCAACGCCCGTTTCGGCTTTTTTTAGTGCTCTTATAATAATATCGTCATCAGAGAGTGTTGCAAATGAATATTCGCTACCGAGAACACCGTTATGTGATACGGTTTCAAGTGCAGCCATAGGTTCGGTAAAGAACTGCGCCTCTTTCTGTGTATTGCTTTCGCCTACTGTGCCTGCGTGCGAAGAAATTGCAAACGAAAAAACATTTTCGCCAAAATCAATATATGACTGTTCGCTGCCGATCCAGCTCTTTTTCGCGTAAGGAGTATGAATAAGAGTGAGTCTCAGCGTGCTATCGTCGTATTTATCCCAGCCGTTCTTTGAATCACTGAAAATTGAAATGCCGAAATTGCCGCTCTTGTCGGTTATATCTGCCCATTTCTGCGCGGGAACCTCGCCCTGTACTCTCGTGTTTGTCGTTCTTTCGACTGCTCCGAGACCGAGATCGTATGTTGCCATTTTGTTATCGGCTGTTGTGTTGAATACGGCTTTGAGAAGAGTAGCATCTTCAAACCAGTCGATTTTATTATCGACTTTGACAGGTGCATTGCCCGATTCAAGGCTTATAACCTGATCAAATGTTGAACTTCCGTATTTGCGTACAACTCGGATTGCGACTCTTGCGGCACCGTTTTCCTCTATTGTGATTGTCGGATTGCTGTCTTTTACATAATCCTTGTGCTTCTTGTCAACATAATCGCTGAGGCGTATTTCCCAAGCCGGCCATTCGGTGTCACCGTTTGCCTGTTCTGTTCCGTCGCCCTCTGTGTCGTCAAAAAGTCCGAGAACTATCGGGGAGGCAAGCAGTTCTTTTCTGAGTTCCTTGTCGTATATACTTGAAATATCGCCGTTTTCGTTTAATGTAACCGTATATTTGTCGTTCGAAAGGCTGTTTTCGCTTACCGAAAGTCCGGTACCGAGCGCGGAAACGGACGCCTCGCGGATATCATATGCTTTGTAGCCCATAGAGGGAACATCAGCACGGAAAACAACGGTTGCTTTATTTCCGTCGGTTGAAATAAGCTGTGAGGGCGTTTCGCTTCCGTTTGCGTCATATACTCTAACACCAGAAACGGTTTTGCCCATATCGACAGTAACCGTAACCGTGTCATTTCTTGCCGCTCCTACGGGGTTGTGAATAATAACAGGTGTTCCTGTCGCAAAGCTCGTATCCATCATAAGTGCGATTCCCGAAAGAGCATTTTCGTATTCGGTTGCAAACTGATTAAGCGAAATCATATATTCGTTCCAGTTGCGCTCGTAGCAGGAACGGTTTGACGTTCCTGTTATGTCGTCGTGGAACTGATGAGAAATCACACGTTTCCATGCCTCTGTGATTTTATCCTGCGGATAAGATACGGTTCCGAGCCAGTCGGCAAGTACGGACGAGCTTTCGGTAGCCGCCGCAAGAAGTTCGCTTCTGCTGTTCAGACGGTGACTCATAGAACGTGCCGTGTAAGAACCCGTTCCGTGCTGATTCATAAGGAGCTCACCATCATATGCTTTTTCAAGCATTGCGGCTTTCTGCTCGTCTGTCAGATCATTTGCCCATTGCCCGATAGTTGAAATTAAAACCTGTTTATCTGCCGTATTTTTTTTAGTCGCTTCTATTACATTTTTAACAGAGTCTTCTAAGGGAGAACCTCCGCGGTCACCCACTCCGTAAACGAGCAGAGAACCGTTCCAGCCGTAAAGACTGTTGTTCTGTGCGTCAAGGCTTGCTCTGACATTTAATATGTCTGACGTGCTGACAGTTCCGCCGTAGCCGCCCGAACTGTGCAGAGCAGAGAAAAGATAGTTTCCGTCAGGACCGACCCACGCTCCTACTCCCGATTCAAACGGAACGTATGAACCGCTTCCGAAACTGTAATTGGTTTTCCATTTTCCCGATTTTTGGAGACTTTCCTCTGTTCCGTCAAGCGTCGTTCCCATGTGCAATTTGAACCCGATGAAGCTGTTAAGACCGCAATGCGCGCCGACGGAAGGAAGGACATAACCGTATCCGAAAGCATCAGGAAGATAAATATCGTCATTTCTGCTGTCGTTTCCGAAAGTATCGGCAAAGAACTGATTTCCGTAAAGAATGTTTCTGATAAGACCTTCGGGCGAAACGACCGTTACATCGCCGTTTTCGTACATTGACCCCGCCGTGTTCCATTGACCGTTTGCCACATATTCCTTTAACTTTTCCCATTCCTCGGGATAATATTCCTTTATGAGTTCGTATCTGTAAGCACCTTCGAAATTAAATTTGTAATCGGGGTATTTATCCATAAGATAAAAATTTCCGACGTGTGATCTTGTTTGACTTTCCTCGCCGCCTGTGAGTGTGTTACGAAGAAACTGCTTTACCGTTGTTCCTATATCCCATATCCACGATGTATCGAGATGCGCACCTGCTGCTGTATAAACTTTTTCCACGTTATCCTCCGCATGAATCTGCATAAACACAGAAGAACTTGAAAAAATCATTATAATAGCCATAAAAAGAGCGGTTATTCTGTTATTCTTTTTCATAGTTTCTTCTCCTGTCAGTTAAAATTGCCGTTTACATATTCTATACCGCCCGCTTCGCATACGGCAGCAACAGAATCGATTCTTGTTACCTGTTCAACTCTTGTTATAGAGCATTTGTTTTCTTTTCCGTTCTGTACAAATATGTCTGATGAGATATTTGTACAGCTGTCAGGCAGGCGAAAGGTCGTCGCGGGTGCACCTACTGTATTTATAAATGCTTCCGTGCCTATCGAAGTAAGCCCTGTCGCGCCACTGAAATCGAGTATGCCTGCCGTTCCTGTATCAAATGTGTCACTGCACCAGATGCGTTCAAGTTTTGTCAATGAATTGAATACACCGTAACTTGAAATTGATTTGAAGTTTGTTGGCAAATGTATTTTAATTATATTACCGTTGCCGTTTAGGTTCATACCCTCAATTTTGAGATTTTCGTAGTGCAGATCGTAAAGTCCATTTTCGATATACTTTTTGTTTGTTCCCGCTCTGAAAACGGTTTTTACATATGCGTTTGCAAAGCCGCTGTAAATTGTTTCAAGAGTTTCGGGATAAACAAATGTTTCGATTTTTGTGTTGCTCGAATAATTCGCAAACATTGCATTACCGAGTCCTGTTATTCCGTGATCGGCTATTGCATAAACAATTTTGTTTGCCGTTTCTGCCGTGAATATCGGGTTTGGCGATTTCGTTACCGCGTCATAATATGAGGTTGAAAGCCAACCAGTGCCGTATTGCATTCTTGTGCTTCCCCAAATGCTACAACCCGTTATGTCACCAACACCTCTGAAAACGATTACATAGTTTCCGCTGTTATTCGTATCATGGAGCAACGTGAAATTGGTCGTCCTTGTTACTGTATTGCCGTTTTCTATTGTGCAGAACGGAATTTCTACCGCCTTGAAGCTGTCGCCGAAAGCGTTACCGTCAAGGTCAGTAAGACCGTCTTTTACGGTATATCCGCTTGTTTTTTCGAGTGTTACCGCACCGCCTGCTACAAGCGTGTCCCAAATAACGCCGTCAGTATCCTGCTTTGCGTTTACAAATCCCTGCTTGTACATTCCGAGAGAAACTTCATATATGTTGGTTTCCTTCATTTCCGAACTTCCGTCGGAACTTTCATAATCGGAATATACTATGAATTTTTCTCCGCCGTACTCCCAGATCTCATATC
>CAKRPQ010000037.1 GCA_934385225.1 uncultured Eubacteriales bacterium
GGTGAAAGGGAAGCCTTCCCGCGACGCCCAAAAATAGGATTATTTAAACCGTAATCTCTTCTTATCGGGCAAACCCCGTTTCCCGAATTTTGAGATCGGACGCGTATTCTTTATTTTTCTTTATCTTTATCGGAGGTGTGAAAATCATATCTCCGTTTTGATTATTGCCACGCCGAGCGTTTCACATTCGGCACGGAGAACGAGCGTTCCGTGATTTTCGCCGAGCCGTACGCCGACGGTGATGCACCCTGCATACATTTTCCTGTCGGTGCAGTGCGGCGGAACGTGGTCGCCCACGGAAGAACCCGTGCCGACGATGTATCCGAGCGAATTTACGTCGAATTTTACAAACGGTTCGGCTGTCGGAACTTCGTTTCCGTTCTCATCGATGCAGTAGCAGGTGTAGAGCGCGATGTCCGCGCCGTTCGCCTTTATGTCGTCCGCATTTTCGATGCGCAGGGCGAGCTTTACGGGCTTTCCCGTTGTCGCTTTTTCGTCTCGGCAGACCTCGGTACCGCCGTTATAGGCGATAACAAGGAGTTTTCCCGCGGAATAGGGAACGTTCCATTCGCCGTGACCGTACTTTTCTATCGTCTTTCTGCCGAGGCTCACGCCGTCTTTGAAGAGTTCAAGCTCCTCGCAGTTCGTGTATGCGACGACGCGCTTTATTTCGCCCTCTTCGCCCTCAAAATTCCAGTGCGGGAGCAGATGGACGACGGGATATTCAGCCCAGTGCGAAAGATTTTGATAAAAAGCGTCTTTTTTCTGCAAAAACAGGTCAATCGCGCCCGACTGCGAGCAAACTCTCGGCCAGAGAGCCTCTCCGCGGTGTTCGATGCCTATCCACTGGTAGCCGCCCATGACCCATTCGCGTGCGCGGAGGAACTTCCATGTGTCCTCTCTTCCGCAGAACCAGTCGTCGGGTATGCGGTCGTAGGCGGGCAGATAGCCGCGCTTCGGCGCGTCGTCGCGGTACCAGCCGCGTGTCGTTCCCGTCGCACAGCATTCGGACGCGAATATCGCAACGCCGGGATTTTCCGCGCGTGTTTCGTCGTAGAGATTCAGATTGTAGTTTATGCCTATAACGTCGAGCGATTTTGTGCATTTTGCCTCGCTCGGAAGATTGCATATCGCCGTTGTGACGGGTCGCGTAGAGTCGAGCTTTTTGACCGACGCGCGCATTGCGGCGGCGATCTTTTCACCCTGCGAGAGAAGATGATACGGCTCCTCGTTGCCGATAGACCAGAAGAATACCGACGGGCGGTTTCTGTCACGCTTTACGAGCATTTCGAGCTGTTTCATACCCTCTTCGGTCGATTCGAAACGGCGGCATTCGTCCATTACGATGAAGCCCGCCTCGTCGAGAGCGTCCATTGTCTGCTCCGAGTGAGCGTAGTGCGACGTTCTGTAACCGTTTGCGCCCATTTCTTTAAGGAGCTTTATTCTGTATCTGTATATGTTGTCGGGTACGGCTTTGCCCGTCAGACCGAAGTCCTGATGTGCGCATACGCCCTTAATGATAACGTGCCTGCCGTTAAGTATAAGACCCTTGTCGGGGTCGCAGACAAACTCTCTGAACCCTATGCGCGTGCAGTCGGTGTCGCAGAGAACGCCGTCGCGGTATATGTCGGTTTCGACGCGGTAGAGAACGGGGGAATCGATGTCCCATATCTGCGGATTTTCGACGTCCGCGGAGTATTTAAGAGTGATTTTGCTTCTTTCGGGAGCCTCGAATATTTCGGACACGCCTTTTGCGATGACTTTTCCGTCCTGCGCGATAATGCGGCTCTCGGCTTTTACGCCGTGCGCCTCGTATTCGTCGTTGCGAACCGTTGTTTCGAAATCGACGCGCCATTTTCCGTCCGAGATTTTCTTTGCGGGAGCGTAAACGCCCCAGAGATCGGCGGAAATGCGGTCTGTTTTTATGAGCCATACATGGCGGTAGATACCGCCGCCCTCGTACCACCAGCCCTCGCTGCTTTTCGCGTCGACGTAGACGGCGAGAACGTTTTCGTTCTCTTTTCCGTCTCCGAAACGGGCGTAGTCGGTGATGTCGGCTTCAAACGAGACGGACGAACCGAAGTTACGGCAGATGAGGCAGCCGTTGAGGTATACCTCTGCGTTTGTGGCAATGCCCTCAAAGTAAAGGGAAATGCGTCTGCCCTCGTCCTCTGCGGGAAGCGTGAAGTGCTTTCTGTACCAGGCGTTTTTGTAGTCGAAGAAACCGCGCGCGTTGTTGTATTTTTCGTACGGCGTCTGCCTTATCACATAGTCGTGCGGAAGATCTACGCGCTGCCAGCGGCATGACATTTCAAATTCCTCGCCGATTTTGTCGGGGTTTTCATCGTATCCGACCGACGCGGGACCGTAAATCATTCTCTCGGTTTTCGCGCCGAAATACGAATAGTATTTTTCGTTCGGCAGACCGCCCGTTTCGTTCTGCAAAACGTTTCCGCAGTCGATATCGCCCTCGTAGAAGAGCCAGCCGCGGTCAAAAAGTGTTTTTTCCCTCATTTTTTCTCCCTTAAAATTATATCATTATTTATTGTCGAACGGCAATATAAAAAACGTGTAATAATTACGAAAATCGTGCATTTCGGTGTTATGAGATTTCGCGATCGTCATCAGATTTTTACGAGCATAAGGAGCGTACCCGCTACGATGAGTATAAGTCCCGCGAGTGATTTTCTTGTCAGTTTCTCGCCGAAGACGAAGTATGAAAACGCGACCGTAACGAGAATGCTCAGCTTGTCTATCGGAACGACAACGCCTGCCTGTCCGTCGCGGAGAGCCTTGTAGTAACAGAGCCATGAGGCACCCGTTGCTATACCCGAAAGTGTGATAAAGAGAAGCTCCCTACATTCGATGTGACGCAGACAGTCGCGTTTGCCTGTGACGAAAACCATAAGAAAGGACATAACGAGAACGACCGCGGTGCGTATCATAGTGCCGAGATTCGACTCAACGCCGTCGATACCTATCTTGCCCAGTATGGACGTAAGTGACGCGAAAACGGCGGAAAGAACAGCGTAGAGAAGCCACGATTTTTTGACCTTTTTTTCATCGCCGTCATTCACGGTTTTCTTTTCGAGCATAAGATAGGTTCCCGCGGCGATGAGAACGACACATACACCCTTTAAAGGCGAGACAGGCTCGCCTAAAACGATGAATGAAAGAAGAATTGTGAGTATAGTGCTCGATTTGTCGATAGGTACTACCTTGTTTATGTCGCCTATGCCGAGTGCCCGAAAGTAGCAAAGCCACGAAGCACCCGTCGAGATCCCCGAAAGGACGAGAAATACCCATGATTTTGTCCCGATGCTTCCGATAGTGCCGAGCGAACCCGCGATGAGAACCATAAGAAAGGATATTATGAGTACGACGGCGGTTCTTATAGCGGTTGCGACGTTTGAGTCCGTCTTTTTAATACCGCACTTTGCGAGAATTGACGTGACACCCGCGAAGAGTGCCGAGCAGAATGCAAGAACGACCCACATAAAAACCTCTGTTTCAGTCTGTCATTTTTTTCTGCTTCCGACTCTGTAAGCGAGGCTGAAAGCGGTCAGACGCTTGGCAAGGAAGCACACGAGCATAAGCAGAGCGATAGCGATTGTCCAGTAAATTATATTTATGCTCACGCTTCCGAGCATATATTTCTTGCCGATGAAGTCGGTAAGGAGGAACGTTCCGAGAACGCCTCCGATGTATATGGCGAGAACGACGGTTTGCGCGTTGTAGGTGAAACGCTTCACGGCGAACCAGCCGATGATAAATACCGTCGAAACCGAGAAATACATAAGGAGCTGTCCTGCGGGAGCGGTAATTACGAGCCTTTCGATGTAGGACGAGGTAAAACCGAAGAAAACGGTGTAGAGAATGTAGAGAAGCGGAATGATTATGCCGTCGAAGAAAAGAAGCCAAGAGGAAACGTCGAGGATTCTTTCGAGAACGGACTGTTTTTTCGCGCTTTTTGCGAGTTCGCGGCAGAATGATTTGTAGTCCATTCCTATACGTTCCGAGAATCGCTCGCCCGATTTTTCACATTCGAGTGCCATGCCCGCGAGATCGCACATCATATCCTCAAAAACAGCCTCGTTTATGTAGCAGGTTTCAAGGTAGTGGTGCATTTTTTTGATAGTTTTCCTGTTTTCCTTTGAAAGAGAGGAAAGCAGGGTGATATATTCCTTAGTTTTTGCCATTTTCGGTTGTCCCCCCGATTATTCCGCCGACGCTGTCCCGTATTTCGCGCCAGCACTGTTCGAATTCGGCAAGATAAATCCTGCCCTTTTCGGTTATGTTGAAGTATTTTCTTTTCGGGCCGAGAGGTGACGGCAGAAGCCTGCTTTCAATGTTCCCCTGCCTTTCAAGGCGTAGGAGAAGCGGGTAAAGCGTACCCTCGGCGATCTCCGAAAAGCCCTTTGTTTTCAGAAATTCGAGGATCTCGTACCCGTAGGTCATTCTCGCCGAAATAACTTTGAGAATGCAGCCTTCAAGCGTTCCGCGCATGAGCTGCGATTTATCAAATTCCATATTTTCTCCAAAACTGTGTTTATTCGTTGTATTGTATCACAAAACAGCCTCTCTTGTCAATAATTACGGCGTTTTTTATGAAATCTTATTGACAAAAACAAAATATTGATTTATAATATAGGCAATGTGTTTGGCGAAAGGATACTTAAATGGAAATTTACGAAGAACTCGTCGCGAGAGGGCTTATCGCCCAGGTGACGGACGAAAAGGAAATAAGAGAACTGATAAATAACGGAAAGGCAACTTTCTATATCGGTTTCGACCCGACGGCGGACAGTCTCCACGTCGGACACTTTATGGCACTTTGCCTTATGAAGAGATTGCAGATGGCGGGCAACCGTCCTCTTGCGCTTATCGGCGGCGGTACGGGCTACATCGGCGACCCTTCGGGCAGAACCGATATGAGAAGTATGATGACGCCCGAAATAATTCAGCATAACTGCGACTGCTTCAAAAAGCAGATGAGCCGCTTCATCGAATTCGGCGAAGGCAAGGCTACTATGGTAAACAACGCCGACTGGCTTCTTGACCTCAACTATATAGAACTTCTGCGTGATGTCGGAGCCTGCTTCTCCGTCAATAATATGCTGCGCGCGGAGTGCTATAAGCAGAGAATGGAAAAAGGTCTTTCGTTCCTTGAATTCAACTATATGATAATGCAGTCCTACGACTTCTATCACCTCTATCAGGCCTACGGCTGTAATATGCAGTTCGGCGGCGACGACCAGTGGTCGAATATGCTCGGCGGCACGGAGCTTATCCGCCGCAAGCTCGGCAAGGACGCTTATGCGATGACGATAACGCTCCTCCTCAATTCCGAGGGTAAAAAGATGGGCAAGACCGCAAACGGCGCAGTCTGGCTTGACCCGAACAAGACCTCGCCCTTCGATTTCTACCAGTATTGGAGAAATATAGGCGACGCAGATGTTCTTAAATGTATCAGAATGCTCACTTTCCTGCCTCTCGAACAGATCGACGAGATGGATAAATGGGAGGGCAGTCAGCTTAACCGTGCAAAGGAAATCCTTGCGCACGAGCTTACCGAACTCGTTCACGGAAAAGAGGAAGCCGATAAGGCGGAGGAAAGCGCAAAGGCACTCTTCGGCGCGGGCAATGCCGCCGATATGCCTATGGCAACGCTTAAATCGGACGACTTCACGGACGGCAGTATAGATATTCTCACAGTGCTCGTAAAGGCGGGACTCGTACCCTCGAAATCCGAGGCGAGAAGAGCCGTTGAGCAGGGCGGAGTAACCGTTGACGGCGATAAGGTCACGGATATAAAGAAGATTTACGCGCCCGAGGATATGAAGGACGGAATCGTCGTGAGACGCGGCAAAAAGAGCTATAAAAAGGTCAAAGCGGAGTTCTGATAAATACCCCGCGGAAAAGATTTCAAGGCTTCCCGTATTCGGAAGCCTTGAATTTGTGTGTAAAGAGGTTTTTTAACCCGCCTCTTTTACATATTCGCGCCACACACATAAAATATTAAAGAGGAAAGGAGAAATTAAATTGGTTTACGTTTACGATTTGTTTCGCCTTGCATCTCACATTCCGGGATAAAGCAAGGCTCTCGCTTGATTACACAAAATGAAAGGAGATAAAAATGCTGTTCGGAAAATACATAAACAAGTATTATGTAAAGTACTCGTATATGCTTCTTCTCGGCATCGCGGCGCTTATCGTCGTCGATTATATGTCGCTCGCCATACCCGAGCTTTACCAGCTCGTCATTAACGGCGTGAATAACGGCACTGTCGTGAAGGACGGAATACAGTACGACTTCAATATGGATTTTCTGCTCGACAAGATCTGTAAGCCGATGATAATTATTATCGTCTCGCTTGTCGTCGGAAGATTTATCTGGCGTTACGGCTTCTGGGGAGCCTCTGTAAGGGTTGAGACAGACCTGCGCAGCCGTATGTTTGACCACTGTAAGGACCTCTCGCAGCAGTACTACCAGCAGAATAAGGTCGGTAACCTGATGTCGCTCTTCACGAACGACCTCGAAACGGTTCAGGACTGCTTCGGCTGGGGCGTAATGATGTTTTGCGACGCAGTCATACAGGGTATGCTTGCGCTTTTCAAAATGGCGAGAATGAATATCGTTCTCGCGTTTCTCTCGCTCATTCCTATGATACTTCTGCTTGTCGGAGGATTTATTCTCGATAAGTACCTGACGCTGAAATGGGAGGAGAGACAGGAGGCTTTCTCGGCACTTTCCGACTTCTCGCAGGAGAGCTTTGCGGGAATCGCCGTAATAAAGGCGTTCGTCAAAGAGGGAAAAGAACTTCTCGCATTCCGCAAACTCAATAAAGACAGCGAAAAGGTCAATGTTGAGTTTACAAGACTTTCGGTAATGCTCGATATCTGCGTTACCGTGTTCGTCGAATCCGTCATCTGCGTCATTCTCGGCTACGGCGGATATCTTGTCCACCGCGGCACGTTCAACGCAGGTCAGCTCGTCGAATTTATCGGCTATTTCAACGCGATCGTCTGGCCTATAATGGCTGTCTCGCAGCTTATCGGTATGAGTTCGCGCGGAAAGGCTTCGCTTAAAAGAATAGGCGAACTTCTCGACGCGAAGATAGACGTAAAGGACGCGGAGGACGTTTCCGACGTCCCCGAAATAAAGGGCAATATCGAATTTAAGAACCTTACGTTCCGCTATCCGGGTGCCGACTACGACGCGCTTCATAACGTCTCGTTCAAAATAAACGCGGGCGAAAACGTCGGCGTTATCGGAAGAACGGGCGCGGGTAAAACGACGATAGTTGACCTTATTCTGCGCACATACAATGTCCCCGACGGTACTGTTTTCATCGACGGCAAGGATATAAACAGCCTGCCGATACGCACGGTGAGACGAAGCGCCGCCTACGTCCCGCAGGATAACTTCCTGTTCAGCGACACGATTGAAAACAACATTTCTTTTGCGACCGATGGCGGAAGCGACGACGATATTGTCAGAGCCGCCGAAATGTCCAACGTTCACGACAATATAATCGAATTTACCGACGGTTATAAGACCATTCTCGGCGAACGCGGAGTTACCGTTTCGGGCGGTCAGAAGCAGAGAATTTCGATCGCGCGCGCGCTTATGAAGAACGCGCCGATACTCATTCTCGATGACTCGGTTTCGGCGGTTGACGTAAAGACCGAGAAGAAGATACTCGATAACCTCCGTTCTCTCCGCGCGGGCAAGACGACGATACTTATCGCGCACCGCGTAACGACGATAGAGAATATGGATAAGATCATATTCGTCGACGACGGCACGGTTCTTGACGTCGGAACGCACGAGGAACTTTACAAAAGATGCCGCGAATACCGCATAACGGTCGATCTCCAAAAGCTGGACGACGCCGAGGAGGCGCAGAACGTGCCGCATACCGCGGCAGAACCGAAAGGCGGTGAGGCATAATGTCATTTTACGAATACTATCCTCTCATAGCCGCAGGCGCCGTTATCGGAACGCTTTCGATAATATTCATCGTCGCTTTCCTCTCCGTGAAGGATAAGAAGAGCGAAATGGGCTTTGAGAGAAATATGAAGGACTCCGAAATATGCCGCAGGCTTCTCGTCTACGCAAAGCCGCATATAAAGAGCTTCCTTTTCGTCCTTTTCCTTATGATGTTCTCGATAGCGTACGATATTATATCGCCGCTCCTTATCGGTAACATTGAGGAGATGGTAAAGCACGATTTTGAGATGAGCGGGCTTATCTCCTACGTTATAATCTACGCGGGAATACTTGTCGTGTCGCTTGTCTGCACCTATTTTGAGGCGATGATCCTCCAAAGGACGGGTCAGAAGATACTTACCACACTTCGCGAGGACATATTCACGCACATAGAGAGCCTCTCGCACGCGCAGTTAAACGAAATTCCAGTCGGAAAGCTCGTTACGCGCGTGACGAACGATACGAACGCTATTTCGATGATGTTCACGGATATTCTCGTAAACCTTATAAAGAATATCTTCGTCGTTCTCGGCGTTCTCGTCGCGATGATGCTCCTTAACTACGGACTCACGCTTATGGTTCTCTGCTTTGTGCCGTTCATTGCGCTGTTTTCGGTCATATTCCGTAAATTTTCGCGCAGAGCCTACCGCAAAGTAAAGGACGGAACGACGGATATAAACACGTTCCTTTCGGAAAACCTTTCGGGTATGAAGATCATTCAGATATTCAACCGCGAGGATCGCAAGAAAGAGGAATTTGAAAAGAAAAATAAGTACCTCGGACGAGCAAAGGGGACGGAAATGGTCGTCTTTGCGATATTCAGACCGATAGTTTATATGCTCTACATAACGTCGATAATGTGCCTCTTCTACCTCGGCGGCAGAGGATACATAAAGGATACGACGATGTTCGGTCAGACGCTCACGAGCGGAACGATAGTCTCGTTCTATATGTACATATCCAAATTTTTCAACCCTATCCAGAGCCTTGCGGAGCAGTTCAACAGGCTGCAATCCGCGTTTGCATCGGGCGAGAAGATATTCACGATAATGGATATCGAACCGAGTGTCGTCGACGAGCCGGACGCGATAGAGCTTGACAAGGTAAATGGCGATATCGAGTTCCGCGATGTCTGGTTTGCTTACGTCGGCGAGGAATGGGTGCTTAAAGGCGTTTCCTTTAAGGTAAAAGCGGGGCAGACCGTTGCGTTTGTCGGCTCAACGGGATCGGGCAAAACGACGATACTTTCGCTCATCTGCCGTAATTACGATATTCAGAAAGGGCAGATACTCATTGACGGCATCGACATAAAGCACATAAAAATCGCGTCGCTCCGCAGGCACTTCGGGCAGATGCTTCAAGATGTGTTCCTGTTCTCGGGAACGATACGCAGTAATATACTGCTTCGTATGGACGGCGTCAGCGACGAGGAAGTCATGAAAGCCTGCCGCTACGTCAATGCCGATAAGATAATCGAAAAGCTCCCGAAAGGACTTGACGAGGAGGTCCGCGAAAGAGGAAACAACTTCTCCGCAGGTCAGAGACAGCTCATATCCTTTGCGAGAACGATAATCCATAAGCCAGAAATTATGATTCTTGACGAGGCAACGTCGAATATAGACACCGAAACCGAGGTGCTTATACAGGATTCGCTCGAAAAGATGATGAATATCGGAACGCTCCTTATGGTTGCACACCGACTTTCGACGATACAGCACGCCGATAACATAATAATGCTCTCGCACGGCAGAATAGTTGAGGAGGGTTCGCACGCCGAGCTTCTCGAAAAGAAGGGCAGATACTACGGACTTTATATGCTCCAATATGACAGGCATCGCCTGAAAGCGGAGCAGAAGAAAGCGTAAAATTTTGACATACCGATAAATAAGAACACCCGCCTTTGGCGGGTGTTCTTGTTTTTGTGCCGTATTATTTTATCTCTTCAAAATCCGCCGCACCGTGCTTGCAGAGCGGGCAGATGAAGTCGTCGGGGAGAACGTCACCTTCGTAAACGTAGCCGCAGACCTTGCAGACAAAGCCTTTTTTGCCCTCAGTTTCGGGCTTCGGCTTCACGTTTTCGTGATAGTAGGCGTAGGTCATTGTCGGCACGTCGCTTATCGTGCGCGCTTCGGTGACGGAGCAGATGAACATTCCGTGCGAGCCGAGGTCAACGTATTCGTCGACGGAGAGGGAGAGAAACGCGTTTATATATTTCGGCAGGATCGCAAGACCGTTTGACGCATATATGGGAGTAATTCCCGCGAATTTGTCGGTGTTTCTTCCGCTTTTGAAGCCGAACGTCTCAAAAACAGAGAACGGCGCGTCTGTCGAGAGGCAGTTTACGTTCATTTTGCCCGTCTGCTTTATGACGTGGTGCGAGTAGTTCGCCTTGTTTATCGTCACGGCAATGCGCGCGGGCGAGTCGGATACCTGCGAGACGGTGTTTACGATAAGACCGTTGTCTCGCGTGCCGTCGTTTGATGTCACGACGTAAAGACCGTAGCCGATGCGGAAAAGTGCGCTCATATCGTTCTTTGCCGCAGAGTCGCCCGAAAGCGCAACGTATTCACGGCATAATTCGTTCGCCATTTCGCCTATTTCTTCTTTGTTCTGCGCCGTCATTGCGGATTTTATCGTGACGGCGGTGTTTGTAAATGTGATGTTTTTGCTGTTCTCAAACATTCTGCGCATCAGCTTTGCCGCCTGTGGCGCCCAAGAGCCGTTTTCGATAAGCCCGACGGTGCGGTTTCTGTATCCGCGTTCGGTTAGGTTGTCGATAAACTGCTTCATGAACGGGAAAAGCTCCGCATTGTAAGTCGTCGTTGCGAGAACAAGCTTGCCGTATCTGAACGCGTCCTCAACAGCCTCGGACATATCCGTGCGCGCAAGGTCGTGAACGACTACTTTCGGACAACCGAGCGATTTGAGCCTGTCTTCAAGCAGAATAACAGCCTTTTTCGTGTTTCCGTAAACGGACGTGTAGGCGATGCAGATGCCGTCCGTTTCGGGTTCGTAGCGCGACCAGATGTCGTAAAGTTCGATGTAGTGACCGAGGTTTTCGGTGAGAACGGGACCGTGGAGCGGGCAGATAATGCCTATATCAAGCTCCGCCGCCTGCTTTAAGAGCGTCTGCACCTGTGCGCCGTACTTGCCGACGATGCCGAAGTAGTAGCGTCTTGCCTCGCAGTCCCAGTCCTCTTCCGCGTCGAGTGCGCCGAATTTGCCGAAGCCGTCGGCGGAGAAAAGAACCTTGTCGGTGCTGTCGTATGTGACCATAACCTCAGGCCAGTGAACCATCGGTGCGAAAACGAAGGTCAGATTGTGACGTCCGAGCGAAAGAGTTCCGCCGTCCGTGACGGTGACTTTGTTTTTCGCGATGTCCGAACCGAAAAAGCTGTTCATCATAGCGAAAGTCTTTGCGTTCGCGACAACGGCTGTTTCGGGGTAGATGTCAAGAAAGTTTTCGATGTTTGCCGAGTGGTCGGGTTCCATGTGCTGAACTATCAGATAGTCGGGTTTTCTTTCGCCGAGGACGCGCGCGAGGTTGTCGAGCCAGTCGTGCGTGAATTTTGCGTCCACGGTGTCAAAAACGGCGATCTTTTCGTCGAGAATGACGTATGAATTGTATGCCATACCGTTCGGAACGCGGTATTGCCCTTCAAAAAGGTCTGTTTCGTGATCGTTTACGCCGACGTAGCGTATGTCGTCTGTAATTCTGACTTCCGTTTTCATTTTTATCTCCTTTATGTGATGATTTTTTGTCGGTTTTATTATTTCCGTGTGCTTTTCCGAATAATCATAATCGGCAGAAGCTGTCTTTTTGTTTACATGGTTCTTATGTGTGACGCGATGTCAAGACCGTGCGAGGAGACTGTTTCGCGGAATTCTTTTTCGCTTATCGGTTCTGTTATAAACGCGTTTTCGCTTATGATGTCTGCATTTGGGAAAATCGCCGAAATATCGGCGGGACGCGCGAGCCTGACAAAACAGCGGCATACGTAGCCGTTAAAATCGGCGATGTCGCTTTCGGCAGCGTTCGTCCAGTGAGCGCTTACCGCACTTTTCGCGTCTTTTACGGCGATGTCGATAACGTCCGAAACGACCGCGCTCGCCGTCGGCAGTTTGCCCGCGCCTCTTCCGTAGAACATAGCGTCGCCGAGCATATCGCACGAGACGAGAATGCCGTTAAATACGTCTGAAACGTCGTGCAGAGGATTTTCGCGCGGGACGAGTCTCGGCGCGACAAAAGCGAGAATTTTACCGCTTTTTTCATCTTCCTCCGCGTGACCGATCAGCTTTATCGTATAACCGCGTTTTCCCGCGAGCAGTACGTCTTCGGACGCTATTTTTGTTATGCCCTCCGTGTGGATTTTCGAGGGCGGAATGAGCTTTCCGTATGCGAGTGCCGCGAGAATTACAATCTTTCTTGCCGCATCGTGACCTTCGATGTCCGCCGTCGGGTCAGCCTCTGCGTAGCCGTTTGCCTGCGCCGCGCGTAGCGCGTCCTCAAATGACGTGCCTTTTTCCGACATTTCGGTGATTATGTAGTTGGTCGTTCCGTTGAGAATGCCCGAAATGCTCTCGGTTCTGTTCTGCGCAAGGTCGCTCATAAGCGGCTTTATTATCGGTATGCCGCCGCCTACGCTCGCCTCAAAAAGGTATCTCGCGCCATGTTTTTTCGCTGTTTCGAGAAGAGACGTGCCGAATTCCGCAACAACGAGCTTGTTCGACGTGACAACATTTTTTCCCTTTTCGAGTGCTGCTTTTGAAAAATCAAACGCGGGGTGCGCACCGCCCATACATTCGATAACGGTGTCTATGCCGTCGTCGGCAAGAATTTCGTCAAAATTATGCGTTATAAGGCTGGCAAACGGACTGCCTTCAAAGTCGCGCAGATCGAGAATTTTCGCAATTTCAATGTCCGCACCCGTTTTTTTCTTTATAATATCCCTGTTTTTTGTGATGACCTCGGCAGTGCCGCTTCCGACAACGCCGAAGCCGAGAATTGCAACTTTCATCGTTTTCTCCCGAATTTCGATAATAAAATACACTATAATGATACCATATTTGATTTGTTTTGTAAAGAAAATTCACGAAAAATATATTGAAATTTTTTTAGCGGTGCGGTAAAATATAGGTAACGCGAAAGGAGTGATATGATGAGTTCACCGATAGGCGGAAAAAATAATGTGAAGATATTCGTTCTCTACCTTATGGAGAATATAAATTACCCGATAGATTTCTGCACGATAAACGACGTCGTAATGCAGACGGATTATGTGATGTACCTTGATTTTGCCGAGTGCTTCTACGAGATGGTCGATGCGGGACTGATCCTTGAAACGAAGAAGGACGGCGAGACCTATTATTACGTTTCGGATAAGGGCAGGCTCGTTGCGCGCGAGATGAAGAGCAATATTCTCGGCAGTATCCTTAACGAGAGCCTCAGGTATGCGCTCAGGTATATCGACTTCAAGAAGCGCGGTGTGACGTCGAAGTGTTCGTCCGAACAGCTTGACGACGGCAGATATAAAATTGAGTGTTCGCTCACCGAAAAGGGCGTTGTTATCTATTCGACGATGCTCGTGGTCGATACCGAGGAGAGAGCCGAGAAAATGAAGGAATATTTCCGTGACCGCCCGGATGCTGTTTATCGCGGCGTGACCGCTATTCTCGCGGGTGAGGTAAACTATCTTTTTAACGATTGATACAAAAAAACACGGATTTATAATAAAAATATCGAATATCCGCAAGAAAAAAATAATTTTTGTTGATTTTGACGATAAATTATTGATGTAAAAGTATTGACATTGTTAAAAATAATGGTATAATATTAAGTGAACAAATTACAGGAGTCCGCGATATTTTATGATGCCCGAAAAGGATAGAGAAATAAAAAAATCCGCAGACAAAAGTGAATTGTTCGGTCTTATAAAGGCGTACAGAGAGGACGACGAAGCGGCGTTTGACCGCCTCGCTGAAATGTACGAGCCCCTTATCGGAAGTATGGTCGGTGACTGCGTGTCGCGTTCGGACGGACTTCTCGAAAGGGACGACGTAAAACAGTATGCGCTTATCGCTTTTTCAAAGGCGGTTCTGACCTATGATATGGGGCAGGAAAGCGTGTCGTTCGGGCTGTATGCGAAAATATGTATAGGCAACGCTCTTGCGTCGAGGGCGCGTATGGTAAAGCGCAGAAACGTGGAGATACTTCCGATGGACGAGGACGCCGAAAACGTGCTTGCACACGGCGATTCGGACGGCGTCGGCGATCTCGCGCACGATATTATCGACAAGGAGAATGTTGCGATTTTAAGTGAACTGATTAAAAGCACTCTGTCAGATTTTGAAAATGAGGTATTCTGGTTATTTGCCGGCGGTCATTCTTCGTCAGAAATTGCCTACAAGCTCGGGAAAACGGAAAAATCTGTTGACAATGCGATTTTCAGGGCAAAGAACAAACTAAAAGCAGTATTAAACGGCTCTAAATGAGACGATTTAATAAAATATGTCCGAAAGACGGACAAGCATCACAAAGTGAGGTAAAAGGCAATGTACGAAGAAGAGAATGTAGTAAACGACGGCGAAGTTTTTGAGGACGAAACTCTCGTTTGCAAGGATTGTGGCAAGGAATTTGTTTTCACAGCAGGTGAAAAGCAGTTCTATAAGGAAAAAGGCTTTGTAAATAAGCCCAAATGCTGCAAGGCTTGCCGTGACGCGAGAAAGAATGCCGGCAGAGCTCCGAGAGAAGTTTATGAGACAACGTGCGCACAGTGCGGCGGTATCGCAAGAGTAAACTTCCAGCCATCAAATGACAGACCTGTTTATTGCAGCGCTTGTTTCGAGGCAAGAAAGAACGCAAATCAATAATTAAATATATTGATCCAAGCACCTCCGCTTTATGCGGAGGTTTCTTTTTTACTCATTTTGATCCGCCCGAATATGCCCGAAAGCATTTTCGGGTTTTTCTTTTATATTTTTCAAAATTACTATTGTGATTTTGTGAAATATATGTTATTATTATACATAGAGAGGAATATGTGACAATAAAATGCCGTATTTCGGCGGTATTGTTAAGTTCGGGACCTCTTTCGCGGCAGTGAGCGCGTCCCGATATAGGAGGCTTTGCATTATGCGTTCTCCCGTGCACAGGGAACGCGTAATGTATAGGTGAGAACCTTTCGTGCGAATCTGTTCCACGCACGGAGCCGAAATCGGGACGGGAAATCAGGACTAAAAAGAAAGGAACACCGTATGAAACACAAATTTAGAAGAACACTCGTGACTGCGCTTGCATTCTTTGCGATGCTTCTCTCATTTGTGCTCTTTACCTACGCCGAGAGCGGCGAAACGGAACGCGAAACCTTCCGCGGACGCATTTTTTCGAAGGACGATATTGATGTGTCGGGGATAGAAGTAGTTATCGAAAGATTGATACTTAGTTATGAAGATAAGGAAAGCGGTATAATGGAGTTCGATAACATTCATTACACAACGCTTACGACCGATAAAAACGGGTATTTCGAATTTGAGAAACCGACCAAATATTGTACTTACAAGATTAATTCGGACTGCATTGATTCGGGGTACGGACTTGTGAGGGACACTCATGTTATTGACCCCGGTGAAACTTACGGGGAGATTGAAATAAGACCCGTTGCGGATATTGAGATTAAAAATAACAGAAGCGGCGGCGTTTTTGCATACCCGAAAGACAAAGACGGAAATTCACTGATTGCAAAATATGATGTATTCCCGAATTTGTCATATCTTAAAACAAAGAAGTCGAGCGGAAATATGTCGTCAACCGAGACGGAGTGGCAGTATTCCGATCTGAAAAACATTAAAGCTTATAATTATTCGGGTACAGTCAAATGCGGAAATATCACGCGTTCATACAGCTTTGATGTTGATATAGATCCGAGCACAGAGGAGAGAATAAATTTCCTCTACCGTATCGGAGAAATATCCGAAAGACGCAAAATCGAGTTCATCGAAGAATTTCTCAATGATAAAAACGAAATAAAATATTGTGGAACCGGGTACCTCGATAATATAAGAGATTTTTACGAGCGTGCAGGTGAGTATGAGCATATTTATAAAAAAGGATATAATATTGATAATTATATACCGCCTGCATGTGACGATTATGTTAGCTTGCTTATGGGCAGCCAAAATGTTGTGATTTACTTTACGAAGTCGTCTTTTTCGGGAGATGATATTATATATCTTAATAAATTCAAAAAAGATATACTCGATATTTATAATTATTTCTGCGTTGAAAACAATTTTCCGTGCCCATACGGCGCGGGCGGTGAAGCGTTAAAGATTTACATTACAAATGGGATAGACGAACTCGGCAGAACATACCCTGCATCAAGCGGAGGAGGCTCGCTTATCGAAATAAGGGAAAGCCAAGTTAAAAGCGACATTCCGCCGCAGACAATAGCGCATGAGTTCATGCACGCAATACAGAATACATATATGTATTCTGGTGCTGCAAATTGGTTTAAGGAATCGATGGCAAGAATGGCGTCGATGGTATATCTTTTTGAAAGAAACAGTACCGTTTTTGCCGACAGCAGTGCTTTTTATGATTTCAAACAGTTAATAACAAATTATATTAGAAATTACGATAAATCGCTTGCCGACAGTAATCCCGACAGTACATTACTCTATCCTCTGACCATATATCAGGACTGCGGGGGCTGGGACGCAATTAAAGAAATATATGAGAACAAAAAAGCAGGATTTAACGATATTCTTTCGTTTGGCATGAATGTCGGAGAAACTTACAGGCAAAGATTTATCAGAATGAGTGTTTACAATTCCAGACCATCAAGATTTTATAATATTGCACGTAGCGTTTATGGTTGGCCCGAAATTTCTCCCAAAAACGCGTCTTTGACGAGTGTGACAAGTGACACAGTCAATAATATGGCGAATCAATATTATAAATTTTCCGCAAACTCCGATATGGGAACGCTGAAAATAACTGCAACCTCCAATAGTGAGCATATTACATTTACAAATACGCCAAAAAATTCATATGATGACAGGGAATACGGAATTAAAACTAAAACTTTCATTGTAAATAATTTTGGAAGCGCAATCAGAAATTATACGATTACAATTACAAATACAATAGTAGGTGAGAACATGAGAGACGAATTCAAAATACAGAGCTTTACACTCACACCCGAATTTGTT
>CAKRPQ010000038.1 GCA_934385225.1 uncultured Eubacteriales bacterium
GTGCATATTAGTGCATAGTCAGTGCAAGAAAAATGCAAGATAATCTTCGGATTTTCTATAGAAAACCCGAACAATTATGCAACTCGATCTCCGCTGACAATAACAAAAACCCGGCTCAATCTCGCAATAATAATGCAATGGTGTACTGCTTGACAATCATTCTATTTTTTTAGGAGGCTGTTATGGCTTACATCAAAGAACGTGGCAACAACAATTATTTCGTCAGAGTATTTAATCCCGTTACAAAAACTCTTTTCTGTGCTTATCGAAAAGTTCAAAATAGCGTTTTATGTTTTCAAGTTCGTTCCAGCGTGCCTCGCGGACGGGAACGGTATCAAGATCATATATCCTCGCGCCTCTTATCGAAAGAATAAACGGAGAGTGCGTGGATATTACGAACTGGCAGTTATAAAAACGCACCGACTGCTCTATGAACTCCGCTATCCTCTGCTGAAACTCGGCGGAAAGGCTGTTTTCAGGCTCGTCGAGAAGGTAAAGCGCACCGTCATTTATCTTATCTGTGAAATACTCATAGGCACTTTCTCCGTTTGAGTGCCCGCCGACATTTCTGCCGATTCGGGCATTCACAAAGGCGGATTTCGTCTTTCTTCTCGCATCGTTCCTCCTTTTCAATTCGTCAAGGTCGTCGATAGAAGACAGCTTATAGCCGAGCGAATTATACTTTCCCTCATCATAATCCGAAAACAGCACCTCGCGTCTTGTATCAACGCCCTCATTAATTTTTCGCACGTCGAGAAGAAAATCAAAAACATCATCGCTCGTTATTATTCTGCTTTCGCGCGGCACTTTTTCGCCGAAAACAAGTTTATATTTACAGAATTTAAGGTACTCCTCGAAAAACGGCGTATTATTGAACGGTGCGTAGCGCAGAACACCGAGTTTTTCGGCAATGACGTTAAGAAGCGTGGATTTTCCCGAACCGTTACCGCCGTAAAATATCGTTATCGGTGAAAAGGAAATTTCCGAAAGCCCTTTCTGCGGAAAAATCTTAAACGGATAGACGTTATTTGCGTCATAGCAGGTCATCATCATCTTTTTATCCCACGAGAGAATATAATCGACCTCGTCCCCGTCCGTCGCAAGGTCAAACCGGTCAAGATACGTCAGTCCCATTTTCGACCTCACTCCAAACTTCTCTATGCGCTTCGTCAAGCATTTTCGCAAGTTCGCGTATAAATTTATTATCCGCACCGCTGCCGTTATCAAGCTCCGTCATAATGACGAGAACATACGGGTGAGTGTCGAAAACCACCGCACTATCGTGGTACGCTTTTTCGTCCCAGCCGTATTTATGCGCGACGGGCGTCGGTTTCAGTGCAGAAGGTATCATTATTCTGTGGTTCGTTGACATCATCCATTTTTCGAGCATAAGCGCGTACTCGCTTCCGCTCTCAAAATATCTGTATGTTTCCGCAAGATATGCGGCTGCCTCGGAGGCGGATATTTTATAAAGGCTTTTTGTGGGATTATAAACGCCGAGAGACTTTGAAAACTCGTTGAAGCCTTTTTTTCCGTATAGATTCCGTATAAAATAAAAGGCGACATTATCACTCTGCGTTATCGTAAGGCGGAACAGGTCAAGATAGGTGTACTGCGTTCCGTATTCCGACTTCTGTATAATGCCCGATCCCTCTTTATAGCTGTCCTCCGTATATGTAAAAACACTGTCAAGGTCATATTTCGGATCAGTATTCCCTTCCTCTCTCGCCCTCTCGATTTCTTTCAGCGCATAGAGGATATACGGCTCTTTTATTATACTCGCGGAGAAGAAAACGTGATCTTCGTTATATTTCATCGCCTCGCCTGTTTCAAGGTCAAGGCAGAAAAAAGCGACTTTCCTTTTCTCGGTCTCCGCCTCCACGGTTACGTTACCTTCCTCGTCAGTTTCAGCCTCGGTTCTGTAAAGAGGTACGTTCGCTTCGACCCACTCGGCTATTTCACGACTTTTTTCGCGGAAAGTGCTTTCAAAAAAGGCGGGATCGTTTATATCCCGTCCGATCTCCGTCTCAATCTCCGTCGCGGGTATCTCGGTGCTTGTCGCAAGAGGCAAAAGCGTATCGTGCGTCTGCCAGTCCGTTATCGACGGCGCATACTCCGTCTGCCCCGTACTCTCTGTATCCGTTCCCGCTGCGGCGTCCTCCGAAAAGGAGAATTTCAGCGCAAAATAAACGGCAAACGCAAGCACAAGTGCCGTCAAAACCGCCGCGGCGGCAAATATTATTGTTTTTCTTATCTCTTTTTCTCTCATTACCCTTTCAGAAACACCGCCCTCGGAAAAGGGAGGTGAAGAACATCAGTTAAGTCCGTTATAGTAAACAACCTCGTCGGGCATACACAGATTCAGCTTCTCTTTTGCTATCTTAATGACATACTCGTCGTCGATATCGCAGGAAAGCTCGTATTTAAGCCGTTCGATATTATCCGAATACTCTTCCTTTTTCGCTTCAAGGCGATTTATCTTCTCTCTGAAATCGTTATATTTCACAAGAGTTCTCACGGAGATGACGAGGGACGCGACAACGAAAAACGTAACGGCAACACGGACAACGATATTCATTTCAAATGTTTTTCGCACGATCCCACACCTCCTCAAAATAGTTTGTGTCTGCCGCGGCAAGCATTTTACGCATCACCGCACGCGTCTTTCTCCGTCTGTACCTCTTTACGGCACGTCCGAAAGTGACCGAATAAATGGCTTTCGACACCTTTACAATTATATTATACATAAATCCTATCGGAATTTCAATAGATTTCAGTAAAATTCCCACAAAAATTTTTACGAAAATGCAGATAATTTCCGCGGAGGATATAACGAAGGTTCCGACGGTCTTATAATACACGAAAAAACCGAGAACCGTGGCGGCAAGTGCCTGCCATCTGAACATTCCGCTATCGGTATAATAGAGAAAAATACAGAACACAGCCCCACACGCGGAAAAGAAAAGAAGATCACCGAAAAAGACGAACACGGCGGTCATCTTCCTGCCGAGCTTCCCTTTACCGCGCTTTTTCAGTCTGCCGATAAGCGGAAAATTTATCTCGTAGAGCTTATCCGTACTTTTTTCGGCAAAGCCGCCGTAGCGCACACCGACCGTGACGCGGGTTATCCGCACGACATCATACGCGACGCCGAGAAAGACTCCGAGAAAAAGCGCGTAAAGCGTCATCTTCGCGAGCGAAAGCGTCGTTATGTACATCAGCCGATCACTTTCCCGAAAAGTCCGCGCTTTTTAGTCTGCGTTTCGGTGTTGTAATAAAGGCCGTTTATCTTTCCGTCAAGCACGACACGCCCCCTGTCGGTATCAAGCGCACTCACCTTTATATCCTCGCCCTCTATCATCATTTCACCCATCGACGTTTCAAGGCACACACTTGTATCGTCGAAGCTGACGACGTTCGTTACTCCCGTTATCTCGGTATGTTCTCTCGATCTTATCGCTATATCGTGTGCTTTTATCTGCTCGTTTGTATCAGGCATATTTACCTCCCGAATATATTAAAAGCCGCCGCGGAGCTTCTCTTGAAGCGCGGTGGCTTAGTATTATATATTCGGGCAAGATGATTTTTATTACTCCAAAACCTCATAAAGAGACGAAGCGTCTGCCTTACAGACGTTATCCTTTACGTCCTTTACCCTTACTTTAAGCGTTTTTTCGCCGAATGTTATTTCGACAATATCGTTTTCTTTGACTTCATACGAAGCCTTTGCGCCTCTGCCGTTGACCGAAACGTGCGCGTTATCGCAGGCGTCGTTCGCAACCGTGCGGCGTTTTATTATTCTCGACACTTTGAGAAATTTATCAAGTCTCATATTTATATATCGTCCTTTCTCGGGCGTTTTAAGCAATTCGGCAGACCCTTGACGAGCCTGCCGACGTGTTTTAATTGTTTACGGAATCTTTGAGTCCCTTGCCTGCCGTGAAAGCGGGAACCTTGGAAGCGGGGATCTTGATCGTTGCACCGGTAGCAGGGTTTCTACCCTCTCTTGCAGCTCTTTCCTTAACGGAGAAGTTACCGAAGCCTATGATCTGAACCTTATCTCCTGCTTTAAGAGCGTCTGCAACAGATTCGAATACTGCGTTAACGGCATTCTCTGCGTCAGCCTTTTTAAGATTTGCTGCCTTTGCTACTGCATCAACCAACTGAGTCTTGTTCATTTCGTTTGACCAATCCTTTCGTAAATTTTTTTAATAGTTTGGTACGGAAGTCGAGCGAGGCGAGTACCCCGACGTTTCCGACATTTTAACCGTTTAGTATTATATCATCATTTTTCTTTATTTGCAAGTGTTTTCGAAATATTTTTCTCATTTTTCCTGCAATATTTCGACTTTTTTGTCTTTTCAAGTGAATATTTATATTTTGTTCACTATTTAGCCATATTATTTTTAAAAAATCCGATTTTAGAGAGAATACGGAAAAGCACTTTTCCGCCGGGAAGCATCTTAATATCATCGCCGTCGGCAGCCCCGAACAGGAGTGCGAAGATGAAATAAAGAAGTGCGCCGAGCGCGACAGCGAGAAATGTGAAAAGTCTCGACGGACCGATTTTAAGGCGGATTGCGGTATAAAGAGCAAATGCTGTACCGACCGAAAGCAACGACGCCGCAAACGGTTTATAGAACAGCTTCGCTATTCCGTCAAATTCGGACGCGTACTTTTTTATGAACACAAAATTCAGCGTCATTACCGCGGCGTTACAAATGAATGTACTTATCGGAGCGCCGTAGATATTGAGTGCGGGAACGCCGATAAGAATATAATCAAAAACAATTTTGAGGAGTGCGCCTATCGCCATCGAAATTATTGGTTTACGCTCCTGCTTATATGCTTGAAGTATGGCATTTGTGACCGTCATAAGACAGGCGAACAGCACGGATATACCGAGTATCGAAAGAAGCGGAGAGGCGATCTCGACGGAATCCTTTTCGTGCGAGAAAAGAAGTTCAAGTATAGGCTTTGAGAAAAAGCAAAGCCCGATCGCGCATGGCATTGCGAAAAGCGTACATATTCGCAGCGACGAGGAAAGAACCATACTCTCCTTTTCGCGGTTTCCCGCCTCGACGGCAGCCGTAAGCATGGGTACGAGCGAAAGAGATATACCCGTAATGAGCGCGGGCGGCAGGCTGTATATCGGCACTACCATCGTACTGTACGCGCCGTAGAGCGAATTTGCGACGTTTCCCGCGTAGCCGATAGTTTGCAGTCTCGAAGAAATCATTGCCGTATCGACAAGCCTTGCTATTCCCATAACGGACGAGCTTATAGTAATCGGTATCGCGATTTTGACAAGTCCGCCGAGCACGGAGGACGTACTGTCCGCGCTAAGTCCTTCGTCGACCGTGAGACGCGCCTGCTTTCCCGTCAGCCTGAAAAGTATTTTAGATATTGTTATATAAATGAACGAAACGGCAACGCCGACGGTAAGTCCGAGAACGGCAAACGACGCGGCGACGGGAAGCGAATACCCGTTCTTCATCGCCCAGCGCGCCATAAGAAGTCCGATAACAAGTTTACCGAGCGCCTCTATGACCTGCGACACCGCAGTCGGCGTCATTATCTGATACCCCTGGAAAAAGCCGCGCATTGCGCTCGATATGCAGACAAAGAAAAGCGTCGGAGCTATTGCGAAAATGCAATACGCCGCTTCGTCCATCTTTATAAGAGCGGCGAACTGCCCGGAGCCGAGCATCATGGCGAGCATTCCCGCCGTGCCTATGACGAAAAAGAGCGCAAGCGCCGTTCTGTATATCTTTTTTACGTTTTTTGCGTTACCTCTGACCCTGTTTTCAGATATCATTATCGACACCGCAACGGGAAGTCCCGCCGTCGATATCATATAAAACATCGTATAGATATCATAGGCGGCGTTAAAGAATGCCATTCCTTCCGTCCCGAGGTATTTTAACATCGGTATCTTGTAAAGAAGTCCTATTATCTTCACAAGAACCACCGAAAGCGTCAAAACAGCCACACCCGAAAAAAATGTTTTCTTTGACGCGGACGTCTTTTCTTCCGTCACAAGCATTCCTCCTCAGATATCAAATATTTCACCGAAAAACTCTTTTGCGAGCCTCTCCGTTTCGTCCGTATTATCCTCACGCAGGTACTCATACGGGTACTTGGGATTGAATATACGGTTTATTCTCGTTTTTCCCTCTCCCGCCTTTTTGTATTCGAGCAGTTTTGTTACCGCTCCCGCGCCGACGGCGAATATCGAATGGATTTCCTCCATCATATAGATATTATAAAGCCCTTCCGCGCCGGGTTTTGCAAAACCGACGTTTTCGAGATTCCCGACAGTGTTTTTCTGCCTGTACATATAATACGGCTTATAACCGTTTTGAAGCGCACGGAGCTGGGAATAATCGACGCACTTCCCCGCGTCGCCGCCTTTGCGCGAAAATATTCCCGCACCCTGCTTTATAAGCTCGGACGATTTCTTTACGCAGAAAGTATGTACCGTGATATTATCGGGGGCAAGTTCGATAATTTTGTCAAACGAAGCAGAGAACGTCTTGAAGTTATCCCCCGGCAATCCCGCAATAAGATCGGTATTTATATATTCTATGCCCGATTTTCTCGCAATATCATATGCGCGGTAAAATTCATCGCTCGTATGCATACGTCCGATGCCCGACAGCACGTTATCGCAGAGCGTCTGCGGGTTGACGCTTATTCTGGTCACGCCGTATTCCGCTGCCGCCGCGAGCTTTTCTTCGTCTATCGTATCCGGTCTGCCCGCTTCGAATGTGAATTCTTCAAGTTTTGAAACATCGGTACATCTGTTTATCGTTCCGAGAAGCATTTTTATCTGCGACGCATCAAGAACGGACGGCGTTCCGCCGCCGATATAGACGGTTTTTACGTTCATTCCGAGTTTTTCCGTCATCTCGAACGTCTTTTCGATGTCGCGGCAAACGCGGACAAGATATTCTGGAATAAGGGAAAGCAACTTCTTTGACGTATATGAGACAAATGAACAATACGCGCAACGCGACGGGCAGAACGGAACGGAAACATAAATACTGCAATCGCGTTTATCCGGCGTGCCGATTATCGCGCGTTCGTTAAGTGCTACATCTGTCGCGAGAGCCGCCTTTTTTGGCGTTACAAAAAACTCGGAGGTGAGAATTTTTCTTGTTCTCGTTTTGCTGTTGCCTTCAAGCAGCTTTTCCATCGCGACCTTTGAAGGTCTGACTCCTATGAGCATACCCCATGACGGTCGGTACGAAAGCAGTGCGTCGCCGACGGCAAGCATTGCCGCACCTATTGCGAGCTTTATTGCGCGATCCTCGGTTATATCTCCGCCTATCTTCGCCTCCTTTTCCGCGCTTTCCGTTTTTTCAAGCGCGGTGAGAGTGCAGCGCGCGCGGACGGTTTCGCCCTCTTTACGGACATTTACATCAAGAAAAAGCCCGTCGTTGCCGCCGTTTTCCTCGGAAAACTTGACTCCCGGAAAGTATATCATACAAAGCATCTGGACATAGTATCTGTTTATCGGCAAATTGCCGTCAAGGTCGACTTTCATGGTGTCATTTGCTCCTTTTCAGTTCGTTTGAGTCGGCAACGATCGTTACGGGACCGTCGTTCACAATTTTGACTTCCATATCCGCGCCGAACACACCTGTTCCGACGTGCGACAGTCCGTCACGGAGAAGCGAAACAAAATATTTGTAAAGCTCACACGCGCGATCCGGCTTTTCAGCCGACAGAAAATCGGGTCTGTTACCGTGCGATATGTTTGCGAGAAGCGTAAACTGCGAAACGACAAGTGCCTCGCCTCCGATATCCGTAATACTTTTGTTCATTTTTCCGTTCTCGTCCTCGAAAATACGGAGTTTCAGTATCTTTGCGGCAAGAACGTCCACATCGTTCTCGGTATCGCCCGCGGCGACGCCGAGCAGGATCATAAGTCCCCCGCCGCACTTTCCGACAGTTTCGCCGTTTACTCTGACCTCGGACGTTTTTACTCTTTGAAGCACCGCTTTCATATCACGAAAATCCTCTCGTCACGTCTTCGACACCGTTAAGTCCCTTGATTCTCGAAACTATGGACTTATAGTGGTCTATATTTTTACAGCTTATTTTTAGATTGAATATCATTGTATCGTCCGATTTCTTTTGCGAATTTATCGAAAGAATGGACACCTTCATATCGGCGAGTGCCATTGTAAGGTCGGCGATAAGCCCTATCCTATCTATGGCATACACCTGTATGAGTGCCTCATAGACGCTGCCCGCGTTATCCGAGCCTTTTTCCCACTCGGCGGTGACCCATCTCGACGCGTTGTCAAGGTCTTTCATTCCCTGTATTACGTTCGGGCAGTCTTTTTTATGAATGGAAATACCGTAGCCTTTTGTGACAAAACCGATAACGCTGTCACCCGGAAGCGGGTTACAGCATTTTGCAAACTTGACCTGACAGCCTTCCTGTCCGTCAACGATGATTCCGCTGTTACTTTTGACATTTTTCGCCTTTTTGAGCGGAATATCACTTATCGAAAGAGCCTCCTGCGGCTCGTCCGACTTGACTATCCTATCAAATTCGTCGTGAAGTTTAAGCGTTACCTTGGCAAGCGACATTCCGCCGTAGCCGATCGTATTATAAAGGTCCTCTGCAGTCTGCACACCTATCCTGCGTGCGACGTTTGTTACAATCTCCTCTTTCTGCGCCTCGGTATAGTTTCTTGCGAGCTTACGCAGCTCTGCGTCGATTATAGACTGACCGTAGGCGATGTTTTCCTCGCGTTTCTCTTTCTTGAACCACTGGCGTATCTTATTCTTCGCTTCGCTCGTCTTTACGATTTTAAGCCAGTCGCGGCTCGGACCTTTCGACGAATTAGACGTAAGAATTTCAACGATCTCGCCATTCTGCGGCACTTTATCTATCGGCACTATCATGCCGTTTATCTTCGCACCGACCATCTTATTTCCAACGGCGGAATGAATTGCATACGCAAAGTCGATGACGGTTGACCCCTGCGGAAGCGCGATGACGTCTCCTTTCGGCGTGAACACAAATGTTTCGTCGTGTATTATATCCGTCTTGAACGCGTGCATAAATTCTTCGGGGTCGCGTGTGCCGTCCTCTGTTTCGATGAGCTTCGCTATCCATTCGAGCTTCTTGTCGATCTCTGCCTTCGATCTCTCACCCGACTTATATTTCCAGTGCGCGGCAACACCGTATTCGGCAACGTGGTGCATTTCCCACGTTCTTATCTGAACCTCAAACGGTATGCCGTCCCTGCCTATGACCGTCGTATGAAGCGAACGGTACATATTCGGTTTCGGTGTCGAAATATAATCCTTGAAGCGTCCCGGTATTGAACGGAACATCTCGTGAATTATGCCGAGAACCGTATAACATTCAAGCTCCGTATCGACGATTATACGAAGAGCGTAAAAATCGTATATTTCGTCAAAGCTCTTATTCTGATTATACATCTTGCGGTAGATGCTGTAAACGGATTTTATTCTGCCTTCAAGCGTGAATTTAATATTATTCTCGCGCAGTTTCGAGTCCACCTGATTTCGGAGACTTTCAATAAGTCCGAGGTTCTGCCCGTACTTCTCTTCGATATGGTTTTTTACCTCCTCGTACCCGAACGGGTCAAGGTATTCAAGCGAAAGATTTTCGAGTTCCTGCTTTATCCTCTGCATACCGAGGCGGTGCGCAAGAGGCGCATACACCTGCATGGTTTCGAGTGCGATGGATCGTCTTTTTGCCTCGCTTTTCGCAAGAAGCGTGCGCATATTATGAAGTCTGTCACAGAGCTTTATGAATATGACGCGCACGTCCTTCGACATGGCAAGAAGCATCTTTCGGAGGTTCTCGATATGCGCCTCCTCTTTATCTTCTACTTGAAGCCGCACTATCTTCGTCAGTCCGTCAACGAGCATCGCGACGTCCTCGCCGAAGAGCTTCTTTATATCGCCGAGGTTTGTCTTATCGGCGCAATCCTCCACCGTATCGTGAAGAAGCGCGGCACAGATAGAATCGGTATCAAGTTCAAGTCCCGCGACTATCTCGGCAACGGCGATCGGGTGGGATATATATTCCTCGCCGCTCGCGCGGTACTGCCCTGCGTGAAGTTCCTTTGCATATTCGAAAGCGCGCGTTATCTTCTCCGTGTCGTAGTTCTTTCCCGTCGCGCGGAGTATATCAAGGAGGCGGTTTATATTCGCCTCGGAAGCTGCACTTTTTATTTGTTTGCACTCATTATCCATTAGGTTATCCTCTGAAAATCAGCCTTTGCTCATACGAGAAGCGCAAAACAGACGTTTTACACCTCGGCTTTTGCCTGTGAGCGGAGTTTTTTAAGTATATACGACTTTTCAAGGTTCGTTTTACCCGTGCTGAAATATATCTCGAAGTGATAATACCCGCCGTCCAGTTCTTCAACGCGGCACACGTTAAGTTCCCTGAAAGTACTCATTATAAATTTCATTTTTATGTAATTTACTTTGCCTTCAAGCATAGAAAGAAGTATTCTCTCGCTTACGGTATCGTGACCGAGTCTGCTCTCGCGGCGGAGAACGTTATAAACAGCCGCAAAATCGTCTCTTGTCGGCACTACGTTCTGCGGATCGTCGTAAAGTCCGCCGCCTTTTATATATTCGTATCTGAAAAGCCCGTTTTTAAGCTCTTCTTTATAGCCGTCCGAGAGTTTTATATCCCTTACGATCATCTGAACGCTTCTGACGCCTCGGAAGTCGTTTATATCCATATTGAAAAACACGTCAACTCTGTCGCCGACGGAAAGCTCCGTCTTCTGCGGCGAAATACCGAAATACATTGCGCTGACGGAAACGCCGTTTTTGGAAACATGGAGCTTTGTGTGCTTCCCGGCGCCTATCGCATAGATTTTCTCTATTTTCGCGTCTTTTAGTATGAACGACGGCGTGGGATTTGCCGTTCCGAACGGTTCAAGGCGGGTACTTATTTCCGTGACGTTTCTGATCGTGATGTCCTCAATCCCGATTACGCAGTCGGCATCGAGCTTCACATTCATCATTTCCTCGGAAATATTTTTCCTTGCATATTCGTTTATTTTACGCTTGAATTCGTCAAGTTTCGAACGTTCGACGGTAAGCCCTGCCGCAAGCTCGTGGCCGCCGTACTTTACAAGGCAGTCGCTGCAATAGTTAAGGGCATCGACAAGGTTAAGTCCCTTTATGCTTCTTCCCGATCCTTTGCCGATGTCGTCGCCTTCGGGATACCCGCGCGTAGAGCCGTCAAATGAAATCAAAATAGACGGCAGACCGTATTTTTCGGTTATTCTCGACGAGACGATACCTATTATTCCCTGCTGCCAGTTATCGTCGTCAAGGACTATGACACCTGTGTTTTCGGGGTCAAATTCCTGCTCTATCTTCTTATACGCCTGCTCGGCTATGCGGTTTTCCTCGACCTGTCTCTCGCGGTTTATTTCGCAGAGTTCAGCCGCAAGCTGTGCCGCTTTTTCGTCGGAATCTGTAAGGAAAAGTTCGACAGCTTTTGACGCAGTGCTTATTCTTCCCGCGGCATTTATCCTCGGCGCGATTCCGTAACCGATATAGGAGGAGGTTATCTTTTTTCGTCTTGACGTTTCCTGTCCCGCCGCATGAGAGGGCTGCGCGTCTCCCGATGTACCGAGCGACGCGTCGATAAGTGCCGAAAGACCTTTCCTGCCTGTCACGGCTATTTTGTCAAGCCCGTACATAACGATAAGTCTGTTCTCGTCTATTATCGGCATAACATCGGCGATAGTCCCTATTGCGGCAAGATCCGCATATTCTTTGAAAACACGTCTTATACCGCCGGTTTTATCCGTGCCGTTTTCCTCGCAGAGCTTTATTTCATACGCGAGAAGGAGCTTGAAAACAACTCCCACTCCCGCAAGCTCCTTAAAAGGATAGCCGCAATCGTGCCTATGCGGGTTTACCACAGCGCACGCCCTCGGAAGCGTATCTCTACACTCATGGTGATCGGTTATGACCATATCAACGCCGAGGCTCGCGGCAAGCTCGGCTTCGTCGCAGGCTGTTATGCCCGTATCGACGGTAATTATAAGCTTCACTTTCTCCGCCGCAAACCGCTCGACGGCGGCATTCGAAACGCCGTAGCCCTCACCGTCGCGGCTCGGTATGTAATATCCGACATCTGCGCCGAGGTTACGAAGATAAAGGTAAAGACTGCTGACCGCGGTAACTCCGTCTACGTCATAATCGCCGTATATGAGTATCTTTTCGCTTCCGTCAACCGCTCTTTTTATACGCGCAACGGCTTTCTCCATATCTATAAGCGCAAACGGGTCGTAAAGCGTGTTCGTCTCGTTATTGAAGAACTTTTTTACGTCCGCGGGCGTTTTATAACCGCGGTTATAAAGCAGCTTTGCCGTTATCGGATTAAGCCCGTTTTCTTTACTTATTTCGGCGACGGCGCAAAGCGACTCCTCCGATTCGTCAAACAGTGTGTTCCAGATTTTTTCTCTTTTTTTATTCTGCGTTGCCATTTCTGTACTCTTTCCACGAAACGCAGGTCGTCTGCACACTGTGTCCGTATTTTTTATATATTTTATTCCGACTTTTTATCGGTAATTTCGACTATTTCGGCGTCGATTCGTTTCTCGACAATAAATTTCGAATATATCCAAACGAAAAAAAGACTGAATACAAAGCCCGCGGCAAGAAAAACATACCGAGCGGTCTCGCCGAAGCCGATAAGCGACGCGACACCGTAAAAAGCAAGGCAAAGAAGCACGGGCAGCATAAATACTACGGCGGCGTAAAGCATTACTCTTCTGCTCTCGGTCTCTATCTCCACCGTGTCGCCGACTTTTGCGCCGATGCGGTTTATCGCCTTTGTGCTTATCTTTTTTTCACTCCCCATAAGCGAGCAGACGGAACACCCCTCCGCGCTCTTATGGCAGCCCTCGCACGCCGACATTCTCTCGCTCTCGACGACGGAATATTTTTCGCTCACCTCTGTAACAACAGCTTTTACTCTCATATATCCGCCTCATTCCCCATAGGGTCTGTATTTCTCCATTATCGCAAGTGCGGTTTTCACACCGTCAAGTGCGGCACTCGTAATTCCGCCCGCGTATCCCGCGCCTTCGCCGCAAGGGTATATTCCCTCTCTGCCTGCCGCGCACATATCGTCTCCGCGAACTATTCTGACGGGTGCCGACGTTCTCGTCTCCGCGCCGGAAAGAACGGCGTCATTCGCCGCAAATCCCGCAATTTTGCGATCGAACGCCGAAAGACCGTCTTTTAGCATACTTATGACAAAATTCGGAAGAACCTCCGCAAGATTCGCGGTTCTGTATTTTCCGTTCATATATGTCGGGATCACGCGTTTCGGCTCCGTGCCTGTCTTATCCGCGAGAAAATCGCCGACCGTCTGCACAGGTGCAAAGTAATCCGAACCTCCCGCGCGGAACGCCGCGCGCTCAATACCGCGCTGAAAATTTATCGCGCCCATAACGGTATTTCCGTAATCCTCGCTATTAACCGAAACAGCGACGGCGGAATTTGAATTTCGTCCGTCACGGGCATAGCTGCTCATTCCGTTGACGACAACTCCGCCATCTTCGCTCGCCGCCGCGACGACCTCGCCGCCCGGACACATACAGAACGTATAAACACCGCGATCTCCGCGTCTTTGCGAGAGATTATACTCCGCCGCTCCGAGCATCGGATCGCCCGCAAGATCGCCGAAAAGCGCGTGTTCTATGTCGGTGCGAAGATGCTCTATCCTGACGCCGACGGAAAAGGGTTTAGGTTCGATTAAAAAGTCTTTTGAAAGGAGCATTTCATAAGTATCCCGCGCGCTGTGTCCGAGAGCAAGCACGACCGCACCGCTTTCAAGAGAATAATCGTCGGTTACGACGCGCGTGCCTTCAAGTTCTTTAAGCCTTGTATTATAGCGGATCTCACCGCCGTTTGCGCAGATATAATCGGATATATTCGACACGACCGAGCGGAGAATATCCGTCCCGATATGCGGTTTTGCCTTTGTAAGTATCTCGTCTGGCGCTCCGAATTCGTTAAAGCGTCGCAGAACGTAAGCGCATCTCGCGTCATTTATCCGCGTGACGAGCTTTCCGTCCGAGAAAGTGCCCGCACCGCCAGCGCCGAACTGGATATTTGTGTTTTTGTCAAGAATTCCGTTTTTATAGAAAATTTCGACCTTTTTTACGCGCTCGCCGACAGCGTCTCCGCGCTCGATAATTATCGGCGCGTAGCCGTTCTCGGCAAGAAGCATGGCGCAGAACATTCCCGCAGGCCCCATTCCGACAATTACCGGACGATTCGCCATACGTCTGTCGCCTTTTTTGATTTCAAGATCGCCGCACGGAACTTCGCTTATTCCGTATTTTGAAAGTTTCATATCGTCAAGGCGCAAATCGGACGCGGTCTCGGCAACGACCGAGCAGACGCTCATTATATTATCGCGTTTTCGCGCGTCTATCGACCTCTTATATATCTTAAACGAAAAGTCACGCGTCGAAAGTCCGCTTCTCGCCACTTTCTTTTTTGCCACGGAAATTATTTCCCTCTCGCCCGCGTCATACGGGGTCTTTATATCACCGATAAGTATCTTTTTCCCCATTTTATTTATCCGTTCCCGAAAGACGCACGTCAGACTGACCTATATTTATCGGGAAAAGCGTATATCCCGTACTTGTGACATTTACGTTTATCGGTATTCTGTAACTTCCGCTCATTTCGCTTTCGTAGTCGGAAAGGTCAAGCTCGACCTCGAAATTTTTCTCCGAAACGCGCGATTTCGAATCTGTCGCGACAATATATTCGATCTCGATTGTGTCGCCGACAAATTCATAATCAATACCGTTCGGGTTGAGAACCGTTATCGACGAAACGGGGTAATCAATCTTATGCTTTTCGGTGCGTATGAGCTTTATATCCTCGCTTATTTCCTTTTTTTCGACCTCCGTAACGCCCGCGGGAAGCGTGACGTTAAGTGCACTGAACGTATCGCCTGTTATCTTCGTCTCGTCAATCTCGTGCAGAAGTATCGAATCTATATCCGCAAGCACGGCGGGATCGCCTTTTATCGTTATTTCGGGCGGCGTAAGCGTGACGGATATATTCTTCGGCATTATATAACCGTATTTGTACGAAACGGTGAGCGGAACGGTCTTTTCGGTATATACTTCAACACCCACCTGCACATACGAAACGCCTGCGGTTACATAACTCATATCTATCTGCTCGCCGTTCTCGTCTACAAGCACAAGTTTTTCGGTTTTAGTGAAACTCGTCGTCAGTTTTCCGAGATCCGCTTCGCAAACGGCACTCTTGACTTTATCAAGAACGCTTTTTGCTCCCGAAACAGCTACGCTGTCTATATCGGTCTTTACGTCAAAGCCGTATTCCGAGTCAATGGAATAAATCTTTTTAACCTCGACGGGAACGTCTATCTCGCACTTCTCGTCGGCAAATACTTTAACGCTCGACGGCGACGCAACGGTATCAAGCTTGCCCGTTCCCTTTATTCCGATATTCAGGCGCGCCGTTCCCGCCTCAGTTATCTCGCTGACATCGACATATGCGACAATATCGCTGTCGCTAAGTTTATTTATCTTGTTTTTCGCGCCCTCGACGCTGACGTTCACGGTTTTATCGAACACTTCGAACACAGCCATATTATTCTTCGCAAGCACCGATTCGCCCTCTATCACGACGGGAATATTTCCGAATTCGCGCGTAATCTTTTCTGTGCTGTTCTCGTTCACGTTCGCCCAGATAACTATGGCGCAGAGCAGGCAGAAAACATACATTATAATTGCGGTAAGCCCCACCGATACCTTTCCTATACGAAAAGTGGTTTTTTCGACCGCGTTCTTCGTTTCGCAGATCTTTTTTTCGAAATCATGTTCTCCCACGGTAAAGCCTCCTTATTTACTTATTTTCGTTTTAGACTTGTTTTTATCCTTTTTATGTGCGTTTTTCTCTTTATCTTTATTTTTTTCGCCGTTGCCTTTATCCTCGTTTTCTATGATAAGCTCCGCGAGAAGTATTTTGCGTAGCTCCTCGGCAGAAATATTTTGCGTGAGTTCTCCGTCTTTCGCGTATGATATCTGCCCCGTTTCCTCGGAGACGACAACGGCTGTGCTGTCACTTCCGCCCTCGGTTGCGCCGACACCGGCTTTATGCCGTGAGCCGAGATTGAGCGCGAGGTCGGGATTGACGGAAAGTTCGTCAAAAAGAACTCTCGCCCGAAGTATCCTGAAATCGCTTATTACCATTGCTCCGTCGTGAAGCGGTGAATTTTTGAAGAAGATATTTTCGATAAGCTCCTGCGATATATCGGCGTTTATCGTAACAGCTTTCATTTCATCATAAGCGTTTATTTCCTTTTCGTGTCTGAAAACGATAAGCGCGCCGACTCTCGTGTTTGACATATCCTTCACCGCACGGCATATATCGTCAACTGCCGTGACCTTTTCGTTACGGGATATCAGAAGTGTTTTTGCGCGAAATTTTTTGCCCGCATAGCCGACATTTTCAAGAAGAGTACGAAGCTCCGGCTGGAATATGACCACGAGCGCGATAACTCCGAACTGCATGACATTTTCAAGTACGAAAAACGTCGCTTTAAGGTTGAGAAGATATGATGCCGCAATAAGAACGATAACAGCGAAAATTCCGACGAGAAGCCTTCCCGAACGCTTGCGCATTATCCCTGCAAGGAAGCGCACGCAAATATAAAGAAGAAGAGACAAAACTATAATATCGACAAAATCAAGAAATACGCGCAACACGTCGAATTTTGTATTAAGTTCCGCAATCC